>DATFYI010000167.1:0-5531 GCA_035315125.1 Anaerolineaceae bacterium | reverse complement strand
CGAGCACAGGACTCATGCTGACAAGGAGTGCGAGATCATTATGTTCGAGCCCGAAACCACCCTCAACACCGGCGATGTTGAAAGCGATATGACCGTGGCAGAGCCGGAATGGATTTGAATCGCCTGTAAAAGAACAACTCGAGATCGGCGCCTGTCAGCAGCAGGCGCCGGATTATTTATTACGGCAGCCAGGCCGGCACGGAAGCATTTTTGGAGACGACCTGCATCTGGCGGCGGTCCAGCCACCAGATGTCGGCTTCGCTGACCCCGCTGGTAGTAATGGGCATTTTTTGAAAAAGCAGCCCGGTTCCCAGGTTATTCCACGAATAATTTAAATCCGTGCTATCCGGGTCGCTGGTAATTTGCTGCTGTTGGCTCTCGTCACTGCTTACCAGCCACATCTGGTAGGTGGCTGAATTGGATACGGATTGTACACCAACCGCCAGCCAATCCCCTTTAGGGGATAGGAGCGGGACATCGAAGTTGAATCTTGAGGCGAAACCGGCTCCATTGAAAATTTGCTGGCTTTGCCCACCGGCCGCATTTGCAATAAATACTTTGGACAGAGCCGCACTTGGGCTTTCCACAATATCAGTGAAATACATCTCCCGGCTGTCCTGCGACCAGCTTCCCACCAATCCTGTCTGAGTTTGAACCAGAACATCGTTTTTTGTTTGAAGATTATAAATACGGATGCCGCCGTTGACGCCATCCCAAGAGGCGATCTTTTGCCCATCCGGAGACCAGACCGGGCCAAACCCCAGCTTTTGCGGATCGCTGTACAAGGGTGAGGTCTCGCCGGTGTTCGGATCCAGCAGCCAGGGCCGGGGCGCTCCCAGCGGGGCGGTGGGAGATAGCCCGGCGCTTTGACGAGTGTAGGCGATTTTGCTCAGATCGGGAGACCAGTCCGGGCTGTAACAGCGGTCGCCGCCACAATTGAGTAAGACATGATTGTTATGCCCATCGCGGTCGATGATCCACAGGTCGAACCCTTTTTGCCCGTTCAAAACGGAATAAACGACCTGTTCGCCGTTCGGGGAGGCGGCGTAGTCATAAACTGAGCCTTTGGTGTGGGTAAGCTGCGTTGGAACGTCGTTTCCGGTGATGCCGACCGTCCATAATTCGCTGTTGTTGGGATCGGAGGAGAGATAAACGATCAGCGGGGAGCGCAGAGTAAATTTCCAGGTTATGTCCTGCGAGATCTTTTCGCCGTTGGTGCCCCAAGCCCCCTTCTGGAGTGTAACCGAATACTGCTGGGTAGGCTGAAAGGGCTGGTCGGGAATAAATTGGGCGTGTTGAGCGTCCGGCCATGTGATTTTACCGGGGGCGGCCGGGCTGATTTGCATTAATGCTGGCAGCAAGTCCTGTCGAACAGGCCGCGAAAAACTAAACTCAAGCGGGCCTTGCGGTCCTACCTGTAAGATGTTTTGTGCGTCGCTGCCTTTGAGATTAACATTCAGACTGATGTGGCTGCCGGTGAGATAGACACCCAGCAGCACGGCAACAATCACAGTTATAAAACCCCAGGCGGTCCAATCTAAACGGTTCATCACACACTCAGCTTAAGGGAATAAATAGGGTTGTGAGGGCTGCTGGACCGTCGTCACCGAAGAGGCCAGGATGAGCGGCGTTTTATGCCCATCCAGGTCGATCGATTGTACCGGACCCTGCACATCCACCCAGGTATTATCGGACAATTGAACGCCAGCCGGAGTTTCGACGGCCATTCCAATGGCGAAGGCATCCGCCACACAGCATACAATGGCAAAACGGCCCACCATGAAATGGCCGGCCGGAAGCTGCGCATCATGATAAACGAAGCCAACCACATTGGCTGTCTGCCCCAAATAGGGAGAAAGATCGGGCTGGTAATTGAAGATTTTGATCCAATCCAGTATCGTGCGATCGGCAGAGGCTTTGTTCACAGATGCGGATTGGTTGCCACCGCCGGCAGATAGGGGCGCATTTGAGCTGATGCCTTTGTTATTCACTGCGTTGGCCGATAATGGCCTGGCTGGGATGGCCAGGCCGATAATCAGTGGGATGACCAGGATGAAAATTCCTGCGATCGAGCTTACCTGGGGAGTTCTGGCAGCGGAATGCAGCTCTTCTTCAGGATCGTGCTCCTCATGATCTTCATGATCGTGTGAGTGGATCTGTTTCTGTCTGGAAAGCAGGGCCGTTACGGCCATCGCCAGAAATCCCAGGATGGCAATGATGCTTAACGAGATATAACGCTGGTTAATGTACCAATTGAGGTGGCCGGTTATGTATTGCACCAGGATAAATAGCGCCAATCCGGTCAGAATTAAAAATTGTAAAAATCGATAAATGCGGGTGTCCATAAAAGGGTTCCTGATAGATGCTAGCTGGGGATGTAAAAGTTAATGATCAGGCCTGCCAAAATACTTAACAACAATGGGATGAGGATCAGGTACATAACGGTTTTCTTGCGGAAAACTCGAATTAAGAGCAAGGAGCTTTTGATATCGACCATCGGTCCAAATACCAGGAAGGCCAGGATTGAGCCGAGGCTGAAAACGCTGGAAAAACCGAGGGCCACAAACGCGTCAACGGTGGAGCAAATGGATAGAATAATGGCCAGCGCCACCATGATGACAACTGATAAAAGCGGGCCTTTGCCGATATTAAGCAGGGCGGATTGGGGGATGAAAGTTTGCATCGCGGCGGCAATCATCGAGCCAATAATGAGGTAACGTCCAATCTCGAAGAATTCATCCGTAGAAATGAGAAAAGATTGGCGCATTTTTTCCCAGAAAGTATCCTGGTCATGCGCCACATGGCTGGCGACATCTTCAACGGTGATCCAGGGGGTGGGCCTTAACAGCTCCCAGGGGGTTTTGACGGTGGAAAAGATCAGCCCGGTGATGATTGCAATGGCCACACCGACGCCGATCCGCAAAAACAAGACGCGCCCAATCCCAAAAGCTGTGGCGGTGCTGATGATCACAATCGGGTTTAAAATGGGGGCCGATAACAAAAAAGCGATACCGGCCGGGATGGGGAAACCCTTGCGAAATAAACGGCGCGTCAGCGGGATCACGCCGCAATCGCAGACTGGGAAAATTAGCCCCAGGCTGCTGCCGATCAGGGCGCTCAGCAAGGCCTGTTTCGGCATGATTTTTACCATGGCATCTCTGTCAAGAAATACTTCAATGATTCCAGATGCCAGGGTGCCCAAAAACAGAAACGGGGCGGCTTCTATAAAAATTCCCAAAAAGATCGTTGCAAAGGTGGAAAGGCGGTCATTCAGGATGGTAGCCGGGTTTCCTGTAAAAAACTTTGGTATAAAAAAAACCAGGATAAAAAAGAGCAGGAAGAAAAAGAAAAATTGTATCAGAGGTTTTTGTTTTTCTATGCGGAGCATAAAGCACCCTTCTCTCAGCAATCAGTGATCAATGGCACCTGTAAGGATTGCCAGGAGATTTTATTAAGGATCAATCCAATGTTATCAGCCGATATAGCCTGCGCTGCCGTTCTTTTTTGATTATGCCTTGCCAAAATATGTCAGTGATTATACACCCAAGATTTTCCTGAAAATTACCCCAATATGGACCACAATACCCTGTTTTGGCGCGCTACCAGCTTAGCGGCCCAGGATTTGTGAAAGAGACATTTGCAAATCTGCTTCGTTCAGGCTGCCGATATGGCTGAGCTGGATTTTCCCTGCCCGTGAAATAAAAAAGCTGGTCGGTATCCCGTAAACGAGATAAGCCCGAGTGACTGCGTCACCATGGTCCAGCAATAGTGGATAGGTCACGCCAAATCTGCTCATAAAGTTCAAAGCATCGGGAAGAGTATCCTCGTTTCCTAAATCAATACCGAGAATCACGAGCCCTTTTGCTTTTTCTTGCTGGTAGGTTTTTTCTAATAGGGGGGTTTCTAACTGGCATTGATCGCACCAACTGGACCAAAAATTGAGCAGGACGGCGTCCCCCTGGTATTGGGCGAGAGAAGTTTCCAGGTTGGTATTCAACAAAGGCAGTTTGAAATTGGGTGCGGCCGCTCCGGGCCGGATTGCACCGCTAAGAACAGGCTGCGCCTGATGGGTTACTGCGTAAGTGGGCGCCAGGTTGGTCGGATGGGCGGTGCCGGTGCTGAGAGAGATTGGCTGGGGAGCTCGGTCGGGTGGTAAGTTTATAAATGTCGAAAAGCCGATGCCCACCGATAATAATAACCCGATCAGCAGCCAAACTAAAAATTTAGGTTTCATGTTTGATTTTTAATGTTTCCAAATATTGCAATCTGAACTTCCTCTACCTATAGAAATGATAGGACCTACCGCTTAACGCTACCCATCATTATACCAATCGTGATGATGATTGCATTGGATCTGATCTATTTTACCTGGTGTGATTGCCTGATATTGATACGACATCTCAATTGACAACGGCCTGGCTGCGTGGTAAACTCTCCCATATTGATACATAGTCCCATTAGTACGGTTTATTTCCTGGAGCGTGAGTTATGTTGTCAAAAATTCAAAAAATATTAATGTCATTTCCTCTGCTGATCTCTATGGCGGCTTGCAGCAGCGCCCCGGTTGCCGCCACACAATCCTCTTCCGGCAGCCAGGTGCCGGTGGTGGCCGCCGAAAACTTCTACGGCAATATTGCCCAGCAGTTAGGCGGCCAGCACGTCTCGGTCACCAGCATCCTTTCCAATCCCAACATCGATCCGCACGAATACGAATCCAACGTACAGAACGGGGTGGCAGTCAGCCAGGCCCGCCTGGTGATCGAAAACGGAGACGGCTACGATACCTGGATGGATAAGCTGTTGTCGGCCTCCCCCAATCCGCAGCGCATCGTGCTGGTTGGGTCGGACATTGCCGACCACAAACTGCCGGAAAATCCACACGTCTGGTACGGTATCGATAATATCCAGACCATTGCCCGCGCCATCAGCGCCGACCTTGAAAAAAGCGACCCGGCCAACCAGCCGGACTATGAGCAGAATTTAAGCAATTTCCTGGCATCGCTGGCGCCGATCCAGCAAAAGTTGAACGACTTGAAAGCCCGCTACAACGGCACGCCGGTCGGCCTGACCGAAACCATCTTCCTGTACCAGGCCGATCCGATCGGCCTCAAAGTGTTGACCCCCTTTGACTTCGAAAAGGCCATCGCCGAAGGCAACGATCCGCCGGCCGATACCGTGCTGACAACCACTGACCAGATCAGCCAGCACCAGATTAAAGTGCTGATCTACAACATCCAGACCGACACGCCGGTCACCACCAACCTGCAAAATGAAGCCAAGCAGGCCAACATCCCGATCGTACCCGTATCTGAAACCATGCCGCCCGGCAAAACTTACCAGCAGTGGATGCTGGACCAGCTCAACGCACTGCAAACAGCCCTGGGCGGTTAGAAAAGAAAAAGCATGTCTATCTCACAAGAACCCGTTATTGTTTTGGAGCAGGTAAACGTCAGCTTGGGCGGTCAGCCGGTCTTACAGGATATGAGTCTCACCATCCAGGGCGGCGAATTTATTGTCATCCTGGGACCGAA
>DATFYI010000166.1:0-10821 GCA_035315125.1 Anaerolineaceae bacterium | reverse complement strand
AAATTTGGGTAAGCGTTTAACTCTGCCAGGTTCTCACGTTTACCGGCAAAATAATCGTTGATGCCGATTGTTTCGATGCCCATTTTGACCAGCTCTTCCACCAAATGGCTGCCGATGAATCCAGCGCCTCCGGTGACAATGGATTTTTGATATGGAAAATTTATTGAAAATTAAACCTTGCGTCAACAGGATGCGCTTATTAGGGCAAAGTTACTCCAAAATGACTGCCTTTATATATTTAATTTCAAAGCATTCTTGGTAAATAATTTAAGTAACAGCATCAAAAGTGCATACGAACAACCGGTAGCAATTGCAGAACCGGTGGCGCCCAAAACTGGAACCAGCAAATAGTTACCAGCTATATTTGTGAAGACCAACATCATGATCATCAAAGTATGTAACCCGGGCCGGCCGGCTTGCAGCAAGATCGTCCCAAATGGCACGTAACCGGACCCCAGGACAATACCAGTCATCAAAATTGCCAAAATAGGCCAGCTTTGCATAAATGCTGCTTTGTTGGTCACTAAGGAAATCCCCAGGGGATAAAGCAGGACAACCGTCAGACCAATGGTTAACATAACCCTATAACTGAATCGAACCCCCTGCTTTATGGTTTTCTTAAGCTCATCAATTTTTTGGTCTGCGATCAAATTGACCAGGATAGGGTTGTAATTGAGTTGAAGCACTAAGGGAAGCTGGTAAATTCCTTCTGCCAGTATGGCCGCAAAACTGTAAATACCTACAATGCGATCGTCGTAAAAATGTCCCAGGATCAAGACATCAACGCGTGTATTAAGCTGAAGCAAGACATTACTGAAAAAGCCTCTAATCCCAAAATCGAGATGTTTTTTACTCCATTCTTTGAACATTGCCATCGAAGGCCATTGCATTTCCGGAAGAGTAACGGGTAACATGCAGAGAAATAAAAGGCTCTCTGCAACGCTGAAAATGACACCCAGGTGATCACCTGGGCTATGAAGGATGGTAGCACCAATTAAGGCTAATATCATGAATATGTACCTCAGCGCCTGAAAAATGGCGTAGGATTTCATGCGGCTGAGGCCGTTGAGCATGGAAAGAAAGACTTTATTGATTGAAAAGAAAAACAGGCCTAAAGTTGCATATGCCACCCCGGTGCCCACACCGGGGTTGTTCATCATCAGCCTACCAAATTCACCCCGGATGAGCCAGAATACAATACACGCAACCAGCGCAAAACCTGAAGATAGGAATAGACCCACTGTAAATAGGGAGCGATATGTGCCGGGTTTTGAGGAATATTGGGCGACATATTTCAAAACCGAAAGATGGATGCCAGCGACGGCCAATTGGGAGAAAACCATGTAAACTGCGTATACCTGGTTAAATGCTCCCAATACATCGGGAGAATAGTACCATGCAATAATAATATTCACGATAATACCGCAAACCGCAAGCACAGCCAGGCTGGCTATATTCCAGATGACATCAGAGCCAAATTTACCCATCAACACCTGTTTATCCATACCCAGGATCAACCTGGCGGGTGGGTTACTGACAGGCAGCTTCTCCAAAATTATTTACCTCGTAAGAATTGAATGATCAATTTGGCCAGCTTTGCCATTCCATCTAACATAAGTTTAAAAGCCATAATACGTAGAAACGACGATCAATATACTGAAGTTAGAATATATTTCAAGCTATCCCTGTGTGCAAACACAGATATTGAGACCGGTCCGAAGTTTACAGTCCGTTTATTTTTATCGGTAGATTCCAAAGCTGGATTGTTTTAGGTGGATTTTTTGGGGCCAACCACACCCCAATTGAACAATCGAGCAACGCTTATTTTACCATGTCATGGTAATTAAGGCACATTGCCCCAGAAATTGTTTATAAAAGCGAATGTGTAAAATTAAGCAGACAACCATATTTAAGTTAGATCGGTTTTATCTATATTTTTTGGAGTTAATTCGTCGCCTGGCTGGGGTTCTGAGAAAGAGTCTCGTCCGAGTTCAAAATGCATTTGGTCAGACTGGACGATCGGGCGCTCGCTATTTACTGCAGCAGACAGAGCCGCCTCGGCTGCCTTGACGATTTCTTCTTCGGTTACTCCATCCATGGGAAAATGGGATATCCCAATATTGATAGCGACATGTGCCTTCCGTATGGAATTATTGACCAGGCGCTGTGCGGCGATCATAGCTCCTTCTGGGCGCGTGCCTGGCAGAATGGCGCCAATTTTACCGTTGCTGAAGGATATATCTACTGTCCGAAGGGTGGTGGTGATGATCTCGGAGATTTGGGTTTTTAATTCCTTGAGATTGACAGAAGAGAAGTCCGTTTCGGGCGGGTCCCAATGCTCGACCTGTAGAAGCATCAAACAAAGATCACTGTGAAATCGTTGGCTGCGATTTATTTCAGCTTTCAAGCTCTGCCGGGCGTAAGTCCACTTTAACAAGCCAGTTTCAGGATCGTAAATTTGCATCTCTTCAATAAGTTTGCGGTCTCGATCAAGCTGACCAAAAACGTTTTGCAATTGGTTACCGGTTAAGTTGCTCAATATACATGTTCCGAAAAGTGCCATTACGCTTATGCCAGTATTAAGCCAATACGTTGAAGAAAAACCAGCCGCAGAAAATTGCGCTACCCCTATAACCAATATGCTAATAACGGTAATGATCCAGCCCGTATTTTTGAAAATATTGTTTAATGCTGAGGTTATTGTTACAAAGGTCATTAGAACCAGAATGAGGACAAACTTTTTTGGATCCGTCCATACTACCGCGGCGGATGACAGGATTAACCAGACACCCAAAACTGTGAGGTAGAGATATAGACGATGATGATTCATTATTCATTCCACAAGATAACAAATGGTTGATCTTAAATCAAAGGCCCCTTATCATCATGCCGCTCAATCATTTTAACAATTTCGTCAGGCTATTGCAAGAAAAATGACATGGATAAATTGATAAGCTGTTGAATTTACTTTTATGGATTCAACCTTCAAACCAAACATAAAATCTATGATAAAATCCGTAAAACTTATATGTAAATCTTGAGGAGTTCCATGGCAGAATCCATTCTAATTGCAGTTGCCTGGCCTTATGCCAATGCTGAAATTCATGTCGGTAACCTGACAGGCGCTTATTTACCGGCAGATATTTTTGCGCGTTACCAGCGTCTACGCGGCCGGCAAGTGTTGATGGTTTCTGGATCCGATTCTCATGGTACACCAATTACAGTTCGGGCCGATGCAGAGAAAATATCGCCAATCGAAGTTTACCAACGCTATCACGAAACTTTCCTCGACATTTTCCAAAAAGTGGGTCTTACCTACGATCTTTTTACCAGCACACATACTTCGAACCACTTTAAAGCTGCCCAAAATATATTCCTGGCATTAAAGCAAAACGGTTATTTATACACCGACCGGCAGCTTCAATGGTATGCTCCCAGCCAGGGTCGTTTCTTGCCGGACCGCTACGTGGAAGGGACTTGCTACATTTGTGGTTTCACCAATGCACGCAGTGATCAGTGCGATCATTGTGGAAATTTGCTCGATCCAACACTATTGATCGATCCTCGCTCCAAGATAGATGGCTCGCGCCCGGAGCTACGCGAAACCGAGCATTACTATCTTGATTTGGGAAAGCTTCAACCCGGTGTAGAGGAATTTCTGCACCAAAGAGAATCTTATTGGCGGCCGAATGTCCTGCGTCAGTCATTGGGTCAAATGGAGGCGGAGGGTTTACATGGCCGGCCGATCACCCGCGACCTGGATTGGGGGATTCCGGTGCCAATTCAGGGCTGGAACGGAAAATGCCTTTATGTCTGGTTTGAAGCAGTAATCGGTTACCTTTCTGCGGCAATCGAATGGGCGCATCTACAGGGGCAACCGGAAAAGTGGCGAGATTGGTGGCACGACTTGAGCGCCCGCGCCTATTATTTTATTGGAAAGGATAATATACCTTTTCACGCCATTATTTGGCCAGCCCAGTTGATTGGCTCAGGCTCGGCTTTCGATGTGTTGATGAATAGTAAACCTGCTGCCCCGTTGGTACTTCCATATGACATACCGGCCAATGAGTTCATGAATCTGGAAGGTCAAAAAATCTCTGGCAGCCGTAATTGGGCGGTTTGGGTGAGCGATTTTCTCACCCGCTATGATCCCGATGCCTTGCGTTATTACCTGACTGTAAATATGCCAGAAACCAAGGATACAGATTGGGCCTGGGAAGATTTTTATAAGAAAAATAATGATGAATTGGTAGCGACTTGGGGTAATCTGGCAAACCGTGTCCTATCTTTTGCTTATAAGAATTGGGATGGCAAGGTACCCGATCCCGGTGAGTTGGAAGGCGAGGATAAAGAGCTGTTAGCCTATGTGAATGAAGGTTTCCAGACTGTAGCCGATTACATGGAAGGTGTGAAATTACGAGCGGCTTTGGGTGAAGCGATGCGCCTGGCGACTGAGGTCAACCGCTATCTTGATGAAACATCTCCCTGGATTTCAATCAAGACCGATAAGGTTGTCGCCGGTCGGGCCATCTTTACGGCAATTCAAGCGATCGATTCATTAAAAGTAATGTTATCACCGTTCCTGCCTTTCACCTGCGAACGATTGCACACTTTTTTGGGATACGACCAGCCTTTGTTTGGCGAGCAGTTTATTGAGTTGGTCAAGGATGATTTGGGAGAGCACAAAGCGTTGCGTTATCGCCCGGGCGAAGCCTCCGGCCGCTGGGAACCCAGCAACATCCAACCGGGCAAAGAATTGCGGCAGCCCCAGCCTCTTTTTAAAAAGTTGGATCCCAAAATTATTGAAGAAGAGCGAAGCCGATTGGGAAATAAAAAGTAATTTCGATCTGTTTTCTTTTGAAAATGATCAATTAAGGATTTTCCCGGCGCATTGTAGCCAACCGGGCAGTGATTGGAGCAAGGTCAGCATCACCAGGCGAGAACCTTCGATAAATTTATCGGGGTTGCCATAGGCTTCGCCGCCGGTTGATTGATCTACCAGATCGCTGACACCTCGCAAAATCAAGCAGGCGACATGATTGCGTCTGGCAACCCAGGCGATGGATGCCGATTCCCAATCCGAGGCTATCGCTCCAAATCGTGAAACGAGCTGAGGAATATCTTGTGGAAGAATATCCCGATCGGCAGAGATCAGTCGGCCACGCTTGACCGGGATGGGGTAGGGAGCCTTCAGCCAGCTAAGATCAAGCACCGTTGTGTAGTGATCGAGCGCTTCTTGCTGGTCTCCCATTTGTTCCAGGATGTCATAGACAACAGTTTCCTCTACCAACAGAATATCACCTGAGCAAATTTGACCCCGGAAGCCCCCACAGGTGCCGATATTTATAATTAAATGGGGATTCCAGCGTTGAATTGCATATTGTGTGGAAGCTGCCGCAGAGATTTTCCCCCAGCCGCTTTGAAAGAAAAGGACGGGAAATCGTCCCGCCGAAGCAATAAACCAGCTTCCAAACGGAGTGACAAATTTTGGAATTCCGGCATAAAATTTCTCAATCACCTGCCATTCAGCGTTTGCGGAGACAGTAACTAAGATGGAGGGATTGGCCTGACTGGCGGTATTCATTTCTTTCTATTGTTAAGTGAATTGTCTTGCCAGCGTACATGGTTGTTTGTCAGGAGTTCTACCAGGCGTGGTCGACCGGCAATGCGCCGGCCCTTCTTGCTCACTGGCCCGCGTTCGGCGGCTTTCCAAATTAAATCAGCAGCTTTGTAAGCCGAATTTGGTTTGCCAAGTCTCGCCGAATTTAGGGCACGTTCTTTTAACAATTTTCTGTCATCCATCATCCAATGAGCCATCACTTCCAGCGCTTCTAATGGGCTTTCAGCTAAATCTGCTGCACCGCCTTCCAAAACATATTCGGCGTTCCCGGATTCCTGCCCTGGGATAATATCGATTAACATCATCGGAAGGCTGCAAGCCAATGCTTCAGTTACGATTAAACCGCCGGCTTTGCAGATCAATCCGTCTGAAGCATGCATCATGGTAGGAATATTGGTGGCATATTCGTAAATCTTTACCGGTACATGCCAGTCAATTTCCTGGGCATGTTGGAAAAGCTGGTCATCCTTGCCGGCGACAACAATTAATTGGATCGGCGCCCCAAAGTGATTTAAAGCCTGTAAAGTTTCAATCAGGCGTTCCACCCGCCGGCTGCCAACTGCCAGAAAGGTCGGCAGATCCGTTCGCCATCCCAGGCTGGCTCTGATTGTTTCTTTATCTCGTTTTTCTTTGATAACATCCGGATGGACAGGAATACCGGTGATATAAATTTTGTCTTTCGGTAATCCAAAAGCCAGAGCCAGATCCCGAACGTATGAGTTGGGGACCAGGCAGGCATCCACATACTTATTAAACCAAATGCGGTGAATGCTGACCAGATCTGTTACGGCAGTTAGAAGTGGAATGTAATATCTGTTGATTGAGAAATTGGAAACTAGAGGTGCCTGGTAAAACGGATAAGTTGTCAGGATGGCATCCGGTCGGTAAGTTTTAAGCAAATCAGACATCAGCTCATACAAAAATACTGTAGAGGCGCTTTCCAGAATTGCACCCGGAACAACTGCATCGCTGGCATCATATCCGAAGCGATACAACTCAGGTGAATCTCTGACCATTTTATCGTAATCAGATTGTCCATCCCTCAAGAAAAATGGGGCGCGTTTATCTTCCAGTGGATTTACAACGTCGATATGACAACGGTCTGCATAAACTTCTTCCAGAGCTGCTGCTACTGCGAGGGCAGCACTACGATGGCCAAATCCAGCATCGGCGGTCAGGATTAGTACATGCCGTGGCGAAATCATCCGTTATCCTCCATAAATATGATTGCCTGAGATCATTCTTATCTATCCGATCGGCAATTCTCTTATGCCATTCGAGCTGAGACTGGCGGTTTTACATACCAGCTGATCTGATCGTTAGCCAATAGCAGCTCGTAAACCTGCCCACCCAAAACTGTGACCAGGATGTGTTCGCCGTCTTCAGCCTGCCAGCGCCGTCCGACTTCCAGGATTGTATAAATCCTGTCCTGCCAAAGAAACCGCTCTGGCTGCCATTTCCCATTGATCTCTTTGTGGACGCCAACCTCAATTTTCTGGAATAACCTGTCCATTGAGATAATCCATTAACCGCTGCAAAGCAACTTGAGCCGAAAACTCTTTGTTTTCAATTCGATCGCCAGATCCTAGATAATGCCAGGTCCAATCCCCGTCCGGGGTACTCAGCCCAACCCAGACCAGGCCGACTGGTTTCCCTGGCATACCTCCGCCAGGTCCGGCGATTCCGCTGACGGAGAGGCTTACCGTTTTTTCAAGAGGAAAATCTGCCGCAAGCGATCTGCGGATGCCCTCGGCCATTTCTAAAACCGTTTCCTGGCTGACAGCTCCATAAATTTCCAGTGTCTCAGGACGAACGCCAAGCAAGCGTTGTTTGACTTCATTGGCATAGGCAGTGATACTGCCCAGGTAATATTCGGATGAACCAGGTATGTTGGTAATACGGTGACTGATTAATCCGCCCGTACAGCTTTCAGCTAAGGCCAGTTTATAGCCTTTTTGGATTAATTTGCGACCAATTTGAGCTTCCAACGGCTCCGCCAATCGATGCTCCTTGGGTGAGTGAATAACTTAAATCTTATTATACACTCGCGAATCCAGCCTTTCCAGAGATGTTTTTTCGCCCGGTAACTCCCGGTTGCTAAACGTTTGCCAGGATAATTTGCAATCCCAGTTTTGTTAGCTCAAGGCGAAGACTGGCGGGCAAGGCGTCATCTGTAATCAATTTATTAACTACTGTAAGCGGAGCAACCTGGATGATCGATTCCTGGCCAAAGTAAGAATGATCTGCCAGTAAAATTACCTCACGAGCCGATCTGATCATATTTTGTTTAAGCGTAACTTCAGAAATATTGGTATGAGATAAACCAAAGTCAAGGGAAATGCCGGTTACCATCAGGAACAACTTGTCGGCGCGCAACTCTCGTAAGGCGCCTTCGGCGGGAGGTCCTACCAACATCTGGCTGCTATGACGATAAGCTCCGCCGGTGGAGATCAGTATAATATCCGGGTTATTGGTAAGAATATCGAAGACAGGTACTGAGTTCGTAATTACCGTAATCTGGTTTTTATTGAGTAGCATTTCAGCCAGATAGTTTGCAATGGGTCCACCATCGATCATGATGACGTCGTTTGGGTTAATTTGCTCGGCGGCAGCGCGGGCAATTTCGCGCCGTCTTAAATCGACCTCATTTTTTGTGGTTTGATCGACATCCACAATTTCAAATTCTATTTTTAATTTGCTGGCATGTTCTTGCATCAATAAAGTCAACTTTTTGTACCATTCATGTTCGCTGAACGGCACAATAAAACCGATACGATGCGGGAGTATGTTGAAAGTGCGCGGTTTATCTAAGCTTATGTCGATGGGCAGATCCAATTTACCGATAATAGCATCCCATCTTAATTCCCAACCGTGCTCGGTCTGTTCATAAACATCGCAGAGGGTTTCGGATGTCAAGATCGCATAAGGGGTTATTAATTGACGGGGTAGGGGTTGGTGATTATAGGCGGAGATGGCGGCTTCTACGCAGGTTGGAGCAACAATTTCTGGGAACATCGCCAGACCAACTTTACAATAGCCGCCTTCTTTGAGTATATTTCGCAGAGTATCTCCCTCCAGGCCAAACGGAATGACAATCATATTCTCCGGATTGATATTGAGATCTTTACAAGCCTGCAAGGCTCCCAGGGCTATGGTGTCGTTGATGCCAAAGATGATATTGATATTTTTATTAACGGTCAGAACGTCCTTGGTTAACTGATAAGATATTGCGTAACGAGATTGGGCATTAATGGAATGCACAATTTCTGCATTCGGCGCCGTTTCTCTTAGTCCTGCAATAAAACCGTGGCTGCGTAGCTGAGTATTTGCCAATTGGTAGGTAAGGTCTAACACTGCAGCACGACCATTCCAATGTTTATTGGCATATTCACCTGCCCATTTACCGATGGCGTAGCCGGCCTTGTAGTTATCCACAGCTACAACAGTTTCCTCATTCTGCATAGAAAGGGATTCAGCAATAATGGGTATATTGCGTTTTGTGACGCTTTCCAGCAGAAGGTTATCATAAGTAGGGCTGACAGAGGTTGCTATTAATACGTCTACACGGTCAACCAAAGAGCTCTCTGCTCTGGTGGGTGGTTGCAATCCGGCTGGCTGGTTTGACCGCACAGAAGCGGCTCCACCATATGTGCGCTGGATGCGATGAGCTTGATCCAAAATCCCCAGGTCGCGACGGATCGTCATCTCAGATACATTACAAAGATGGCTGAGCTCTTTGACGGACAAAAAACCTTGTGTGTCGACATACGATACGATCTGGGACAGCCGCTCAGGGGTCTGCATCTGGGTATTCTCCAATGGTTAATTTAACATAATTATATACAATGATATGTTCGAAGTCAATAATAAAAATGTAATAATTATTGACTATTAACATTAAAGATATTGACATTGTTAAAATCGCGTGTTATTATGGAATTACTTCGCCAGTATGATCGAACTATAACAAATATGGGAGAATTTGATGAGCTTTCCAGAACATGCGAAGGAAATGTGTGATTACCAGTTAACTCCTTATTCTTATCCAACAGAGGAGGTGATGCAAAATTGCTGTAATTGTTTTCAAGCCTGATATAAACAGGCTTACGCCCTGCCGGTCAATTTGTTCAATAGATTAATCTCACAGATGAAAAATAGTAGGAGAAGATAAAATGAAAGCTAAAAGTATGTTGATCATTGTCAGCTTTATCATGGTCGTAACGATGATGCTGACAGCTTGTGCTCCCGCGGCCGCAACGCAGGTCCAGGCGCCAACGAATCCCCCGGCTGCCCCGGCTGCCACCCAGCCTCCTGCGGCACCTGCGGCTACTCAGCCTCCTGCGGCACCTGCAGCTACTCAGGCTCCTGCCGTTACGCTTGAGTTTCAACAGTGGTGGGAACCAGAGCTTCCTTCTGGCGCATTCCGGCAAATAATGGATCAGTTTGAAACAGCCAACCCCGGCATTAAAGTGACGCTGCTCAGCGGTCCTTATGCGAATACCAAGCAGCAGGAGGTTGCCGGCGCTGCGACTGGAACCATGCCCTGTGTTCTTGGTCTGGATGGAGCCTGGGTAAGCGACTTTGTTAAAGAGAACGCGATCACCAACCTGTCTGATATCATAAAATCAACTGGATATGACGATAGCCAGCTTGCAGCACAGATTAAGGAAAACGGCTCTACATACATGATTCCAGTGGTTAACTTTGTTTACCCACTTTTCTATAACCAAGACCTGTTTACTAAAGCCGGCATTACAGCTCCTCCGGACAATCGAACCCAATTTGCGGCTGACGTCAAAAAATTGACCAGCGGCGACGTTTATGGCTGGGTTATTCCGCTCTCCCTTGATGCTCCAAACGGCATCCAGAATGACACGATGTCGTGGGTATGGGCCTCGGGTGGAAGCATGATGAAAGACGGCAAGCCTAATCTTGTGGGTAATCAAGATGTTACAAGTGCTGTTCAATTCATTAAGAGTCTCTACGATGCGAAAGTCATTTCCCCCGGTGCGTTCACTTTGGCTGAGCCTGATAAAGTTACCGAGTTTACGAATGGCCGTGTCGCGATGATGATCGACTCGCTGGCTCACATCAACTTAATTCGCAAACAAACCCCCACCTTGAATTTCGGAATTGCCCCGATACCATCAGCGGATGGTTATACTGGCAAAAGAGGCATGCCCTATGCATCCTGGGGGATC
>DATFYI010000165.1:0-13098 GCA_035315125.1 Anaerolineaceae bacterium | reverse complement strand
TAACAGGAATAAAGGGGATTAAAAAAGGATGAAGGCGATAAAAAGTTTTTTCATCCCCTTTATCCCTTCATCCCGGTTAAATTTTTCTTTTAAGCTTTATCCCCCATCCCTGTAAAACGAGTCTTTATCCGTTCGCTCGCTGGAAATCCTGCATGAACTCTACCAGCACTTTGACCGATTCCAACGGCAACGCATTATAAATCGAAGCCCGCAGGCCGCCTACCGAGCGGTGACCTTTCAATCCGACCAAATTTTGGGCCTCTGACTCTTTGACGAACAGCTTTTCCAGATCCTCGGTTGGCAGGTGGAAGGGTACGTTCATCTTCGAGCGCGCTTCCGGCGCAGCATGGCCGCGATAAAAACCGCCGCTATTGTCGATGGCCTGATAAACCAGATCAGCTTTCTGGGTGTTGATCTTGGCGATGCCGCTCAGCCCGCCCAGACCCTTCAACCATTTGAACACCAACCCGACGATATAAATTGAATAACAGGGCGGCGTGTTATGCAGCGAGCCGCTCTCCACCAGGGTCTTATAATCCAGCATGACCGGTAAATTGGCCGGGACGCGCTCCAACAGGTCATCGCGCACAATCACCATGGTCACACCCGCGGGCCCGGCGTTCTTTTGAGCGCCAGCAAAGATCAGGCCGTATTTGGAGACATCTACCGGCCGGCTGACAAAATCGGACGACATATCGCACACCAACGGCACACCGGCTGGCGGTACAGGCTCTTTAACCCACTCCACGCCGTGGATGGTTTCGTTCGAGCAGAAATACAGGTAAGCGGCCTGGGGATCGCATTGGATGTCGGTTGGGGCGGGCAGGCAGTTGAAATTCGACTTTTCGGTTGAAACAGCCGTGCGCGTCGTGCCGATCTTGGCAGCCTCTTTAATGGCGGTTTTTGACCATGAACCGGTAACGATGTAGTCGGCCGAAGCGCCCGCCGCACGGATGTTCATCGGGATCATAGCAAACTGTAAACTACCGCCGCCTTGCAGGAACATCGCCTTGTAATTGGCGGGGATATTCATCAGCTCGCGCAGATCAGCCTCAGCGGTATGAATAATATCCTCGAAGGTCTTGGAACGGTGACTGATTTCCATCACCGACATGCCGCAGCCTTGATAATCTAACATCTCGGATTGGGCCTGTTCCAGCACGGGAACGGGTAATACGGCCGGACCGGCATTGAAATTGTGCGCACGTTTTATCGCTGTCATAGGTTTTTTTCTCCTGTTTGGGATAATCCCGATTCTATTCCATCGTGCCCGATTTGCATAGACCCTGAGTTAACATATGTCAACCACCACTACCCACGCACTTTCTTCAACCACATTTTATTTTCTTTGCGCCCTTCGCGTCTTTGCGGTGGTATCTTTTCTTTTTCTAGCCATCTTTATTTTCTTAGCGCCCTTCGCGTCTTTGCGGTGATATTTTTTACCCTCCCGCCCCAGCCCGGAAAAACCTGACCACGTCACCGTCCCGCAATTCCCTGCTGGCCTCGCCCTCGATCTGGTTGTTGAGTGCAAACAACACTCGCTCAGGCAAATCCAACCTGGCGATCAGGTCGGCAATGCGCGCCCCTTCTTGCAGTTCCAGCACTGCTTGACCTTTGGCCTCGGCCGGCAGTTTGTCGCGTAGATAAGAATAGAGCACCACAGATACTTTCATCAGCTATTGTTAGTATACAATATTTTTCGCTGCCAGGATAAGATCGCTTTTCGTGATCGATCGGTTTCTTAAGATTACGCAATAATCCGAATTGTTTGTTGACATTCAATAATAATATTGCTAATATAAATATGATAATATGTATCTATATAATCCCAATATTGATATCCGGGAAATGTCTGTCTTTTTATTGGGAAAAATGGAATTCTTCGCAGGCATCGGCGAGCGGACAGAGATTCATTCCTACGAGTAGTTCCTGACGAATGCAGAGGAGGTTAATATGCCGGGAACTTATATTCACATGAGTGCCATGCACCACGCGGCGGAGGGATTGAAAAGGGGTAAATACAAGCCCCCCGCCAGCGAACGGATTAACCCGGATTGGTCAGGATTAGACCTGACCAACCTGGGAAAACTGATGAGCGACCACTCCAATTTTGCTAATTTGGGAGCCACCGGACCGGATTTGTTTTTCTTCCTGCCTGATTTTAGGGATGAGGATGGCATCCCCGTTTCCAGCGTGTTGGTCACCGTGCTCAACTTTATGGAGAAGGTCTATAACACCCTGGATCCTTACGTCTCAAAATGGGAACATTACCTGGGGCCGATCAGTGAGGATACGGCCGAGGAGATGAGCCGACTGACCGGCGGGCTTTCCGAAACCGTCGGGGATATCGTCGGCGAGCTGAGCGGCATCTTAACCACCTTGCTGGAAGATTTCTTTATTGATCAAAAAGACTGGTGGGAGTTCTTTTCACTCGGGCTCAACAAAGGCTACGACGACCAGGCCTATTTCTGGTCGGATATGCTGCATTATCGCGAGACAGGCCGCTTTGCCCGCTCAATCCTCGAGCACGGCCAGGGCGATGACGGTGTGAAGGCCTATGTGGCGGGCTATATCACCCACCTGGCTACAGACGTCACAGGACACGCTTTTGTCAACACCATTTCCGGCGGGCCGTTCCGACTGCACTGGCAACGACACCACCTGGTTGAGAACCACATGGACGCTTTCTGGTACCTGAACGACATCCTCGCCCCCAAGAACGGCGACCGCTATCCCCAGTTGACCGAATCGGCCCTATACTACGATTTTGCCTTTGAAGACGGCACCAATAACCCGGTTGCCCGCCCGGCCTATCCGACCGGCGACACGCTGCGGGAAACCTGGGAACGCCGGCGCATGCTGGATATCGATTCATTAATGCCTGATAACGTGGCGAATGCTTTGGTGGCAGCGATGGTCGACATTTTCTACCAGGGCGGCCCGCATCCCAAAATCCTGCGAGACAATGATGGGCGTCCGTCTTCCGATTTGATCAAACAGTCATACGATCTGTACTTCCGCTTTTTGAAGTATATGACCCTGGACGGTCTAAACCACGAGCCGCCTGCCCCACCGGATGTATTCCCCAACCTTGATTTTCCCACGCCATCGGATCCAAACAGCGATCCGCCCGGCAGTGGCAGCGGCGGTGGCGATGGCAACTTCTGGGACGATCTGCTTGATTTCCTATTGTCGATCATTAATGATATTGCCTATGTGCTCGAAGTAGCGGTCTACCTGGCCACCCTGCCCTGGGCCATCCTGGCGGACCTGATTACCTATCCTCTGCGCCTGGGGGCATATTATGCGCTTGAGCTGCCCCTCTTCCACCTGCTCAAGCTGTTCCGCGCTGTGCTGGTGATGACCGGCTATGCTTACCCCCAGATGGATGAGATCAACATGGGGCTGATCCACATTGGCGCCTCAGATGAAAGCGGCTTCAATCACCTGCTGGATGACATCAACGATACCTTTGGCAGGATACCGCTGGGACCGGAAGAAGGCACTGTCCGGCTTACCTTCCACGATAAAGGCTTCCCCTACGCCCATCCGGATGACGAATTCCACCATCCCTGGGCCTATCCAGATTACACCGAATCGGAGTTACCGCTCACCTTCTCAGGACCTTACGGAGGTGGGGTCGGGCCGGAGGTACTGTTTGGCGATGTGCCATCCGACCCGCTCATCCGTGACCGCCTCGAACAGGCGCTCACTCCGGCAGACGCCGATGGGGTTGGCCCGGATCTGCGCCCCAACCGCCACCTGGGAGATTCGCTCAGCTTTTCCAAGTACCTGATCTGGCTTGAAACGCGCGACCCGCTCCAAAAAGACGGGACGCAGGTACCATTAACTGAGTGGAACCTGGATGCCGATCGTGGCTATGGTTACCATGACTGGGATTGGAACCGCGATCCCAATCAAGCGCCTGTCAATGACCCGGAGGGCAACCCCTTCCAACCGCCTTGCACCTGGCCGCAGCAAAGCGGAAAATGGAACCCCGGAATGCCATTGCTACTGCATTGGACTGGCCCAGGTCTGGAAGATCCGGGTTGTAATACGAACGTCATCATAGCCGCTCCCGGACGTCCCATCCGCACGGCGCGACGCCTTCCAAAAGTACGGCGACAGAAATGAGGCCAGCCATGACATACAAAAAGACTCAAAAATACGAATGTACCTGCCCCTGCCATAAAGAAACCCGTTATCACCGACGCCCAACCTGCACCTGTGGACGACCGATCCGGCCTCCCCAGTACGAGTGCTGCATACCCGAAGATAAAGAACCCTGCGGGCCGGAATGCGCCGAGCCCGAAGCTCCCTGCCAACCTGGCACTGTGGATGTTCCCCAGGACGCGCCTCCGCACAAGGTCATTGTGACGCCGCTGCCGCCCTGGCAGGTTGGCAAGCCGCCATCAGGCGACCCAGGCGAGGTAAGCTGGTTTCAGGGACAGGTCAACGGAACCGGGCGAAAGGGAGCGCAGTTCGGCCCGCGCAAGGACGAGTACCTGCCCTACCTGCTTGTCAGGTCGGCTTCCGGTGACCGTGGGGCGCGCCCCTTCAGCGGCGTCTTCTGGGAATCGCCGGATATTTATGTAGCGCCCAATGTGGATGCTTCGGCCGCCCCGCTTTTCCCGCCTACTGCGGGCGGAGTCGCCCAGGCCAGCACCCCCAATACGCTCTATGCTCACATCTGGAACCTGGGCAAATCTCCGGCTTACCGGGTACGAGTGGAGTTTTACTGGTTCAACCCCAGCCTGGGCATATCCAGTTCGGATGCAAACCTGATCGGGGCGGCCTGGATCGACCTGGCCAATCGTTTCACTGTTTACCCGCAATGGACCCAAATGAGCGGACCCTCCGGAGCATATGTCTCGCTTGGCAGCCATGCCATCGTCAAATGTCCGCAAACCTGGGTGCCCACATTCGAAAACAATGGGCATGAATGCCTGGTGGTGCGGGCCTTTGAGCCGATCTTCGATGCTGTCAGCCCGCAGCAATTCTCAGCCGCAGCCGACCGGCATGTCGGCCAGCGCAATATCGCGGTGGTGCTGGCGGCCTCGCCAGCCTCAATCGACCTGCCGCTCAGCCTGGGCTACCTGCCCAACCCGGCTGAAGCGGTGGTAGATGTGGAGCTGGCAGCGCCTCAAACCATGGAATTTTTACGCCTTTACACCGGCAAGCTCGATCCCGGTCTGACGGCCCCGGCCGGGGGTGTGGTGACGGGCCTGATGCCGCCTGCGGTGGCCGGCACACACCGCATCAATATAACGGGATTGCCAGCTAACGTACGCGGCACGCTGCTGAATACGGTTGAGAAGTTTGAACGCGGCTGCGACCCGCTGCAGATTGGGGTGCATGCCAGCATCCAGAATATCGGCCCGCACGAAGCCCAGGTAATCCGGGTGCGCCAGCGGGTTGACGGCGACGTGGTGGGAGGTTACAGCCTGGTATTAATGGGCCATTAGCGCTCCCCTGCCTTTGGCCTGATTGCATTAGACCGTGGATTCCTGGCCGCTTGCGGCTGAGACCCACGGTCCTTTTAATTCATCTGACAAGCTGAAATCATCTTCCCGCTCTGCACTGAAACCGGGTGGTCTTAGCTCGCCAGAACTGGTTATAATGAAATTGTCCTTGCCACCATTCTTATGTACAATTGGGGAGGTTATCATGTTGGAAAGACTACACGAAAATCTTATTGGCGAGATTAGCCACAGCCGCCGCACAGAAACTCTCTTTATCGTAGTAGCCATTGTTTTCAACTTGATCGCTCTGGCCATCAATACAGTCGTCGCCCAAACTGCCAACGCCTCCAACTACGGCTATGGTAATAATTCTGCCCAATTTAGAAGCGATGTTACCCTGGATGGTTTTCTCCTGATCACGATCCTGGTCAACACCATCGTTGTAACCGTACTGGCAAATGGACGTCAAAGCCGCGGCAAGCTGCTTGACGGCCTGATGGCCCTGTACTCAAACCAGCAGGTGGATCAATATTACGACAAATCTTTGGTATTGAACGACAGCTCCCGCAGTTTGCTTTTTGTTGGTGTCGTTATCCTGCTGGCCTTGACTGCTATCGTCGCGCCACTGGTTATTCGCCTGTTGTAAGAGACTGAGTTATTATGTTAAAGCAAATCCGTAGCATACTCTTGACAATTCCTTCCTGGTAACGCGATAATCAATTCAGGAAAACACCCAGGCTGGCAGTGGTCTTACCAGCACCTACAAAGGAAGAGCCTAATGTCACACAAAAAAAGAACTCTAAGCCTGATTGGAGTGTGGTTAAGTTTCCTGTGGCTGGCTGCTTGTAGTTCGACGCCTGCAACCAATACGCCAACAGTCGATATGGATCCCTTCCGTACGCAGGTCGCAGCCACGGTACTGGCACAGGTGACCCAGGCGCTTGCCCTGACGCCATCTGCCACCTCCCTTCCGAGCCCCAGCGCTACGAGCCTGCCTACTCTCACCCCTTACCTGACTGCCAGTCCTTCTCCCAGCGTTGCGGTAATTCGATCCAGCGGGACGGCGACTGCTGTAACCGTAAACCAGGCCCAATGGGTTGCCCAATCCATTGCGGATGGCACTGTCTTCACACCGGGCCAGACCTTCACCATGATCTGGACCCTCAAAAATTCGGGGACATCCACCTGGACGGCTGGATACCTGCTGCGCTTTTACAGCGGTCAATCCTTCGGCGCGCCCAAGGAAATCTCCATCGGTCGACAGGTACTGCCTGGAGATCAGATCGAAATCAGCATACAAATGAAGGCGCCTACCACTACGGGAAGTTATCAAAGCAATTGGGTGATGTCAAACGAAAACCGCAGCAACTTTAAAGAGCCGGTCTACCTCAATATTAAAGTTGCTACGGCAGTTACGCCCAGCCCAACTTCTTAACCATGGATCAGCTGAATAAAACTGCCTTCAACTCCATCAAAACCACTTACCCGCCCAGGGTAACGTCTTGCTCCTGGTACCACTTTAATGCTCGATAAAAATGCTCTGGTTTGAAATCGGGCCAGTATTCATCCAGCACGTAAATGTCAGAATAAACGGATTGTACCGGCAGGAAACCGCTCAAACGGGTTCTTCCACCCCAGCGGATGATCAGGTCCATGCGGGAGATTTCGCATGATTTCAGACCACTGGCATTATTGGTTTGATTGGAGTCGGCCGGTTTCATAATGCCCAAATCCCATTCCCAGCCGTAATTCACCAGAAAGTTGACTTTGATGCCACCTTTACCAAAGGTCTGGCGGGTGGTATAAGGCAGCAGCTCTTTTGGAAACATGGCCGATTCGGTGTTGCCAAGCACCAGTAAGGCCGCATCTTCTTTGGAGATAATGTCAACGGCGCGAATACAGGCCTCAGTAAAGGCTTTCCGTTGTTCGGACGGTCTTTTGGTATTATCGGTGGTGAAACCGTAAGAGGTTAACTCTTTAATGCCAATATCCTTGCACAGTCGAAAAAGTTCCAGACCCGGATCGAGACCCAGGGCATAGCCCCTTTCTTTGGTCATGCCTTTCGATTCAGCCCATCGTCTATTTCCATCCGGAATAATGCCGATATGGTCTGGTAACTTCATCTTACAACCTCCCTGAATAATGATGGTACAAAACGATTGTTGTTAAGACTAATCAGGATTTCTCGATCACGATTAATGCTTCGGCCGAAGGCAGCTTACTGAGTGCACCAAGAGTGTAGGACTAATTTTTCGAACAGAACAAATTATTATTCCTCAGCATTATCCGGATAATTCGATGGAAATTCTTATTCGTATTTAAATTTGGCTGTGAAGGTGAAGTGAAATCTATGCGATACCAGGATATTTTCAATCTCGGATCAATTAATTATAGCGTATCTTTAATGTCACTGCGAGCGGTCTTTGCGAAGCAGTCTCCACTTTTGGCCGGTAAGGAGATTGCTTCGTTCACCTGCGGCAATGACTTACGCTACTTTGCAAAAAGACCCGAAAAACAAAGGCCAACCCAAATTCCGGGCTGGCCTTTGTCTGATTAATCGACCAGTAAATCCTACTCAGATTGCTCTGTCTGGGATCTGCTCTTCTTGGCCGGGAAGCGACGCAGAACGGTGGCTTCCACGTGCAGCAGCACTTTATCGCCCATGGCCAGATCGGGTTTCTGCTTTTCCGACTGCGCTTTCTCCGGCAGCACAAAGATACCCAGCGCTGTGCCCTCTTTGGCGTAGCGCAAATCCACAATACCCAGCCCCAGTAAATAGCCGTCGCTGTCGATCGAACAACTGGTCACATAGCCAATCACCTGGCCCTGTTTGTTGACTATCGGCGCATGCGTGCCCGGACGGCGCACGCCCTTCTGATCCATACGCCAACGCACCAGCTCGCGCTTGCGCTTGAGGTCTTGCGCCAGCAGCACGTCCCGTCCGACAAAGAAAGGTTTGTGGTACTTGACGTAGCCAGGGAAGCCCGCTTCGGCCGGGTTGATCTCAAACGGCCCCGCCAGTTCGTGTCCATACAGCGGCAGACCGGCTTCGGTGCGAGTGCTATCACGCGCTGCCAGACCACAGGGCTTGATGCCAAAGGGCTGGCCCTTCTCCAATAACAGATTCCAGAAGGCAACCTGCTGATCGGGATGCACGAACAGTTCAAAGCCCATCTCCTCGCCAGTGTAGCCTGTGCGGGCCGCCACTACTGGGATGCCCGACAGCGTCACCTCGATCAGATCAGTACGCCTGACCTGCCCTAATGCAAAACGAGTCCTGGGATCGTCGCTGCAGGCCTGTAAAATGGCCAGGGCAGCTGGACCCTGCAGCGCCACGTCGCGCAGTTGATCCTTACCACAGGCTGGATCTTTCAAATTGCGCAGCACGGCCGGGGCAGACACTTTCAGCCAGGGGCGCTGCTTGTCGATTACCACTTTACCCTGATTGACGGCATTCAGCCAGATCCAATCCTTATCCTCGTTGGAGGCATTCACCACCAACAGGAACTTTTCGGGGCCGCGCCGGTAAATCATAAAGTCGTCGATCAGCTTGCCGTCCGGATCGGCCAGATAGCCGTAGCAGGATTGGCCTACCTCCAACCAGTGGGCGTAGTTGGAGCCAACCACGTCCAGGAAGGCGATGGCGTTCGGTCCGGACACTTCCAGTGCACCCATGTGACTCACGTCAAACAACCCGGCCGCTTTTCGTACGGCGGCATGCTCTTCGCTAACACTGCTGTACCAGACCGGCATCTCCCAGCCCGCAAACGGCACGATCTTGCCGCCCAGGGCCTTGTGGGTCTCAAATAGAGCCGTGCGCTTGAGCGGGGCGTCGGTCGGTTCCTGCCATTGCCATTCGGCCCGCTGAGGCGCCATAGCATAGCCCATTTTGGCGTGCTCTCGCAGGCAGTCCTGCCCTACAAAATAGGGCTTGGATAGTTCAAACAGTTCGGGGTAATTTTCCAACAGCTCGCTGGCAGAAGTTCCGGGTTTAGTCGATAACTGGCCCAGCGCTTGCAGAGTAGCCAAATAAACTGGCTTCTGTGCCTGAGTGGCAGGCTCGATCCTCTGGATGGTAACCGGGCCCTGTACCTTACGGAAGACATCGTTATCGTCAAACAGCACGTAGCCGTCCGAAAGACCATCCAACCAGGCCTGAAGCTGGTCTGCCTCGGCGCCATTTACCTTCATCCAGAAGCTGTCACGACCAAAAGCATCCGTAGGTAATCGAACCAAAGCAATTTCGGATAGTAAGTTACCGGAATTCTTCAACATGAACGTCACCAGCCCCTGCCCAACCTCCAGCTCAGCCAGATTGCCGGTGCATAGCTCCTGCAGAAAGGCCCGCGCTCGGAAACCGGTGATCTGAAATATCTGCCTGTCTGGAGTGCCAGAAGATGCAGCGTCCAGGTAGAAATAGTCGGGCTTCTGCCCTTCGACCGGGGTGAAGTCAATACCGGCTTTCTGACTCAGCTCGACCACTTTACGCCGGGCTGAATTCAACATTTCCAGCTCCACTTTACCGCGCGGTAGCTCGCCGATCAGGCCCTGATAGGCAAATGGGCGGATATTCGTCAGCACTGTTTGCACGATACTGGCAATGGATTGCATGTCCTCGGGTTCCAACCCGCGTTGGCTGACCCAGGGTGTGCCAAAACGGATGCCACTGGCCAAAGCGGTGCGGGTATCGCCGGGGATAGTGTTTTTGTTGACCACAATCCCCGCCAGATCCAGCAGGCGAGCGGCAATCTCGCCTCTGAGCGGGAAACCGGTACTGCTCTTAACGGCGCTGGCGTTGACAACCACAATGTGGGTATCTGTGCCGCCGTAGACCACCTTCAAGCCGCGTTCTTTGAAAGCCTCAGCCAGCGCTTTTGCGTTCACTACGGTGCGCTGTTGCAGCTTTTTGTATTGCTCGGTCTGCGCCAGGCGGGCCGCCACAGCGATAGCCGCAAATTTGTTGGGATGTGGGCCGCCCTGGGCGCCTGGGAAAACAGCATTATCGATCTTGATGGCTTTTTCTTCGTCGGTGGTCAGGATGACCGCCCCGCGCGGGCCGCCCAGCGTCTTGTGTGTGGTGAAGACCGTCACATCAGCGATGCCAACCGGGTTCGGATAGACCCCGCCGATCACCAACCCGGCCGTATGAGCGATATCGGCCATCAGGATGGCGCCGCAGGCATCCGCAATCTGGCGGAACTTTTGCCAATCCGGCGCCCAGGAATAGGAAGTGAAACCGGCCACGATCACTTTAGGTTGGTGCTCGAGCGCCAGAGCCATTACTTTCTCGTAGTCGATCTGCTCGGTATGCTCATCCACTCCGTAGGAAACCACCTGGTAGCGCTTACCGGAGATGTTAAAACGGCTGCCGTGGGTCAGATGACCGCCCATCATCAGGTCCAGGCCCATCAGAGTGTCGCCGGCCTGCATAAAGGTGTCGTAGACTGCCAGGTTGGCAGCCGAACCCGATAGCGCCTGAACGTTAGCACGGATGGCCTCGACCGGGGCATTGTCGTTGGCAAAACACTGTGCTATCCGGCGGCCAGCCAGCGGCTCGATGATGTCGATGTAATCCACGCCCTTGTAAAAGCGCCGGTCGGAATAGCGCCGGTAATAAGCCAGTTGGTAGGCGTCATCCGAGAGCAACGCTTCGCTTTCGTGGGTGGCCCGCAAAGGCGGGTAGCCTTCGGCATAGACATTATTGAAAACTGAACCCAGGGCCTGCCGAACGGCCTGGGGTGCATAGCTTTCAGATGGGATCATAATCAGCTTGCGGGCCTGGCGGGTTGACTCACCCTCGATCAGGTGCGCCACATAAGGATCCAGCTCTGCCAGATCGCCACGGAACAGAAAGTCATCGGATTTTGTCATAGTAGCTCCTAAGAAATGGATTGGTTAGAGGTCTAAACGGTTCGCGTTAATAGAAATAACCCGTCAGTCAGGTTATCGAGATGGAAGATTTGAAAATTCCGGTCACAGTTTTGTCCGTAATTTTACGAAAAGTGTAAAAAAGGGAAAGTTAGTTGCCAGAGTTTAAGACTCTTAAATTCTATCATAAATAAGCTCGATCGATTCAGAGTTTTGGGGCATAAAACAATTTCGGAATGACACCCTCCAGCAACTTATCGTATAATGCCTGCATACATCCTTTTCCAAGGTGGTCTGAACATGTTAGAAATCAACCTGAACCACTACAACGAAATGCTGCGGTATGAAAGGGACATGGATGAGCTGCGGGCTTTGGCGCAATGGATTACGCGTTGCGACCCGCAGCTATCCATACCCGGCCTTGCCAAACCGCGTGAATATGTGTTTGACCTGATCCAGCATTACTCGAAAAAGTTTGCAGCAGACATCCTGCAGTTTGGGCATATCGCGCCGGATTCCATCGACCTGTTCCATAGCTCACTGTTTTCGATCAAATTGATTCTGGGGATCACGCCACAGGATATTGAGCAAGCCAGCCAACAACAGCTCTATCGCAACAGCGGGTTCTGGGAAATGAGGCGGTTTATCGGCCAGTTTGGGGACTTCGCCGAAGCCGCCGTAAAGGATGGCATCACCCATATCATCGGTGCAGCCACCTCGGGCTGCATCATCGCCGAATACCTGGGAATTTTGATGGATAAAACCTATCATCAGCCCACCCCGGTAGACCACATGGTATTTGTGCGAACAGGCGCCCTGCCCATCGCCGGCCTGTTACGCGAACAGTTTCAATTATGCGGCCACCATGTGCTGATCGCCGACGATGCAGTCATGGAAACTCGCACGGCAGCGGTGATTCTGAAGAAACTGCGGGATATAGACCCCAACTTAGATGTTTCGATTTTGACGGTAGATATCGATCCGGAAACGAAATATTCCGATTTTATGCACCAGTTTGTGCATGTCTACTCGTTTGATGAATAAAAGTTCTCAACACATTTGCGAGCTTCAGTGGAAGATGATAAAGTGTCTTAATGTAAATGAATTTGTATTGAGTATAATAATAAATGACACATTTGTAATCTCAGCTCGACTTTTCAATCCAGATAAAAAATAAAAGCGTACGTCATTGCCGGGGGGCATCATGAAGTTTAAAAGATATCTACGCGCAATCCACATTCTGGTCATTTTTGTCTATCTAATCAGCACGGTCGGTGTTGTACCCGGCCAGGCTGCCAGCCTCTCACCCGCCAGGCTTGCTGTTCCCAAAAACTCTCTCAACGCCAGCCCAACTCCACCCCCCGGCAATCTACGTTATGGCTATAATTCTGCCACGGGTATGTTAAGTTTCGTAGGCGGAGATGCCTCGGCGCCCCTGCTGGCAGCCAGAGCAGGTCAGGTCAGCGCCCAATCAATCGAAAGCGCCAGCGCCACGGTGCTGGCCAGCTATGCCTCCGGTTTCGGCATTAAAGATCCCTCCCAGGAACTGCGCATCGAGAAAACCGTCGCCACCGCCAGCGGCAGCACACTGCGCTACCAGCAGCAGGAGCACGGCATCCCGGTCATGGGCGGCGAGCTGGTGATCAACAGCGACGCCAAAGGCAATATCCTGTCGCTCAACGGCAAGGTCTCCCCGGATCTGACACTCGACAGTACCACCCCGGCCATTTCCGCCGATCAGGCCATAAAGTTGGCCCTGGCAGGGATG
>DATFYI010000164.1:0-110861 GCA_035315125.1 Anaerolineaceae bacterium | reverse complement strand
TCGGGTGCCGCCACCTGAGCCGGATCCGGAAGCTGGCGCAGTGGCAGGCGCCCCTGGCGAGCCTGCTCAATGGCCTCGGTCAGGCTCTGCTTGAGCTCGTCCGAGCTGTTGGCGCTCAGGAAGAGCAGGCCGCGGTACGGGGCTTTGCCGGCGCCTTTAGCTACCGTAGGCACCGTAGCTGCCGCAGGCACAGCCGCCACCGAAGGTGCGGGTTGAGGTTGGAATGCAGCCGCCTGGCTGCCAAGCGCCACGCTCGGGAAGGAGTGTTTTTCGCTACGCAGTAACAAACCGGGCAAGTATTCTTCGATCACCACGTGAAAATTGGTGCCGCCAAAGCCAAACGAGCTGATTCCGGCCCGGCGCACGCCCTCGCTCGGGCGCTGCCACTCGTGTGCAACTGTTTCGACACGCACCGGCAGGTGGGCAAAATCGATCTCGGGGTTTGGCCGTTCGAAATTGACCGAGGGCAGCAAGGTTTTCTCGTGCAGGGATAGGATGGTCTTCAGCAGCCCGGCCGCACCGGCCGCGCTCTTGAGATGGCCGATGTTCGATTTCACCGAGCCCAGCCCAATCTGCCCGGCTTTTAAACCCAGCGGGGCCAGCACATTATTCAGGCTTTGCACTTCGGCCACGTCCCCCACTTTGGTAGAAGTACCATGTCCTTCGAAATAGCCGGCCGTAGCCGGGGATAAACCGGCGTCTTGCCAGGCCCGCTCGATGGCGCGCTGCTGGCCGAGCGGGTTGGGAGCGGTGATGCCCTTGCCCTTGCCGTCGCTGCTGCCGCCCACCCCGCGCACCACTGCGTAGATCTTGTCGCCGTCGCGTTCGGCGTCTTCCAGGCGTTTGAGCAGGAACACCGCTCCGCCTTCGCCCATCACAAAACCATTGGCGCCTTCAGCGTATGGGCGGGAACCGTCCGGGCTGAGCGCCCCGATCTTGCAGAATTTCACAAAGGATTCGGCCCCCATATTGCGGTCGATGCCGCCGGTCAAAGCGTAATCGAACTGCTTCTCGACCAGCCCGGCCATGGCGGCCTGCAGCGCCGCAAAAGAGGAGGCACAGGCTGCATCGGTTACGAAGTTGGGTCCGGATAGATTGAAAACGTTGGCCACCCGCCCGGCAATCACGTTGGAAAGCTCGCCCGGCATGGTGTCTTCGGTCACCGCCGGCACCTGCCGGCGGATACCGGCCCGCATGCCTTCCAGCAGAGCCTGTTGCAGCGCCGCTGGCAGGTCCTGGAACTCGGGCACTTCCGAGAGCGCCTTCATATATTGGGGGGCGCGGATGCGCAGGCTGGTGGCGTAGTGGTTCTCACCCGCCATGGCATTGCCAAAGATGACCGCCGTGCGCTGCGGGTCGAACTTGCGCTGCTGGTAACCATAATCGAGCAGCGCCTGGCGGCTGGCGGCGATGGCCCACTGCTGGGCCTGGTCGATCAGCGTCAGGGTGGTGGGTGGGATAGGAATGCCCCACTTCAAGAAGTCGAACTTAAAGCCGCGCACCCAGGCGCCGATCTTGGCATAGGTCTTGTCAGGCGCGCTGGGATCGGGGTCGTAATAATCCTTGGGGTCCCAGCGCTCGGGCGGAACTTCGCTGATGCTGTAGCGCCCGCTCTGGATGTTTTTCCAAAATGAGGGGACATCCGCTGCATCCGGTAAGATGGCCCCTAAGCCGACGATTGCTACGGCTTTATGTTCGTTCATAGTATTGCCTCCATTTTGGCCTGGCAACGATAAGAATAAAACCACTCCCCGTCCTACCGTAAATCACGGAGCGGGGCTTTTTTGGCAGTAAAGTTCAATTTGGGATTACAGAATTATTATGTTCAACCGGATTGTTACCCGGTAAATCGCATCGGTATGGATTCATGCTACCATCCGCTGGTGGGTCTTAACTTTGCCCATCGATTATTAAGATTATCCGCTTACACTGATAACACCCATTTGCTGCAAGAGTTACACACCATCGTGAAAATACGGACTTTTGACCTGCCATGATGCCTTGCGCGTTGTTTTTTTGGATATTTTTCCCCCGGCCTGTCCGGGTTGCCGCTTGGCCCGGGCCATGCCATCCTCAGGACAGCGCCTGCCCGGAATTGTACCATTCAATATCGTGATTCTTTTTAGAGGGCAGAATTATAATGAAAGAGGTACCGCGCTGCTGCGCTTCATTGCCACAGGTGAGCCTGGTCGTTGAGCCGTTTCTAGAGTGAAACTGGATGGAATCACGATGAATATTTTGGAACAAATCAAAAACGGAGCCTTGACCGATCCAACAACATTTTTGGGTGCAATGTTCTATGCACTCGTTTTCTTATTCTTTGCCTGGCTTTTTGGCCACGCTTTGCACCTGGCAGTCCAACGACTGTTCGCCAACGATAAAAACAACCGTGTAGACCGCACTGCGGTTAAATTTCTGGCGCAACTGGCCCGGCTCATTGTCTATATTTTTATGTTCATTTCCTATGCACACCTGGTTCCCGCACTGGCGGGTTTGGGCACAGCCTGGCTGGCCAGCGCCGGCATCCTCTCGGTCATTATCGGTTTGGCAGCTCAAAATACGCTGGGCAATCTCATTGCCGGGATTTCCCTGCTGCTTTATCGCCCCTTCAACGTGGGTGATCGCTTGCAGGTGACCGCACCAACCGGTGTGGAAAAGGGAACGGTCGAAAGCATCAACCTTGGCTATACCCTCTTAAAAACGGACGACAATCGCCATGTGGTCGTTCCAAACAGCAGCATGGCAAGCCAGACCCACATCAATCTGACCAATTCCTTCGCGGCAGCCACGCCCAGCTCAGCTCCCAGTCAACAGCCTACAATAGCGGAGTATTTAGACGAGCTGCAACAATTACGCGAAAAGGAACTTGTCACGGAAGAAGAATACAAAGCCAAGCGCGAGGAAATTCTTGGGAGATTGTGAGCCGCAATTGTTCTTGGCCTGTAATGTGGGTTGTACCATTCAATATCGCGATTCTTTTTAGAGGGTCAGACTATGATCGCACAGCAAGGTTTTATAAATTAGCAGGTGTCGGGGCTATTCTATCACCTGGTTATAATAGATAAAGAAGTAACGAATAAATTTAGTTCAACACAATCGAGTTTTGCGATAGAAAGGGCGGCGATTGTTATGCAACCATATATACGACGTATAACTTCATTAATGGTATCTTTACCGTTCTTTCTGAGCGCTTGCACTTCGATGAACGCTATGCCTGTTATAGTAGCGCCGACCCTGGCAGCAAAATCACTCAGCATCGCTGCCGCTACAAATACTGTCGTGGATAAAGAGAAAATCCTGAGCTTAAATTCCAATAATCAGATCACTTTATCCGACTCAGATGGACGGAATGCTCGCCAATATCTTCTAGAACCCAATGTCATCGCCGCTGCCCTATCTCCGGATGGCAAAAAGATCGCTTATGACCGCGAAGAACCCCTGAATAACATCCTTTTCCTGCTGGACGTGCAAACCGGCCAGTCGACGCAATTGAGTAAGGGGCAAATAGCAGGGCATCCCGGTACACTCCTATGGTCCCCAAAAGGCGATCAACTTTTTCTAAGCTGTACGGTTGGAGATTCGTCTGTTTTCCAAATTTATACCGTCGATCTCTCGTCTGGAGCGATGACGCCTTTGACCAGCTTCACCAATGGCCTTCCGTTTAAAATTGTCTCTTTCAATTCTCTGAGTAACGATGGAAACACTATTGGGCTCACAACTTTAACCATGCCCCCTCAAGGTGGTTTTTCCCAAGGCACCCTGCAAATTTTGGATGTAAAAAGCCGCCAGATCAAAACGGTGCTTGACGAAGGGCACAGCGGCGATATCATCCGTATCGGCGGAGCATATTTAAGCCCCGATGGAAAAACCATTTTTTTTATTGGCAAGCAAAACGAGCACTACCGGGTTTTCCGGATTGGCGTCGATGGAAGTCATTTACAGCAGGTGACCCAAGAAAACGCTTCTTACGACATCGCTGAACCGGTTGTCTTCAGCCCGGACGGAACTTCGTTTTTTGCATATACAGGCGATCAAAAACCCGGTGATCCCAACGGCGTGCCAACGCTTTTTTCAACGGATGGGAACCTGATCCGCCAGTTGAGCGACTATCCCAACGGGAAAGTTGTCTCGTGGATTAAGGTTCCGCAATAAAGCACTAAAACCAGCCAAAGCTTTCTTCTTCGAACGCCGCCAGCAGGCTTTCCATTTCCGGCAGCCGCTGGGCAGCAATCTCTTTGGTTTTCTCCAGGCAAATCAGCTTTGGCAGTTTTTCCATGCGGGCTCGCACGGTTTTATAGCCGTCGCGCAGGTCCTTGGGTTTCTTGGCAAAATCGCGCAGCACGCCCACCACCCCCAAAAAATCCAGCGCATCCGCGTCACTTAACAGGATCGATTCAATCCTGCGGTCGTTGCCGCCCTGATGGTGCTGCTCGATGCACTCCAACACCGGATCGATCAATTCTGGCGGATAGCCCTTCTCGTGCAGAAAAGTATCGGCCACCTGTTTTGAGCGCACGGCATGGTCGACTCCGGCCTGCGCCCAGGGACTGTAACCGCCCCAATCGTGCAGATGGGCCGCCAACCAGACGACCTCCTGGTCGTACTGCAATCCTGCTCCAATGATAACAATCAATTGAAGCAGCCGGCGGGTATGGTTAATGCCCCACTGCCCGCCGTATTCTTCCGTCAACCTGACAATCTCATCGCGTTCCGTTTGATCCATCAACCGGCTACTTCGATGTTCTGCTTGCCGCCGTAGAAATCCCACCAGGGCTTGGCGCCCCTGGCCAGCACCACGTTCAAAGCCTGGATGTTCTTCACACCCGTATCCTCCAACCAGGAGCGAAACGCCTTAGCGCCGCCCTTACCGTATTCAGGTACGCCTGCTAACCAGGTTGCCCGTCCGCACAGCACACCCGAGAAAGGCGTATCCGCTTCGGCCGCCAATTCCAGGGTTTCCCGGAACACATCATCGCTGACCCCGGCGCTCAGGTAGATAAATGGCAGAGTGGTGGCGGCCGCCGCACTGCGGAAATATTCTTTGGCCTGCTGGCGGGTATAAGCCACCTGGCCATCCGTATTGGCCCGTGAGCCCTCGACATAGCGCATGTTGATGGGCACTTCCACCTTGAGCACGTCCACGCCGTATTGCGGCTTTGAAAGCTCCGCCATATACTTTGTGACCTTGCCGGGCTTGGCGCGCGCAAAAGCGATGCTCTTCTCGTCGCCAATCGTATCGCTGTAACAGATCGGTTCGAGGAAAAACGGGATATCATAAGCGCGGCATTCTGCCCCAACGCGTTCGAGGAAGGCATGTTTGACCGTGTTGATCTTGGGGTCATCATCCGGATCGTAATACAGCAGCAGCTTGATCACGTTCGCTCCGGCCTCGGCCAGCCGCCTGACCGACCATTCCGGCAGCAAATCGGGTAGCCGCCCCTTAACAGTGGCATCGTAGCCGGTCTTCTCGTAAGCCAGGAACAGGCCGGCGTTCTTGGCGCGGTGTTTGGCCGCTTCCAATCCGTACTCAGGGTCCAGCAAGATGGCGCTGGCGTAGGGCGTCAGCACCTCCGATACCAGCACCTTAAACTCACTCAAATCCGCATCGCTGGCGGCGCTGCCCTTTGCATTCGTAATCGACTTGGAGAGCGAGCCACGCTGGTCGATTGCCAATGCTGAGATGACGCCTTTTTCGTTCGCCACGGCGTTGATGCCATCGAACTTACCCTTGCTGATCTTGATCTTTGCCATAAATCATCCTCCTGATTGAACCTGGGCAGTTATGCCGTATGATCAAATGATTACTTTATAATCTACCGATTTAGTATACAACCAATAATATCTCTCTACAAGAATCGTACAGGTCTTCGGAATTTGCTACGGGCTTGCGCGATGATCCAATCGGCATCCCCTCTTGCAAAATCTTATTCCCACAAATCCGTGCTCAAATATTTCAGGCCCGAATCGCACAATAGCACTGCCACGGTCTTGCCGCGCAATGAGGTTTGCAGCAAGCCCAGCGCCGCCGCTACGTTGGCTCCGGACGAGAACCCGGCAAAAATGCCTTCCTCACGCGCCAGCCGTCGGGCCATTTGAACGGCCTGGCTGTCCGAAACCTGTAAGTATCCGTCGATCTGCTCCGGCAGCAGCAGCGGCAAATCGGGCATGGCGTAGCCGCCGCCCTGGATGCGGTGGTTGGGATTGCTGACCGGCTCGCCTGCCAGCACGGCCGCCCCCTCCGGCTCGACAATATAACAACGTATGTCTGGGTTGAACTCTTTGAAGGCCGCCGCACAGCCGGCAAACGAGCCTCCCGTGCCGACAAAGTCGCAAAAAGCGTCGATACTGCCGCCTGACTGGCGCAGGATCTCCGGTCCGGTGTGCAAATAGTGCGCCCGGAAATTGCCAGCCAGGTGAAACTGGTCGGCGCGAAAAGCGTGGCGCTCCGTCGCAATCCGCCTGGCTTCCTGCTCCACCAGCTCCAGGTCCCCGCCGGACACCTGCCCGGGTCTAGAGCCAGGTAGCTGGTCTACCAGCACCACCTCCGCCCCCAGCGCCCGCATCATGCGCGCCCGTTCCATCGAATTTCCCCTGGACATGACCGCTACGAAGGGATAACCCTTAATTCCGCATACGATCGACAGCCCCGTCCCGGTGTTGCCGCTGGTCAGCTCCACTACCGTTTGGCCCGGCTTGAGCCGGCCCTCCGCTTCGGCGTCTTCGATAATCTGGCGGGCGATGCGGTCTTTTTTGGAATAACCCGGGTTGAGATATTCCAGCTTGGCCAGGATACGGCCGTCCAATCCCCAGGTGAGCCGGGTTAGCTCCACCAGCGGGGTTTCTCCAATCGCTTCAACGGCTGAAGCACAAAGTGTGTCCTGTCGACTCATGAGATTTTCTCCTGCGGCATGCTGAGGAACCGGCCGCCCCGCTTTCCGATATCAGGCTATGCGCACATTGATCCCGGCTCGCTCAAAAACGCCGGTGTTGAGGTTGAGCGGGCGGTTCTCGTCGTAATCCGGCTTGAATTCCATTCCGGCGGCCTCGTACTTGGCCCCGGCCGCCTTATTATACGGAAGCAGATCCACCCGCTGCAAGCCGGGCAAGCCGGCCACACGCTCAGCAATCGCAGCCAGGTTTTCATCGCTGTCGGTAACACCCGGCACCAGCGGCACCCGGATCACAAAGGGCACCCCGGCCTCGCTCATGATCTGCAAATTGCGCAGGATCCAGCGGTTGTCCTGCCCAACGTAGCGGACGTGCGCCTCCGGATCGATCAACTTCAAATCGTAGTAGACCAGGTCCGTACACCCCAACAGCAGGCGAAAATCGCGCTCGCGCCCGAAACCGGATGTATCCAGCACGATATGCATATCTTCCAGCAGGCTGATCACCTCGGCTACAAAACCGGCCTGCATCAGCGGCTCGCCCCCCGAAAAAGTGATACCGCCCTCGTTGGCCTTCAAAAGCGCCGCCTGCTGGTTCAAACGCGCCGCTAATTGCTCGGCAGTATACAGGCTGCCGGCCAGGCGCGTCCCATTGGCGGTGCGCATGAGCTGAGGCTGGCCCCACTGGCTTTCGGGATTGTGGCACCAACTGCACACCAGCGGGCAGCCTTTCATAAATACGGTCGTGCGCAACCCCGGTCCATCGTGCACAGCAAATTCTTTGATGTCAAAAACGATCCCGCTGGTCATTCTTCAAATCCTGATCGCTATTCCAGATTGAACATATGCCGGGCAATGATCTGGTCTTGATACTCAGCCCCCAGCTCGCAAAAGTAACCGCTCCAGCCCCACACCCGCACGATCAAATTCTTGTGCAGATCGGGGTGAGCGCGCGCATCCAACAGGGTTTCCAGGCTCAAGGCATTGAGCTGAAATTGCTGGCAGCCAAGCTGAGCAAAGGCCCGCACCAGCAGGGCCACCTGCCGGGTCGCTTCAGGGTTTCGAAAAACCGTATCGGATAGCTCCAGCGTGATCGGACCACCGTTGCAAACCCGCCGGTAGTCAATTTTTGCAAACGACTGCAGCGTGCTAAATGGCCCATTGATGCGAACGCCCTGGGTTGGAGCCAGGTTAGCCCCCAGCGGCTGGCCCTGGCGGCGCCCTTCCGCAGTTGCGCCAACCACCGGCTCGTGCATACCGGCGTGCCCCTGCGCCAGCCAGATATAGTACATGGCCGAGCCCGTGCCTGGACGCAGAATTCCGCCCCGACTGGTGCAGCCATAATTTTCGCAAGCATCTGCAAAGGCTTCGAATAAGCCCACCAGCAGGGTATCCACCCCATCGTCATTATTGCCCACCTTGGGTCCATCATCGAACAGCTTCAGGCGCAGGTCTTCATAACCTACAAAATCAGCATCCAATGCAGAAAGCAGCTCGCCGGGCTGCAGGCTGTGTTCCTGGAAGATAAATTTCCGGACGGCCGCCAGGGCATCGGCTGCATTGGCAGAACCGGCCCCGTGGATGCCAAAATTGTTGTACTTGTTCCCCAACGATAAGTCGCGCCCATTTTCCAGGCAGTTATCCATCAGCACCGAATAGTACGGCGCCGGCGGCAGTAGCAGATTTTCATATCGGCCGGCCACCTGCTGCACCTGCTCGCCAATATCGGCCCGCAGGCGCGCGAGTATGCCCTCAAAATCGTCCCCCGCCAGCAATCCGGCCCGGATGGCCCGGTCAACCGCGGCTGGCAACGAGACAGCCCCAATATTGACCACATCCATGCCCTGTCCGGGGATGATAAACTCCCAGCAGGCCGCTACCACGTAGTCGCAGGCGTCTTCCAGAGCGTAGCCGTGCGCCACCAGGGCCGGGATAACCACCTCGTCATTCGAATATTGCGGAAAACCCAGGCCTTTGCGGGTCAGCTCGGTCGCCAAACACAGCAGCTCTACATCCGTATCCGGCGAGATGCGCAAATTGATCTTGGGATCGATCATCTCCAGGTCACAGGATACTCGCAGTGCCATGCGGGTCAGCTCGTTGACAGCGCTGCTGCCATCCCGCCGGACGCCGCCCAGCGTGATGGTCTGGCCGTTGTCGCCCTGCTGCACGCCCGGATACAGATCGCTGTCCTTGTTGAGCGAGATAAAGAACTCGGCCAACAATTCTTCGGCGCCCGCTACATCCAGCCGGCCGCTTTCCAAATCTTCACGCAGGTACTCCCACATATACTGGTCAAAGCGACCCAGTCCAACATGATAGTGACCGCTCAACCAGACGGCCGCCTGCAGCAAGCGCAGCGACTGCAAGGCTTCGTGAAATGAGCGCGGCCGATTGGCCGGCACTTGCTCCAGTATTTCGGCAATTTCATTTCGCCCCATCTGGCGAGCAGCCTCAGCATAGCGGTTTGCTAAGCCCTGCACAGCATCCATCGTCTCAATGGCACAATCTAAGAACTCCAGCGCGCTGGGATCATCCTTGAAGCGCTGCCGAGCAGCCAGGGCGGTCTGCCGGCGCCCGTTCAAGCCCTGCGCCAGCGCCATGCCCCAATCGGCGCAGATATTGCTGATCGGTCCAAGCTCGTGCAAAGTGCGCTGTCCGGTAACTTTTTCCCATTCTGCCTTTGAATAAATGGGGGGCACGTCGATTAATGTGCGGGTAAACACAATCCGTTCATCCGGCCCGATCACCACTCGCTCGGCTTCACACTGGCGCCGGGTCAAGCGGGCAGAACGCTGCATCCAGCCCAAGTTCTGTTGCTCACATTCAGCCTGCAGCTCGTCTCCGGCCAGGGTATCGATGCGGCCCGCCTGGCGCAGGCTTTTGTGCAGGCCTGACCGCAAGCCTTGTTTGTAGCGTTCCAGGCGCTCATTCATGCTGGTTGCCCCACAGATTTTTTGTAGCAATTGAGATTCATCTTCTCATTTTAATGGCTATTTGAGCCAGGTCAAGGAAATGTCAGGGCGAATGCAATTGCCCTGACCCAACGCTCGCTTTTGTGATAAGATCAGCCATTCCCGTTTTTTCATCCATTCCCATCTACAGGTAATCCAGTGAGCTATCTCTTATTTGTATCGTTGGTATGGGCTTTCTCGTTTGGCATCATTAAAGACAATTTGGCGGTCATCGACCCGAATTTCATCGCCTTTGCCCGCCTGTTCATAGCACTGCTGGCATTCCTGCCGTTCCTGCGCCTCAAAGGCCTGCCGGTCAGGGTGGCCCTCCGTCTGTGCCTGACCGGTATGCTGCAATATGGGCTGATGTATATCAGCTACCAATACGCCTTCGGCTATCTAAAGGCTTATGAGGTTGCTCTCTTCACGATCTTTACCCCCATTTATATCGCCCTCATCAACAACCTCATGCATCGCCATTTTTACTGGCTGCCGCTGCTGACCGCCTTCCTGGCGGTTGCCGGCGCAGCGGTGGTCGAGCAAGCCAGCCTGAACCAGCACGGCGTCATCCTGGGTTTTCTGATCGTGCAGGTATCCAACATCTGCTTTGCCTTTGGCCAGGTCTATTACAAAGAGCTGACCAGCCAGTATCCCGAGATTAAAGATTTCCAGGTATTCGCGCTGCTGTATCTGGGCGGGGTTGCCCTGACCGGCCTTTCGACCATCGTATTCACCCATTGGCAGACGGTGACCTTTACGGTAACACAACTCTTATCGCTACTTTATCTGGGGCTGATCGCATCGGGCGTGTGTTTCTTTTTGTGGAATTTTGCGGCGCGCAAGGTCAGTATTGGAGCGCTGGCGATTTTTAACAACCTGAAGATCCCCCTGGCCATTGCCGTTTCATTGATCTTCTTCCAGGAAAAAGCCAACCTGCCGAGCCTGCTGAGCGGCGGTTTGATCATGCTGGCCGCGCTGTTAATCAATGAAGTTGGCGCCACTCCTATAAGACCTGCCGCCTCAATTGCTGATTAGAATAATCCGCCAGCCTACGGCTCCATCTTTATGAAGGCTTCGACCACCAGGGGATCGAAATATTGACCGGACTGCTCCTGCAGGTAAGCCATCACCTTATCCTTCGGCCAGGCTGGCCGGTAGGGGCGGTCAAAGCTCAGGCTGTCCCATACATCCACAATCGTAAAGATGCGGGCCTCTAGCGGGATGTGCTCACCCTTAAGCCCGCGTGGGTAGCCGCTGCCATCCCATTTTTCGTGGTGGCAGTATGGGATGTTCAAGGCAGGTCGCAAAAATTGGATCGGTAAGAGCATCTCATAGGCATAAATGGGATGCAGCCGCATGATTTGCAGCTCTTCATCGAACAGCGGCCCGGTCTTGAACAAAATGCTGTCTGGGACGCCCATTTTACCAATATCATGCAAGAGCGCCCCACGTCGGACGTGCGTGACTTCTTCCGGGCTCATTCCCATAAAACGCGCCAATTTGACCGTCATCTCAGACACCCGCTTGGCGTGACCTTCCGTCTCACGGTCGCGCAATTCCAGGGCGCGTGCCCAACCCTCCAGGGTAGCTTCATAGGCCGCAGTCAGTTCTCGTTCGCGCAGCTTCCGATCGGTTATGTCCTCGATGCTGCAATCAAAATAGACGCCTCCATCATTTTCAGCCTCGTTAACCACCCGGGCGCGTACCTGTCCCCACAGCACAGAACCGTCCCTTTTCTTTAACTTGATCTCAATTCCATCCACGCTACCCTTGGCTAACAACCGCTCCGAAAAATCTTGCCGCCGCTCGGGTTCCACCCACATATCCGCGGCGGTATAGCGCATCAGTTCATCTTCGCTGGTGAAGCCAAATAATTTCAAGTAGGCCGGGTTAGCCATCAGGTATTCGCCCTTCGGACCAGGCCGGGTCCGGTAAACCCCCACCGGTAGATTCTCCACCAGCGTACGGTAAAGCTCCTCACTCCTGCGCAGGGCCTCTTCGGTCCGTTTACGCTCGATCACCATGGCTACCTGCGTCGATACAAATGTTAGAATGTGGAGCTCTCTTTCATCAAAGCGAATACCCTCTCGATAAGTCTGGACGGCCATTACCCCAATCGTGCGCTCTTTCACCTTGAGCGGAACTCCCAACCAGTCCAAAGAAGGCGGCCCGACACGCACCACTTCTTTACGTGCAATCAATTCCAGCAGCACTTCTGGTCGAGCCAACAAAGGCTGTCCGGTTCGCAATACATATTCCGTCAGCCCCTTCCCGCGTTGTTGGGGCGGCGGTGTATCTTCATGTTCATCCACAAAATAAGGAAAGCTGATCTGATCGCTATGCTCATCGTAAAGGGCAATAAAGAAGTTCTGTAAGGGCATTAACTCACCCAAAATGCCATGGATCAGGGCAAACAAATCCTCCAGGTTGACCGCTGAGAAGGCTGCCTGCGAGATCTGGTAGATGGCATTTTGCACTTTCTCGGCGTCCTTGCGCTCGGTAATGTCATAAATAGTACCCTGAGCCAGCTCCTGTTTTCCAAAGACCTCATTAACTCGCTGGACCAATTCATGTACCCAGCGTATCTGCCCATCTTTGCGGATGATACGGTACTCGCATTCACCCGACCTGGATGGCGATGCCTGTATTTCATCAATGGCAACATTGAATTGGGCCAGATCCTGCGGATGGATGATCTGGTTCCATCGCAGATTTCCCTCTAAAAATTCCGATCCAGTATATCCAGTGATCTCTTCAATAGCGCCGTTTATAAACAAAGGTGTGAAATCCAGCCTGGCCCCGAAAGCAATCCCCTGAAAATTTTGTACAAAGGAACGGTAGCGCTCTTCGCTTTCCCGGATCTGGCGGTCGAGCCGGTTTTCACTGATGGCGATGCTGATCTGCTCGCCCAAAGCGGTCATTAAGCGCAGATCGCTTTCGTCCAAAACAACCCCGCCGGTGCTTTCCACATTCACGATACCGAATACCTGGCCGTGCTCTAAAAGCGGGACGCATATCTCTGAAATCACCCCTTCAATGGCGCCAATGAAATCAGGGTCGCTGCGCACATCCTTTACCAGGACGGGCTGGCTGGTACGAGCAACCCGCCCACAAATGCCTTCAGAAAGTGGAATCCTATTGAAACATCTTTCGTATCCCACCTGCTGCTCTAACACCAATTCGTCGCCTTCGACCAGGTAGACGCTAATTTGGGTATAACCGAAGGTGCCGGCAAATGATTCAACCACCGTGCGAAAGATCTCTGGCAGTTCCAATTTGCGGGCCAGGGCGCTCCGCACGCGGTCCAAAAGCGACAACTCTTGCGCCTGTCGCTTGGCAGTAACAAACAAGCTGCGGTAGCGCTGTTCACTCTCGCGCAGGGCCTGCTCGGCACGTTTGCGCTCGACAATATCCTGGCGGAGCTGATCGTTAAGGTTCTCCAATTCTAGCGTGCGCTCCTTAACCAGGCGCTCCAATTCGTCGTGCGACCGGTGCAAAATGGCCTCGGCCGCTTTGCGCTCCGAGATATCTCGGGCGCTGCCGGCCGTACCAATCACCTGGCCAAAATCATCCAGAATAGGAACTTTGATCGTCTCGACCCAAATTTGCTCGCCGCGACTGTTGGTGAGTAGCTCATCGATCCGCTTGGGCATCCGCTTTTCCATCACGTCCTGATCATCTGACGTGTAAGCTTCAGCCAGATCTTTGGGACCGACATCAAAATCCGTTTTACCGATCATGTCCTGGATGGGGATGTTGTAATTATCCGAAAGTGGCTGGTTAACCGCAATGAAACGGCCATTCTTATCTTTGAGCCAGGCCATATCGGAGATACTGTCCAAAAGCGCTTTTTGCTGTTTCTGAGTTTCCTGAAGTTGTAAGTTGACTCCCGCCAGCTCGGCAGTACGCTTTTCAACCTGGGTTTCCAGGTTGGAATAAAGGTTTAACAGAGCCACTTCGGCCTGTTTACGGGCGGTAACATCATGAAATAATGCACAAACAATTTGGCGCTGCCCGTAGCCGATTAAATTAAGGGTAATCTCAAGAAAGAGCTGGGCGCCATCTTTTCGGAGGTAAGCCTCTGCAGTATCCAAAGCGAGATGACGTTCTAATCGCAGGCTGTCTTCGGCCAGGGCGCGCTCTAGCCGTTGCGCCAAGTGGAGGTTGGATGCACCGTTGTAAGCCTCGATCAGGCTCGAGATGGTATGCGAGTTGATATCCTCGCTCGATAACCCGCTCAGGTGCAAGAAAGCCGGATTGACCTCTAGAATCCGGTAACTTTCCGGATCAATCAGCATGATTCCATCCGCTGATTGTTCTACGATCGCCGAATAACGCTCTTCACTTTCCCGTAATCTCTGTTCCAGCAGGTGCTTTTGCAACGCCATTTCAATCGTGGCATGCAGATTTCGCTCTTCAAACGGCTTCAGGAGATACCCAAACGGATTGGTGATCTTGGCTTGCTGCAAAATCTCATTATCCGCATAGGCAGTCAGATAAACCACCGGTATAACGCTCAGCCGGCTAATCTGCTCAGCCGCCTCCAACCCGCTCATCTCACCTTCCAGGACAATATCCATCAGAATCAGGTCGGGATGGCCGTCCGCGGCAGCCTGTATTGCATCCGGCCCGTTGTTGATAACTGCCAGCACGTCATAGCCTAACTTTTTAAGGGTATTTTGTAGATGATGCCCGATAATGCCATCATCTTCAACTACCAGAATGGAAGGTGTATGCCTGGTTTCCATCTAATCCTGCCCAACCGTCCGGTGCTCCTGGCTTTGTGTTTGCTTTACGGCCATTTCACCCTCAAGCATTAACCGTCCGGTATTACGTATTTTCCTTTCAGTGAAGTTGATCGTAAATTTTGTACCCGCATCACGCTCCATCCGGATCGAGCCGTTCAATTGTTTTGTCAGGATGTTTACAAGCTGCATCCCCAGCGTATCAGTGGCATTAAAATCTAAATCTTTCGGGAAACCGATCCCATTATCTTGCACGATCAGCGTGTAGATATTTGATCCTTCCACTCCACCCACAGGGTGCCCCTGGCCCGCCAATATGATCCAAACCTGGCCCCGCCTGCCATCCGGAAAGGCATATTTCAAAGCATTTGAAACCAGCTCATTGATAATCAGGCCGCAGGGGATAGCCGTATCGACCCCCAAATAAATATCTTCGATCTCGATCTGCAAATCCACGTTGGGGTTAATTACAAAGGCGTGGAACAGGCTGGCAGTCAGTTTTTGGATATATTCGGCAAAATTGATGCGCGCCAGGTCTTTTGATTGGTATAAACCTTCGTGTACCAGAGCCATCGAGCGAACTCTCGCCTGAGTTTCATTAAACATCTGGTGAGTTTGCGGGTCCTGGATACCATCTGCCTGCAAACTGAGCAGGCTGGAAATAACTTGCAGATTATTCTTAACCCGGTGATGAACCTCGCGCAGCAATACTTCCTTTTCACGCAAAGCGGTTTTAATCTGCTCGTTTGCTTCTTTTCGCTCTGTAATATCGTGGACCACCCCGATCACGCCGATTATTTCGCCTGAAGCGCTGAAGTGTGGGCCATAAAATCCGCTGGCCCAATTGACCCGTTCCGCCGTAATATATTGGATGTCCGGTATAGATACCGTTTCACCTGCCAGGGCGCGCTCGAACAGCCGGTCTACGCCCATTGGCAGATAGACATCTTGAGCTCTTTTACCCAAAACGCTGCTGGCAGAAATTCCGGTCAGCTTTTCCATAAAGGGATTCCAGATCATATAGCGGAGCTGGCTGTCGCACACAATAATGCCGGCATTGGCGCCTGAGATTACCTCGCTGTTCAATTGGTTCGACTCACGCAGCTTGCCTTCAACCAGCTGGCGCACCTCCAACTCGCGTTGGGCAGCCGTGTACAGCCGTGCATTATCCATTGCGATTGAGGCCAACTGTGCCAGGCGATTGACCCATTCCACCTGCTCGTTATCGAAAGGTTGACCGGGCTGAGTGTGCACCAGCCCCAACACACCGCTTATTTCCAATCCCGATTTGAGCGGGACAGCCACAATGGTATGGAAATCGGCCTTAATTTTTGAAGAGCGTCCTTCCCAACCATAGTAATCCTCGATCATTAACGGTTTCCCACTCTGTAAGACCCTGCCACTCACTCCTTCACCCACATCCAGGTGCAAGCCGATATACTCACTAAAAATGCCGACCCCAACCTTTAAATCCAGGCCGGAACTGCGCCCATCCTGGCTGGTCAGATATAAAAAGGCATCCGGCAGGTTGAATAATTGGGTAGCCCGCTGTACGATGCTTTGCAAGACGTCGCTGGCATCCAGACGGTTGAGCAAAGCCAGAGCAGTTTCATTCAAAGCTTCCAGGTAAGCGTTCTGGCGGGTCAGGAATTGTTCCGCTTCCCACAGAGTATCCTCCGTCCTCTTACGCTCGATCGCCATAGCAACCTGGGTAGAGACAAAAGTCAGGATCTCCAACTCCTGTTTGCCAAAACGGATGCCTTCTTTATAAGTCTGTACGGCCATTACGCCGATGGTACGCTCTTTGACTTTGAGCGGTACCCCTAACCAGTCCAATGAAGGCGCTCCAACCGTTATTGCATCCCCATTTCTTTCCATTTCAAGAAAGCGTTCGGGCGGAATAAACTGCGGGCTTCCGCTGCGCAGCACATACTCCGTTAATCCTTTACCGGCCTTGCGAGGCGGCGGTGTCTGGTCGTATTCATCTACAAAGTAAGCAAAACTGATTAAATCGCTCTCGGGAGAATAAAGGGCAATAAAAAAGTTGTCCACCGGCATCAGCTCGGCCAGGATTTCATGGATCGAATCATACAAGGCATCCAAATTACTGGCAGCGTAAACTGCCTGTGAGATACGATAAATACTATCCTGTATTTTTTCAGCCCGTTTGCGCTCGGAAATATCCAACATCAATCCAAGAATACGCTGAGGCTGCCCCGCAGACTGCACCTGAACTGCATCATCACTGACCCAGACCTGTCGTCCATCCCGGGTGAAAATGCGGTACTCAGCATGCAAAGGAGTTCCCGTATCCTTACAGTTATTTTCCAGCAGTAGCACTGTTTCCCGGTCTTCCGGGTGGATCTGTCGCATCCACATCTCAACATTATCCTGCCACTCTTTCACCGAAAAGCCCAGCAGATGCTCAATTTGCGGGCTGACATATTCCCATTTCCCATAGGGCCCCGGTTCGGCAATGTAGACAACCGCCGGGTTTTGCTCAATCATGGCCAACAGTTTTGTCTCAGATTCCTGGGCACTTGCTAAAGCTTCTTCCAGACGGCTGGAAATCATCCAGGAAGCAAAAGCCAGCAGGAAAAGCGTGGGGGTTGAAATGTAATTGTAGGGCGTATTTACCCCGCTCATAAAGTAAGCTGCTGAATAGCCGAGAATTGAGAACAGCGCAAGATAGATCGAGCTGTTGGGGGTCAGGATGAAACTGGCTGCCACAGTTGGAAGCGCATACAGCACAAACACCTTATCCAGATCTGAAATCGGGAAGGCAAACGATATGCTCAGGATTAGAATGGAGAGGAAAAACCAGGCTGACAAACGCAAATGCCCGGAACGATTCAACAACCAGATCACCACAAAGGCCAGCACACCAGCCAGGTCCCCTAAAACATAATAGAGCAGCTCATGGCTGGGACTGATTATCCACTGCACCAGGTTTACAATCGTCAGGGAAACAATTAAAGCGAGCACTGCCAGGGCAAATATGCTGAGAAATTGAGCTCTCCGCTTATCCTGTGGGCTGATCATCCGGTTATCTAGAAATTTTGAAAAAAGGCTGCTGTTAATTTCACCCATAGCTGCTACATTCGCCTATTTCGCCACAACACAGTTGCGCCCGGTTGATTTCGCCATATACATAGCCTGGTCCGCACGATTCAAGAGCTCTGCCCAATCCTGAATGCTTTCACTCTGCAAGATATCTTTAGCTCGCAAAGCGCCTTCCTCGCTGCGCTGGCGCAAAACGCCTTTATAAGCCATGCTGGTTACCCCCAGACTGACCGTTACAGCGATATCGCCCTTCTCCGTCTTTATGAAATTTTCTGAGATCACCTGGCGCAGGCGTTCGGCTACCTGGGTGGCAGATGCCAGGTCTGTAGCTGGGAGCAAAATAACGAACTCATCGCCGCCCTCACCACCATAGCGACCAATCAGGTCAATATCCCGCAGATTCCTGCGGCAGATATGAGCAATCCAGCGCAGCACCTCATCGCCGGTATCATGTCCATAGGTATCGTTGACTTTTTTAAAGAAATCGACATCCATTAAAATCAGGGATGGCAGGTGGGTATTGGTAAGAGCACGCTTGACTTCCTCCTGGCCCAGCTCGAAAATACCGCGCCGGTTATACAGCCCGGTCAGGTCATCGGTAATAGCCAGCGTTTGAACTTTACTCAATAAGCGGGCATTCTCCAGGGTAATGGCCACCTGGCTGGCAAAGACTGAAAGGGCCGCCAGATCGTTTACTTTGAGATGGTCGCCCCAGATTGCTAATAACCCCACATCCATAAAGCTGTCGTCAGAGGTCTTTTCACCGATGCTCAGTGGCAGGCTAATGGCCTTTGTTTTAGCAGTGATCCCCGCCAGATCGAGCGGCCCTTCGATCGATTCAACAGCCAGGGCATTTGCTGCCGTGGATAACCTCTCAAACAGGTTTGAACAAAATTTAGGCTGGTGAGTGTCAAAAATCTCTAATTTGCCTAAAACCTCTTGAATATTTTGCAGCTTGCGCTGCCGAGCAGTTTTATCCGGATTTTGAAGCGCCGTCTGTTCTAAATAATTAACTGCGACAGGGCGGATAGAGTTGTAGTGAATTACCGGCAGTCGTGATACAGGATCGGCCCGGATTAAAGCACAGCTCAACCCAATGCCGTGCAGTTCCTTTCCAAGAGTTTCCATAACTTTGTCCGGGTCCGGCACAATCTCGATGCGGGTCGCTACATGACCCAGGGCCGTGATGAGGTTGTTGGCATAAGTCAGTTCGGCAGTTTTCTGGCGTTCGGTTTCAAGAAGGCGCACATTTGTTACGGCCAAAGCAATTTGCCCGGCAGCTTGCTCGCCCCAGGTAACCTCTTCAGGCTGAAAAGAATGGGACAGATTGTAGCCGATGATAATAGCGCCTAATTTTTGGCCGCCAGCCATCAAAGGCAGACCCAGCATAGCTGTATGCGCATAAATAGAAGCCAGTGCCGGGTCAATATAGGGCGTCTGAGAGATATCTGTTACCAACAGGGCTGAACCGGCTTCCAGGATGGAATAGGTGAACGTGCGTTCTCCTGGTTTAAACAGCCGCCGGTGATGCGCCTTTGCATGGGGGATCTTTTTGCCTGTATAACTGGCCATTCTCCTGGTTATTTGCTCTGCTTCATCCCAGGTTTCGATAGTAACCTGGTCAGCCTTGAAATATTTGGCCATATAGGCCGCCAGAGTTTGCAACATATCGACCAGATTCGTCGAACTGAGCGCCAGTTGAGTAATTTCATTCAACAAGGTCAGAAAGCGAGCGCGCTGTTGAGATTCCTCGTAAAGACGGGCATTTTCGATTGCAATGGCGGCCTGGTCTGCAAACGCTTTTAACCGATTGGCATGGCCCTGGTTGAAGAACCCTTCCAGCGAGCTGTCCAGCGTCAAAAAGCCTACCAGCTTACCCTTGATCTGGATTGGGGCGCTGGCTTCCGAACGTATCCAGCTGGTGGGCAGAATTGAGATCCAACCATCATACAATGCCACAGATGGAATCGCGAGGGGTTTACCGCTCTCAGCCATCCAGCGCAGGTTGGGTGTGGCTGAAATACTAAAACGAGTTTGTTGGATGACGTCCTGCAAGCCGCGCTCGGCATAACCCTGGCTGCGCACAATGCGCACTTCATCCCCTTCCACCAGCATGATGGTGGTGCCTTCATAAGGTACGACCCTTCCAATGTTGGTCAGAATTCGGTCGAAGACTTCATCCAGATCCAGTGTGCTGTTGAGCACGGCGGCTGTATCCCGCAAGGCTTCGGCCAGGGCGCGCTGTTCAGCCTCGGTCTGTTCGATCTTTTTTTGTTCGGTTACGTCGCGAAAGATACCAAAAGTGCATTGGTACTGACCGTCCGCTCCAAACTGGGGAGTGGCCGTTACATTGATGATTCTTTTTTCGCCATCCAGACGCTGAATTTTAATCTCATAGAGCCCCTTTTCCCCCAGCTTACGCCGGCCCGTCTGGCTTGTAATCAATTGATAGTCTTTCAGATCGGTAAATTCACGTAAATTGCGACCGGTCATACCACCCGGTACAGTTCCAAAGATGGCCTCGGCCGCCGGGTTAGCAAAGATGAAATTCTCCTGCGTATCGACCATGCCGATGCCTTCACCCTGATTATCCACCAGGGTGCGGAAAAGCTGCTCACTCGATCTGAGCGCTTTTTCAAGTTGATCTTTTCGTAAAGCCATCTCTATCGTTGAGAACAGGCTGCGTTCTTCAAACGGCTTCAAAATATAGCCAAACGGGTCGGTAACTTTGGCGCGCTGCAGGGTGTCATTGTCCGCCAGGGCAGTCAGATAGATCACCGGGATTTCGAAGCGGCCGTAAATCTGGCCGGCAGCTTTCACCCCATCTACCTCTCCATCCAAATTGATATCCATTAATACCAGATCAGGATGTTCTTCAGAGGAGATGCTGATGGCTTGCTCCCCACTGGAAACTACATCCAGCACCTGGTAACCGAGTTTTCTCAGAGTATTCTGAATATGCCGTCCGATGATCCCATCATCTTCGACAACCAGAATTCTTGAACTGGCCATACCGGTTCTCCTCAATCAACCGACAAAGATATACCCCTGAATCCTTACATATCCGGTAAGATGAAGTAGCAGCAATTTTCGTACCAGGTTGGCTGATTTTGCGTATACAAGTAAAAGTATACAGTGAAGCTTTGATAACTACCAGAAAAAAAGAGATCAAAACACCTCTCTAGAGAGGTGTTTTGATATGAGTTATCAATTTTGTTAGGTAGGGTGACACCGCCAAAAATTAAAATCAGTTCCTGGATGACCCAGCAGCCGGATGGCTGGCCGCTTGGCTGCGGCTTGCTCGGCAACATTGATGCCTGACAATCGTTGAATATTTCTGAAACCACCGTAAAATCGCACGTCGAAATCATTTTGCGCAAGTTTGGCCTCAACAGCCGCGCCTCTCTTCGCCTTCCTCTGGCGCCCTGGGACTTGACCAGTTACCTGTAATCGCTATCCCACAGGGCGATAATGCCGGCCTCGATCCGTTGGGGCAGACGGCGTCTGCCCTTCTTTCCAATCCCGCCCGTGACTCAATAACCGCCCCTCGGCCGTAACCGTAGGGGCAGGCCTGGCCGAAGGTGCCCTCATCCCCTTTTATCCCCCCGGAGGTTTTATATCCCTGTTATCATCTGGCTGTCACCGGCATGGTTATTAAGGTCGAACAACAAACTCTTTCGCTTCATTCCGATGTACAATAATGAATAAAATCACAAAAAAGGAGATTGGCCATGAAAGGGAACGATAAAGTTATTGAGAACCTCAACTATCAGCTGGCGGATGAGCTAACTGCAGTTAGCCAATATATGGTCCATTCGAGTATGTGTGAAAATTGGGGCTATGGAAAACTTCACCAGGTCACCGAGGGGCGTGCCAAAGATGAAATGAAGCATGCTGAAATGCTGATAGAGCGCATCCTATTTCTGGAAGCTACCCCGGTTGTCGCCAAACTGAATAAGATGGTCATTGGCGAGAAGGTTGAAGACCAGCTCAAAATCGATCTAGAATCAGAAATTGGGGCAATCAAGGGTTACAACGTTGGCATTCGCCTGGTATCCGAGGCTGGCGATTATGGCAGTGCCGAATTGTTGAAATCGATCTTGAAGGACGAAGAGGCACACTTAGATTGGCTCGAAGCTCAATTAGATGAGATCGATCAAATGGGCATCCAAAACTATCTGGTTGAAAAAGTGGCCTAAAGAAGTCCATTGCATTCTAAAAAAAAATCACAGCGCCCGCTAGCACAGCGGGCGTAATGATTTTACAGTTAAATTTTGTAGTTTGGTTCACGTGCCCTTACCATTCCCATTCCCATTCAACCCGACCATCATCTCCCCTCATCCCACCCGTTAAATCCTCTTCATAACGAATTCCTGAATGCTTTCTTTTAGCCTGGCGTGAACAGCTTCCTGAGCGCAGGGACGGGAAGACCGGATCTTTCAACCAGGGCCATCAGCTCATTGCCAAGCTGGACCATTTCATCGGGCGCCTGGGAGATGTGATACATACCGCCCACTTCCATAAATTTAGAGGGAAGTGCCGCACGTAATCCTGCCACCAGCAGGAAGCGCGGGATGATTTTCAGAACGAAAACGCTGGCCGGAGTGACGTGGAACCCCACCGCCGGAAGGACATCCAGCACTTCGCGCATCGCCTCGACGAGCAAACCCAGATCGGCGGTCGTGTAGCGTGCGATCGAGGCGCGATCGTAGCCGCGCTGCATGGCAAAGCGCCCCAGCGGTGCAACCAGCGCGGCGTGCGTCGCAAGATAATCCGTAACATTCCTCGAAGTGGCGGCGGGGAAACCCGCCTGGCGCAGAATGCCCACCAGCCGCCTCAGCCTCGGAGTAATGGTTCCATCCACTTCACCATAGGGGGTCGGCCATAACCGCCCTGCCAGGTTGGATGCGGTTCCGGCACTCGCCATGGCGCGGATGACGCTGCCATCCCGTTTTCCTGCGCCGAACACGAAACCCAACAGGACCCGCTCCTTACCCAATGCCCTGATAAATTCATCCGGGCCGGATGGGTTGTTGACCATAAAAACGACATTTGGAGAGTGGTTATTGGCCAGCACTGGCAAAAGGTCAGCTACCTGGTTTTTCCTGACGATCACAAAGATGTAATCATAGCAATCTTGCGGATCGAGATGGTCGATGACCGGAACCTTCGTAACGCTGCGGGTATTCTTGAATGAATCTTCGATCACGATGCCATCATTCCGGATATCTTCATAGCGTCTGCCTCGGGCCAGGACCGTCACATCGATGCCCGCCTTACAGAGACCTACGGCGCAGATTGAACCGTTCACACCGGCTCCGATCACGAGTATCCTTGCATTATCTGTTTTCATGCTGACCTCCTCATTTTCCAGGATATGGAACGATTGCCGCAATTAGCAGGCATCCCAAGATGGCCGCCCAGGCCCAGATCGGTCCAAACATCTTCGTACGCTTCCTGTATTCCTGATACTGCGTTGGAAAACGCTTGCCGACATCATACCTTTCCTCAATAACCGCTTCTACAGCATTCGCCAAAAAAACCACTGGTACCATCAGTAATCCATCCCAACTTAAGGTAACCAGAGCCAATCCAAGAGATACCCCAATGGCGCCTGCGTAAAGGGGATGTCTGAAATAGTGATATATCCCAGAAGTGAGAAGTCCCTCCTTAACATCCTGCCCGCCCAACGTCTTTCTTTGCCGAAGCGCCATCCCCATTACAAGTACTGCTGCCCCAATTATCGCCGCGCCGATGACCACAAATATTATGCGGACGTCAGGTTGTAAAAAGAAGCTGGGTGGAGAAATGACGTTTGGTTCAGATGGTAAGGCGGTCATGAGATAACAAAGAAGGCTGTAAATAATGACCAGGCCAAGATTGAAAACTCTATTTTCGAGTAAGTCTTTATAATTCTGGCGGCGACTTAAAAAATAACCTGAAGCACTCAATAATAAAATCCATAAACCAAGAAGCACCCCCCGGATTACCCACATTCTTATCCTCATTGATTAGTTCTTGACAGGATAAATATACGTGTTACTATTATTTAGTACATAGCATTTTATTAATTTAGCACATACTAATAATAATTAATGTATCATTATAAATTTCAATTGTCAAGGTGAAGAATGGAACAATCGCATAAAACTCAACCAGAAAGTCGACCTACTCCCACGATTGAGGATTACCTGGCGATTATATACGTGATGGAGCGGGATGGAGACGAAGTGGTGGCGGCCCGCCTGGCTGAATCCCTGGAGGTGGCTCCGCCGACTGTGACGGTGACACTCAAACGTATGGATCGCGATGGCTGGATTGCGACGGATCAAAGAAAAAAAATCCGCCTGACCGATAAAGGATGCGCGGCAGCCAGCTCTGTGATTCGGCGCCACATGCTCACCGAGTGGATGCTGGCGCGCATGCTGAAGGTACCCTGGTCTCGTGTGCATGCCGAAGCCGACCAGATCGAGCACGCCATTTCGGACGAGATGGAAATACAGATGCGCACCAACCTGAATGATCCTCAGTTCTGCCCACACGGAAATCCGCTCCCCGGTTATGAGCATGTTGCAGCTGGCTGGTTTCCACTGAACGGCGTGCTACCCGGCGAGAAAGTCATCATCCGTCGGATCCATGAGACGGCAGAAGATAATAATGAGTTAATGGAGTTCCTTGAAAAGAATGATATCGTACCTGGGGCTCTGGCGGAAGTGACAGAGATATTACCTTTTAATCAGACACTAAGCCTGCAATTGGGAGAACAAAAGGTGGCATTGGGCTTCCCGACCGCTAAGTATATCTTCGTGGAAAAGGTCGCTTGAATCTGTAATGAACAGGAATTAGCATATGCAACTAATGGAATTACAGCCCGGCAATGAGGCGGTCGTTCGCCGGTTGGAAGGCGGCCGCTCTGTCCTTTCTCGGTTGGCTGCATTAGGTTTCACACCGGGGGCCGTTGTTACGGTTCTAAGGGGCAGCGACCATGGACCCCTGCTGGTCTCCTTGCGCGGTTCGCGAGTCGCCTTAGGCCGGGGTGAAGCCGCTCATATATTTGTGTCTCCTACCGGGAAAGAAAAACTGACTGAAACAGAAACTATCAACCATAGCAACCTCTCTATTGCCTTGACAGGCCAACCTAATGTGGGGAAATCATCCGTATTCAATTTGCTAACTGGTCTGAACCAGCATGTTGGCAATTGGACCGGTAAGACAATTGAGTGCAAGACCGGTACAATTAAATATAAAGGGACCGAATTCTCGGTCGTCGATCTCCCGGGAACTTACAGCCTGACCGCCAGCTCTGAAGAGGAGCGTCTGGCCCGAGACTATATCATTAAGGAACACCCGGACTTGATTGTCGCTGTAGTAAATGCGGCATCACTGGAACGCAGCCTTTATCTGGTTGCAGAACTTCTCCTTCTGCCAGTGCCGGTCGTTGTCGCACTTAACATGGTCGATGTGGCCGAGCGAGAAGGGATTCAGGTTGAACCCAAAGTGCTGGAAGCAGCATTAGGCGTTCCAGTCGTATCAATGGTTGCGTCCAAAGGCATTGGTCTCGTAGAACTCGAAGAAGCCGTCCTGCGATTGTCAAAACATGAGATCTCTTATCAGCCCAAAAGGCCTTTGATTTTACCGGCTCATCAGGCGGTGTTGAATCAGCTAAGAGGTTTGATCGGCTCTTACGTGCTGCCATCCTACCCTGAGGAATGGGTAGCGCTCAAGCTGCTGGAAGGGGATGAAGAGCTAACTGGGTTGATGAAATCGGCCATGCCTCCCGAAGCGTGGAAAAAAGTATATGCATTGTTATATCAGCACGAAGATGCAATTCTGGATATTGCCGGCGCTCGGTACGAGTGGATCGCCCGCGTAATTCGGGCAGCGGTCGTTGAGCCAAAAGCAACCCGCGTTGGGATGACCACCCGCCTGGACAGAGTTCTGACTCATCCAATTTGGGGTACATTGATCCTGATCGTAATTCTAGGCGTGGCGTTTTGGCTGACCTATCAAGTCGGTAGCCCGATCCAGGCCTGGCTTAGCCAGCAGGTCGTTCAATTGGCGCGATTTTTACGGATCGAATGGGCGCAGGGGCCCAAGTGGTTGGTCGAATTCTTGGCCGCTGGAATCCTGGGGGGAATTGGGATGGTTCTGACATTCCTGCCGATCCTGATCATTTTCTTCGCCATCCTGGGGTTTATGGAAGATACCGGCTATATGGCAAGAGCAGCCTATCTTTCAGACCGGTGGATGCATATGATGGGCTTGCATGGCAAGAGTTTTATGCCGATCCTGTTGGGCTTTGGTTGTAATGTCCCAGCCATATTGGGGACACGGATCATCGAGTCACGCCGGGCGCGTTTATTGACCATTTTGCTGATCCCGTTGGTTCCCTGTACTGCACGCATGGCGGTCATCGCGATCCTGGCCGCAGTTTTCTTCGGATCGAGCGCTTTCTGGATCTCATGGGGACTGATAGGTTGTGGTTTGTTAATCCTGGCAGGCCTGGGATTAGTTCTGCACCATTTCTTCTTCGGAAACGAGCATGTCCCCTTTATCATGGAATTACCGCTCTATCATCTCCCTAACCTCAGGACAATTGGCATCTATGTCAAAGATAATATCCTGGGTTTTTTGAAAAAGGCTGGCACTACGATATTGGTCGCCACATTGTTCGTTTGGGCGCTCTCCTACTTCCCAACCGGAAATGTGATGACCAGCTATCTGGGCATGGTTGGAAAGTTTCTGGAACCTATTGGAAGCTGGATGGGCCTGCCATGGCCTGTCCTCGTAGCGCTGCTAACCAGCTTTGTAGCCAAAGAAAACACAGTGGCGACCTTGGGGGTCTTGTATGGCAATTTGAACGTGTTGAAAACTGTCATGATACCGGCCGCGATGTTATCTTTTCTGGTATTTCAGTTACTTTTTATCCCTTGCGTAGGGACGGTAGCAGCTATCCACCAGGAGACCAGTTCCTGGAAATGGACAGCTATCAGCATAGGCATGCAACTGGCTTTGTCACTCGGATTGGCTGTCGCGGTTTATCAGATTGGGAGACTTCTCTAAAATGTTCCGCCGATTTCTAGAGACGATCCAGGCTGGAGATGTGCAAAGCTTGCTGGAGATTGCTCGCAAGATGGATATCTCTCAAGATATGGTTCTCCAGATCGCAATAGATTTGACGAACAAGGGATATCTGGAAGAAATCGGGGCAGACTGCAATGAACCACAAAAAGGTTGTTCGGATTGTCCTGTCAGCAACGACTGTCAGGCGATCGTCAGACATTGGTTCTTGACAGAAAAAGGCAGGAACGCAGTTTCAACCACATCGACGACCAAATAGTCAATAATCATTTATATCGTTGTTTCATATGATCCTTTTTATGGGTGACGAGCAATTATAGGACAAATCGGCAAGGAGAAATAGGCTTTACGGCAAGGTGTATCTGAATGGACAGGAGACGGTCAGCAAGAACGATTTAGACAGATTTCTGGGCTCACTTATAGGGGGTAGCCTGCAAGCCAGAACCTATCGCCGCAGGACATAGCCTCGCAGCTCGTCAATCAGTCTACTCAGCAACAGACCGCCCAAACCTGGGCTACACAGTGTTGGGATCAGCTCTCACCGCGCCAGAAACAGATTGCCGCCCACGTGTGCCGGGGCGACACCACTCGCCAGATCACCGCCCAGTTGAATATTTCTGAGACCACCGTAAAATCGCACGTTGAAGCCATTTTGCGTAAATTCGACATAAACAGCCGCCAGGCCCTTCGCCAGCTTCTGGCACCCTGGGACTTGAGCAGTTACCTGTAAGCAGTTTCCCTGGAATAAGTTTACTTGGAAGTGCTAGTATAGTTTAATTACCCGCCTTCTACAATCTTGATTTCATCTTCTGTCAACCCATACAGCTCGTACACCAGCCGGTCGACCGGCCCGTCCGTTGCCTGGACCGGACGCCGGATCATCTCTTTCTTCTGCGGCAGCCGGGCCGCTCCCGCTTGTTGTTCCACTTCCAGCTCCATCAGCCTTTTTACACCACTCTATGAGACAGTACCGAAAACGCACATAGGCAGCTTGTCTTTAAGAATCGTGTAGTCCTCATTTGCGCCTATTTTCCCAACATCTTTCCAGCAATCAAGTCAGCCGCAGAGTGGGTTACGAATCAATCTACCCTGAACTCAAGGGCTGTTCCTGGTTCGGCTGGTAGCCAAGCCGACTGCCTGTCAGAATAATAACCAGGATTGCCAGCAAAGCAAATCCTATAACGAAGGCCAGGTTTGTTCTAGATACGATTGGGGCAGAGAAGAGTGGTTGCACGGTGCTGCCAAAGGTATCATAGCTGGCATGCAGCAAAATCGCAATGAAAATGCTCCCCTGAGTATGGTTGAAGACCCAGGTCATAATGATCGCCAGGGCCATAACCTGCAGGAAAAAAATAGGTAAATTGAAGTAGAAGGCAGATAAACCAGTGCCTGGCCCTCCCCCCTGTGACGCGGTAAGGAAGTCCTCCAGGTGCCAGAATGTCCACAAGACACCCAGGAGCAGAGTGGCCCGCAATGCGCCATAGCGGGATTGCATGCGCGGCAGAGCGAAGCCGCGCCATCCGATTTCCTCGCCCAGCGGCCCACCCCCAAAAAAGATGAGGATAAAGAGAAACGGATACCTCACTAGAAAAAATTGAGGAAGACCCTGAAAACTTGACAGCGCTCCCGGCAGGACAAGGATCCCAAACAGGATCAATGCTGGAATGCCCAGCAGGATGAACACATACCATACCCAGCCTGCGCGCACTTGTTTTATGCGGTTTCTTACGCCAAGCCATCCTGCTTTCCCTTCAGTGATACGGAACATGATGTATGCAGACACGGCTGGTCCGAATGTGTGGAGGATGTAGAATAAATTGTAAAACGAGGCTTTAGGCAGGATACTCCATTCTGAGAGCACATAGGGTATGAATATGATCCAGGTGAACGCATACGCCATAAAAAAGAAAGAGAACAAGGGATGCTGCCGCATCCACTGTTGCAGATTTCTCGAAATAGATATTGATTGACTGTATTTCATTGAAGTGTGTATGAAAAAAATCCTTTTTCTGCTTAAAGTTTAGTTTTGGTTTGGTTTGTTACGTTTCTCGTATACACATGGAATCGAGGCCAAGCCACCCAACAATAATTATACGATTGTGCAGCCCTTTTCCTGTAGTCTTATCCACCTTCCACAATCTTGATTTCTTCCTCGCTCAACCCATAAAGCTCGTACACCAGCCGGTCGATCTGCTCATCCGTGGCCTGGACCGGACGTTGGATCATCTCTTTCTCCTGTGGCAGCCGGTCGGCGCCGGTAGCGTATACGGACGACAATTGCCCGCTGATGGGCCCAGTGGCTGGATGTGCGGGGCTGTTCCTGGCAACGGCTTTCCATTCGACCGTGATCAGCACGCCCCTGGTTGGCGAGCTGATGGTCGATCTGGTTACCCGGGGAGTATGTGAGCTAAAGTTGGATGCCTTCTTACCGGATAGAAATATCGGTTGAGGTAGAATTCTTCCGGCTCTTAATCAGGCGGGCGATGCCCCTTTGCAGCCCAACCACGACCAGAGTCAGCAAGCCGATCAGTCCAAGTTTAACCAGGATATCCGTCAGCGCCAGGGTTTGAGCGGCTCCATTGTCGCCAAAATCACGGGCGCGCTGGCCGCCTGAAAAGATCGCCAGGGCCGAACCCGGCCGGTCAAAATTAGCCAACCCGGCCACCGCCCCAAAGGCCGAGCGCTCACCTCGCCCGGAAAAGCCCCCCGGGCCAAATAACCCGGAGTTGCTGTTGACCGCCCAGTACAACGCGCCAGAAATCAGACCGGCGGCCAACAGGATGATGAGAATGCGCATAACGATTTTCAACATAGGCTTATTTCCGTTCTAAATTGTCCGCCGGCTCGATCACCGGCGCTATTGCACCGGCTGGCGCTGAGGTATGCTGTTGAGGATCATATTGGGCGGGCCGCTGGCGTAAAACCGGCCACTTCGGTAAAACCAGGTAGCGCTTGCTCATGCGCGCCACCCAATCCCAGTGCAGCGCAAAGTGCAATCCCACCAGAAACAGGGTCAGGTTAGCAGACAGGTCGTGCAGCCGGGTCCAGACAAAAAAGTTGCGCGTCACCGTGATGTTGAGCAGCGGTAGCACGCTGCGCGAGATCATTAAACCGGTCATCATCGCAATGGTGAAGGCCATGAACAGCAGTGCATCCACCACATATTGCAACCGCGAGTTGTGAAACAGGTTGTGGAAGAATTTGCGGGTCACGCTGGCAATCCAGCGCCAGTGCAGCAGCAGATGTACGATGGTGGCGCCTGCCAGGGCCAGGGCAAACCATTCGTGGATGGGCACACCGGTCAGGCCGGGTTCCATCGCCACTAAAATTCCAGCAAAAATACCGAGATCGATCAATAAATTGGTTCTGTTTAGCATGCCACACTCAAAAACAATCTGAAAGTCGGATAGATTGTTTATCATCATAAGCCGTCCGGGTTCAGATTTGATAAAGATTATATCTATATTTGGATCATATTTATAGGGTTTCTCTTACGACCACACGTCCTTCAGGTAGCCGGGTCGAGCGTCGTTAGACAAAATATTTTGCAGCTGAAATAACTTACCGCTGCAAGCAGTTATACCTGAGCCTTGATCCGTTGCTCAATCCGCATGCGTATGCACTGTATCGGCACCTGCGATATCAGTCGCTACAACCAGGACCTTACCGGAAAACCTGGGCTTGTATCAACTTTGCTGGCAAGAAGCATCACGGCGAAGACTGGTTCATGCACAGGGTAAAGTTGGTGTAGTCGTTACCCTGCTACCAGACACGGGGAATGAGACGGTACTTTACCTGGGCCATGTAAGCTGCATAGCCAGGCAGTTCCTGCCGCAGCGCACCTTCTTCCAACACGGCCCGCCATGCTAAGATGAGCATCACCAGGATCCCAAAAGGTATCCCAAGCCAGGAACCGAGTAAAAGCGGGGTCCCCAGGAAAAAGAAAATCATCGCAGCATACATCGGGTGGCGAACGTACTGGTACGGGCCAGTGGAAATGACGGCTTGCCCACGCTCTGATTGGATGCGGACGGCCATCGATAAGTATGTGTTTTCTCGAAATACGACGAAAAGGAGATAGCAGGTACACAAAAGGAGCGCCGCCCCACCCACCTGAAGATATCTTGCCACAGGTGACCAGTGAAAGCGCACAACATCAAAAGCCATGAAAAGTAACCATAAAAAGATGGAGCCATACAACAGGAGGGTCAGGATCTTATCCCAGCTTGGCCGGTTCGTTGTCTCCACCTGCAAGCGTTCCTGTAATAAATCGGAGTCGTGCATATATAACCAGGCTAATATGCCATGATTGAACCCGAACCAGATCACCAGAAAGATCCATGCGGCCGGCCAGGCTCGAATACCCCCGGGAATAAACAAGGGGACGGCATACGTTAAAACCATCATGGCGCCTTGTGCCAGAGCGTTTCTCCAATTAATTTTCATCCGCCACTTTCTTTTTCGTTGGGTCAATAATCAATCCCTGGCTGACAAATTGGGCGTTATATTCTCCGGCGCGCCTCATGGCATCGAGCGAGGTGAAATCCTCACCCGGTGAGAACAACCGCGCCAGGGGCAGACAGGCCAGATACGCCAGGGAATACGCTTCGGCTGTAATCAGCTGGAAGAAGGGATCCAGGTCCGACCGAACTAACCCTATTGATTGCAGCCTGCTCAATAAAGGCTTGAGATGATGAACCTCGTCAAAATCGCGCTCGGACACGATCTGGGCGTAGGTTTTCCAGCCTTCCGCCATTTCCCACAGATAGATCCTCGCAATCAGCGGGTGTGTGAGCAAGTAATCAAAATAGGCCTTGAGGTAGGTTTGGAGTAAATCCCGGAGGCTGTCTGCATCGAGGGCAGCGGCGCGATCGAGCAGGTGTGCGATGCTCTGCTCCTGGAGGATGCGGGTCTGTTCATCCGCTCGCCGGATCACCGCCGCATACAAATCCAGTTTACTGCCAAAATAGCGGAAAAGCAGGCCCTTATTATAGGAAGATTCCGCTGCAATGACATCCACGCGCGTGCCATCAAACCCGTGTTCCGCAAACACTTTTTCCGCTGCATCCAGGATCGCCTCCCGCGCTCCTTTAGCATCATGAATCCGTCCCAATCCGTGTCTGGTCTCAGTCATTACACCACCTATCGAGTAACCGTTTGGTTAATAATGTAACTATATAGTTACATTGTAGCGCAATATGTTGAATTGTCAAACTGATTTAAGCAAAAGGCCGGTGAAAACTTATCCGATACTTAATAGTCGCAAATGCCAGTTTCTGAATAAATATTCCGGATGGCACCCTCGATTGGTTATAATATCGTTATCTTATCCATGAGGTAGCAGACTGTGAGCGATCAAAAGCAGGTTCGCACGATCGAAGTCGTGCCGCACGACAGGCGCTGGGCCGGCGAGTATCAAAAAGAGGCCGGGCAAATCCAACAAGTTTTTGGGGATGAATTGCTCGAGATCTACCACATCGGCAGCACCGCCATCCCCGGCATCTACGCCAAGCCGATCATCGATATCCTGGTGGGGGTAAAGGACATCCAGCGGGTCGATAGTTTCAACCCGCAGATGGAAATGCTGGGCTACCAGGCCTGGGGCGAATACGGCATCCCCGGGCGGCGCTATTTCCCCAAAGGGCTGATCCTGCGGACACACCAGGTGCATATCTTTCAAAGCGGGGATGCCCAGATTGCCCGCCACCTGAATTTCCGGGATTACCTGCGCTGCCATCCCGAACAGGCCTGGCAGTACCAGGCGCTCAAAATTGAGCTGGCGCAGCGCTTTCGTTACGATATCGATGGCTATTCCACCGGAAAAGACGCTTTCATCCAGGAAATGGACCGCCAGGCAGCCGACTGGGTAAAAAGAGGCAGACAGGACTAAGGGAAAGGATTCTCCATGGAAGAACAAAATAGTTATCCAACCACAATCGATGAATACATCGCTCAGGCTCCGGAAGACGTACAGCCCATTCTACGCAAGCTCAGGGCTGTGATTAAAGAAGCTGCTCCGGAAGCCGTGGAAAAAATAAGCTATCAAATGCCGGGTTATTTTCTAAACGGCAAGCTGGTCTGGTTCGGCATTCATAAAAATCATATTGGGTTTTATCCAAACCCATCCGGAATTGAGATATTCAAGTCTGAGCTATCCGCCTATAAACAGTCCAAAGGGGCGGTGCAATTTCCGCTGGATAAACCCATCCCCTACGAATTAATCAGCAAAATCGTGAAGTACAGGGTTGCAGAAAACCTGAAAAAATAGCGCCTTGCCGGATAGTTTGTTATTATCTTTTGCCGCTGCCGCACAGCGATAACGGCAAACTTTTTACGCTTTCTCTTCCGGGAAAACGATCTCGGCACGCGTCCCGCAGCCGGGCCGGCTGCCCACTTCCAGGCTGGCTCCGACCGCCGCCAACATAGCGCTGTGGAACCTGAGGCCGCTGCCGGTACCAACCGTCGGGCGGTCCTGGCTGGCTTGACCGCCAGCAGACTGTGACATGCCTATCCCATCGTCTTCTACCACCAGGCGCAGACCGCCATTCTGCTCCAACGCCACCGTTAAATGCAGCGGGCGGGCGCTATTCCCGCCCCGTCCGTGCCGGGCGGCGTTGCGCAGCAGCTCGCGCCCCGCAAAATAAACCACCTCGCTGACCAGTACCGGCATCCGGCCCAGCGCTTCACCGGCTGTCGCGTCCACCTGCCAATCGACCGCGCTGAACTCACCCGCCAGGTCGCCATCCAACACTGCCTGCAGGGCCTGCACCAACCCGCCCTGCTCCAGGCGTTGCGGGGCGTTGGGCAGGCTGTCCCGCATCAAATCCGAGATACTGCGGTGAGCCTTTGCCAGGGTCTCGATCGCCTCTCGTATTTCCGGGCTATCCTGCTGGCCGCTCAGATACAGGATGGCGCTGTGCAGTTCGGGCAGCACCTCGTCGTGCAGCACCCGCCGGCTGCGCCCTTCCAACAGGCGCTGTTGCGACAGGCGCTGGCGCAGCAGATCCATCGCCAGACGCGCCATTTCCACACCAGCCAGCATATCCAGCAGGCGTTCCCCGCCGGCCTGAGCGATCTCCATTTCTTCCTGCGTGAAAGGATTGCTGTCCACCTTATCCCCCAGCAGCAGCAGCCCGCCCAGGCCGCGTTCGTTCCACAGTGAAACCGCCCAGGCCAGCCCGTTGGCTGCGCCGAAATGCTGAAGGCGACCGGCCGGCAGGCACAGCATCTCCGGCGAAGAAAACTGCTCGGCCAGCTCAGCGATTGCCGCATCTTCCGGCGGCGCCAGGCTCTCCGTCGCCGCAGGTGCATACACCAGCGGCGGGCCCGCCAGGGTCGCCAGTGCCCCGGCCGGCGCCAGGGCAGCTGAATGCACGCCCAACACTTCCCGGCAGAGCGTATCGAACAAATCGCCTGTCACCGCCGAAGGCAGCGCCGGCCTACTTTCCAGCATCTGGCCGTACAGGTTTTGGCTGGCGATAAACGGGCGCAAGCGTTCCATAAAGTGCTCGCTCTCGGCAAACGAGCGCCAGCTATACAACGCATAAAACACCGTCACCAGGGCGGTTGCCATCATCAACCCGTATAAAGTACGCAGTTGAATGGTCAGAGTCCAGGCTGCCACCAGTCCATATCCACCAGCCAGCAAGACTGTGCTGCGCCACTGCCGGAAGAAACCGGTGCGCGGCAGCGGCCGGCCGGTGAATACCTCGTAAGCCACCACGGCCCGTCCCATCAGCGTGATCGAAAGCGCCACCAGGCAGTCGACCCCCAGGTCAAAGCCCAACACCGTTTCCAGGTCGGCCAGATTGTGCAGGCTGGGCGTCGGCACTGAATTCAACGCCCATAGCACCGTCCAGGCCACTCCCAGCGCCGCCAACAACAGCGACAGCGTGGCAGCCGCCAGTAATGGACGCGCCCGCCGGCGCGCCACCGCCGCCAGCCGCAGACCGCTGCGCATCGCTGCCGCAGACGGCTGATCCGATTTTTCGGCCCGGCGCAGCAAATCCAAAGGCAGTAAATAGCACAACAGGGAAAACAGCAGGTAAGCCAGCACGAGCACCGGGATACCCGCCAGGGCGGGGGTTTCGACCAGCTCCAGCCCGGCCACCGATTGGTAGGAAGGCAGCGGGTTGGCAAAGACCAGCAGACCGGCAATGGTTACTGCCAGTGTAGCCACACATGCCAGCCAGGGCTGGTGCGGGTCAGGCCGGTCCAGGCGAAAACCGTTATACCACAGCATGGCTCCATACCAGGCCAGCGGCGCCACCACCGCCGGTGTCCAACTCACCCACCACCAGAAGTCCATCCCAAAACTGATATCACCCAGCCCACGCCCCAGGATGGCGGTATGGCTGATGAAGAACAGGGCCGCCAGCAGTAGACCGCCACCGGCCAGCAAAGTACCCACCGACTTACGGCTGCCGCTCAAAAATACCATCAGACCCAGCCACAGCAGCGAAATCGCATTGAAAAACGAGACCGCCAGGGCGGCCCAATTTATAAGCATCAGCAGGCTCATAGCTTCAATGGGCCCCATTCCCCGTTTACATTGGCAGCCAGAGGCGTGCCGTCTTCATCCCATACGATCAACTGGCGTCGATTATAAATGAAGGACGCCCGGGTGCGGGCCACCTTATCATCGCTGCTCGATGCGCTCAAACCCCAGGCGGCATAGATCTGACCGTTGGTGCGGCTGACCGCCCGGGCATCGTGATATCCCAGCCGGGCAGCGATTTGTTCATTGGTCAGACCTTGCGCCAGCAACTCAACCACGGCCTGCTCGTTCGGCTCCAGCAGCGCCAGCGGATCGTTGGCATCTTTCTGGCGTACCTGTTGGACGCGCGCTTCGATTTCGGGGTCGATAAAACTGCGCCCGGAAACAGCATCCCGCAGTAGCGGCACGATGCTCTCCGGCAGCAGATAATTGCTCTTACGCACGTAAGCATAATGGCTAAGGATGCCCGACCGCAGAAAGTCACGGTAATAGGCGTCGTCATCCTGGATCGAATAGAACACCACCGGCAGACGGGGATATTCGCGGCGCAGGATTACCGCCGCCTGGATGCCATTCATGGCGCTGGCCAGCGCCACGTCCATTAGAACAGCCGAGGGTGGGCTGGCCTGCCGCAGACTCGCCAGCGCCTCTTCGCCGGTCTGCGCTTCACCCATCACCCGCACCGCCCCGGTTGCCTGCAAGCCGATCTTCAGTGCCCGCCGCAGGGCAGCATTATCTTCAACGATCAACAAATCCAGCATTAAATAAGCCTATCAGCAGCCCAAATTTCTGTCAAGCACACAGGTGAGCTCAGCTGAGGGGGGTCAAACCTGCTGTACTCCCGCCAGGCGTTTTTTGACCTGGCCGCTCATGGCCAGGAAACCCAGCGCCAGCAGCAAACAGCTTATAAAAGCGCCGTACCAGATGTACTGACTACCCAGGTGGTCCATCACCAAGCCGCCCAACATAGGACCCAGGCCATAGCCGGCGGTATAAGCCAGGCCAAATACACCCATATAACGGCCGCGCATATCCTGCGGGGCAATGTCCGCCGCAAAAGCCTGCGAGACCGGCACGCAGATCATCTCACCGGTGGTCAAAATCGCCTGCGCCAGGAAAAAGAACGGCAAGGCGCCCATTGAAGCCCACAGGGGACCTTCGGCAAACACACCAAATCCGAGCGCATAGAAAACCGCCCCCAGCGCCATCATCACCGAGCGGGTGTAGCGGCTGATAATGCGGGTAACCGGGAATTGGAACAGCACCACCATGGTCGCATTCAGGCTCATCAGCAGGCCAAACCACTGCTCGCTGACCCCAAAGCTGCGGTTGAGATACACCGGCAGGGTGGTGGTCATTTGCGAATAAGAAATCAGGGTCGCCAGGCTAAGGCAGGTGAACAGCATAAAGACCCGGTCGCGCAGCACATCCCCCATGCCAGCTCCACTCTGTTTGCCGAAGGCTTCCTGTGCGGCAGGTGATCCTTTCGGCAGGGTTTCGCGAACAAATAGCGCGATCATGATGCCATAGATGGCCGAGGCCACCGCCGAGATGACAAACAGCAGCAAGTACGAGGAATGGGTGGCAATCAACCCACCCAGCGCCGGCCCGATCGCAATCCCCAGGTTCTGCACCACCCGCAGCAAGCCGTAAGCCTGAGATCTTTTCTGGCTCTCCACCAGGTCGGCCACCATGGCATTGACTGCCGGGCCAAAGGCCGCCCCGGTCAGGCCCAGTACGGTGATGATCACGGCGATGACGGCCAGGCGCAGCGCCCCGGGAGCGCTCATCAACGGCCCACCCAGGCCAATACTCAGCACCCCCACGGCATTTCCAAACATGCTGAATAGCATGACCGGCTTGCGCCCGATGCGGTCCACCAGCGAGCCGCCTGCCAGTTGCGAGACGGTCGAGACCACCGCGTAAAGACCGAAGAATATGCCCACATCGGTCATCGAAAAATTGAGCTGGCGAGAAAGGTACAGGCTGAGGAACGGAAATATCAGACCCGCCCCGGCTGCATTAATCAGCTCGCTGACAAACAGCACCCAGAACTGTCGTGGATATTCTCGTATGGTGGAACGCGCCCGTCCGATCACATTTAATCGCTGCGGCGGCGTTTCAGCCCGTTGAGCAGGATCAAGGCCCCTATCACAACCAGCAGTAACGGCCAGACCATCGACAATATTCGCCAACCGCCCGTAAAGGCCGACCAGAAAACCAGCAAGGCTGCCAACCCGGCCAGCAATGTGATCCAACCGCCCCTGGCAGCCGTACGCATAGCGGGGCTCAATACTCCTGCCAGCAGGATGCCGAGCCCCACCAGCACCGGTATGACCGCCCAGGCATAGCTCCAACTCTGCCAGTTACCGGTGAGGTTCTGCCAGTACAGCAGCAACCCGGTGCCGGCAATAATCACCCCCGGGATCATCAAAGGCGCAATCCGCAGCAATACCGCCATCAGCATGAAGATGGCCCCCACTCCGATGATGACATAGGGCCACTGCCATAATCCCTGCGCATACAGCCAGCCGTACAGTACAAAAGCCGCCAGACTTATGATGCTCAAAATCAACCCGGCCGGCAGAGCCCGCCGCATACGCTCATCTGCCAGAGCACCCAAAATCAAACCCAAACCGACCAGCCCGATCATTAGCGTCCAGGTATAAGCCCAGCTATACCAATGCCCTGTCAGGTTCTGCCAGTACAACATCAGGCCGGTGCCGGTCAGAATCGTCGCCGGCATGGCCAACCCGCCTGCTCCCGAAAGCAGTGTCATCACCAGAAAAATCACGCCCACGCCCACGATGCTCCAGGGCCACCAGTATTGGTCGCCAAAGTACTGCGGTGCAAACTGCCCAATTAGAAAAAATAGCCCAAACAAGATCAATGCCACCCCAGCGATGACCGTACCTCGATTACGCCTATTCTTCATGTTTATCCTTCCCCACCCCTCTCTCTAACCCTGACCCCGCAGGCATTGCTGTAATCCTCGATTCACCGACGATTGCCCTGCATCGTTTTCAATCTGCCCGGCCGAATTACCCCTCAGCCAGCTCCCGCAAATAGCCTGCCATCAGCGGCCACAATTTCTGATATTTTTCAAAACGCCGGTCATACTGGGATTGGCGCCGGGCATCTGGCTCGAATTCCTGCCCCAGCCGCACCATGGCCTGACAGCCCTCTTCTATTGAAGAGAACACGCCTGCCCCGCTCCCGGCGATGATCGCCGCCCCCAGCGCCCCGGCCTCACTCACAACCGCTCGCACCAGCGGTTTGCCCAATATATCCGCACTGAGCTGCAGCCAGGCGTCCGACTTGCTACCGCCGCCCACCGCCCGGTAGCCATCGATCGGGATGCCCACACCCGGCAGCGTTTCCAAAACCTGGCGCACATAAAAGGTGGCCCCTTCCAGAATACCTTTCAAGATCTCGGCCCGGCTGGTTTCGAGCGTTAATCCGGCCAGCACACCGCTTGAATCGTCGATGAACTGCGGCGGCCCGGTGATGCTGAAATGCGGCAGAGCCATCACCCGGCTGGGTTCGGATGGGATTTCGGCGATCAGCTCGGCATAAATATCGCGTCTCTCGGCCGCCGCACGTCGCCGCTCGACCGCCGCAAACGTATCCCTGTACCACTTGAGCAGCGAGCCGCCCTGATTATAAATGAAGCTGACGTAGCGCCCCGCTACAGCGTGGTGCTCGGTGTTCAGACCGCGCTCGATCATGGCAGCCGCAGGACGTGGCTGGCTAAAGACCGGCACGGCGCACAGGAAAGTGCCCATGCCGTACATCGGGTAGCCCTCCTGGATCCCGCCGCAGCCGACCGCGTTAGCACACTGGTCATGCGCACCGCTCACAATCGCCAGGCCGGCCGGCAGACCCAGCTCACCTGCCAATCTTGCCTCCAGCCGGCCAATGACAGTGCCGGAAGGCGCCGTGGCAGGCAGTTTGTCTCTATCCAGCCCGGACCAGGCCAGCAGTTCTGTCAACCAGTCGCGGCGCTCCAGGTCAAACAGCAGCAGCCGGTTGGCCAGTGAATAATCGATGACCGGCTCGGCCCCCAGTATAAATGAGACAAAACAGCCCCAGTTGAGGAATTTATAGGCTCGCTCGTACAATTCTGGCTGGCGCTCTTTGATCCACATCAGCTTGGTCAGACCGTAATTGCTCCCCAGCATGTTGCCGTTAATCCGGTACAGGCGCTGGTTACCCAGCCTGGCCTGCAAGGCCGGCAAATATTCCCGCCCGCGGCTGTCGAAATTCAAAATCGAAGGCCCCAGCATCTGGCGGTCATGGCTGACCGGCACGGTCGCCTCGCCCAGCGATGAGACCGCCAGCGCCTTGACCGGATCAGTGCTTGCGCCCGGATATGCGGCCACCCGTTGCAGGCTGTGGCGGACTTTGCCCCACACTTCCTGCGCATCCAGCTCGGCCCAACCGGGCTGTGGGTGCAGGGTATCGTATTCTTCGTATGCTGCGACCAGCATCTGCCCCGTTTCACTAAACAAGGCCGCCTTGCAGCCGCTCGTACCCACATCCAGGCCAATCAGACTCATAGAATCAGTTATCCCTCCCGTCATCTCCCTGCATATGATTATAGCCTACGAGCCGGATTGAGCCAGCAGGCCTGATCACATATTCGGATTTGATTTAGAAACAATTTAAGACCGGTTTACTTTTCCGCCCAAATCCACGTCGAATCCACGTATCTTTTGAACCGCCTCTGTATACTGCTGCGCTATGATGAAACTGTCAATAAAAAGACCATCCATCAGGTGCAGAACCACCGGATACACAAAATTACAGGAGCGCAAAATGTTTAAAAAATCCGCAATTATCTCAATTTTTCTGGTCTTACTGGTGATGTTATCCGCCTGTGGCAGCAGCGCCACTACATCAAGCTCGAGCGCACAGAGCCAGCAAGTTACCCCCTCAAGTCTGACGCTTCAAAACAAATTGGGTCTTGGCATCCTCAAGCTGCAGGGCACCAGCCTGGCCGTAACGGCCGAGCAGGCCAACACATTGTTGCCCCTCTGGAAAGCTGTAAAAGTGCTCAGCACCAATAACATTACCTCACCCGCCGAGATGACGGCGCTTTACCAGCAAATCGAGGACAGTCTCACCTCTAACCAGGTACAGGCCATCAAGAATTTGAGCCTGACCCAGGCCGAATTAAACACCCTTATCCAGCAGCAAGGATCTTCGACCGCTACGAAATCCAGCAGTTCATCCTCCAGCTTATCCAGCAGCGTCCAGTCTCAGAATGCCGGGGCAGGCCTGGATGGCGGCGGGATACCCTTCACCGGCGGCAGCAGCGATATCAGCGCTATTATCGGCCAGACTACCAGCAGCACCACAGCCACAAAAACCAGCACGGTTAAAAGCTCAACCAGCAGCGCCAGCCAGCTCAATGTGGTCTTTGCAAACTCTGTCATCACGTTATTACAAAAACAAATCAGTTGATATACGGCTAAGGTCGCACGCCTTCTACGTATATTCCCCTACCCCCCATTTTCGATAAAAATGGGGGTTTTCAGCACTTAAGTGCTTGCTGTGCAGGGCTTGATTTATTAAACTTCTAATGATGATTAATAAACTGCTTAAAGTTGCGGTCAGATTGATCGTTTTTGGCATCCTGGCGCTCATACTCGCTATTGGGGCGTTCATCGCCATTCTGGACATTTCCCGTAATCAACCCTTGCAATTGCCGGCCCCCACCGGTCCCTACCGCGTGGGAAGAAGCATTTTTGATTGGGTCGATCAAAACCGCACGGACCCACTGGCCGACCAGGCCAATCTCAAGCGCAAGCTGGCGGTCTGGATCTGGTATCCCGCCCAGCCGGGCGCCTCCAGCACACCGGCACCCTATCTGCCGCCGGCCTGGGCCCAGGCCAGGAACAAGGACCAGGGGATTGGCATATTGATCGAGAGCGGGTTGAACAGGATCGTAACCAACTCGTTTGCCGACGCCCCGCTTGCCAGCCAACCAACCAGCTACCCGATTCTGATCATGCAGCCCGGCATGGGCCCATCCATCCCGGATTACACCGTGCTGGCCGAAAACCTGGCCAGCCACGGCTACATTGTGGTCGGTCTCAATACCACCTACACCTCCAATGTAGTGGCATTCCCGGATGGGCGCGTCGTGCTGCGTTCCAAAAAAGGCACCATTCCAGACAGCGCCGGGCCAGCCGAAGCCGATCAAATCGGGAATGCGATTATGGCGGTCTGGAGCCAGGATGTGCTCTTTGCGATGGACCGTCTGCAAAGCCTGAACGCCGATCCAGGCAGCCCGTTCTACCAGCGCCTGGATCTTGAGCAGATCGGGGTATTCGGGCATTCATTTGGCGGTGCTACTGCTATTGCCGTCTGCCAGCAGGATGCCCGCTGTAAAGCCGGAGCTGACCTGGATGGCACACCCTTCAGCAGCGAGGCCCAAACTGACATACCGGCGCCATTTTTATTCATGACCGAAGATTATTCGGCCGGCTGCGACCAGAATTGCCTGGCCATACGCCAGATGGCCGGCCATGACACATCGGGCAGCATCTTCAATCTTTCCGTAAACGGCGCTAAGCATTTCAATTTTACTGACCTGCCCGTGCGCCAGGTGCCGGTCGTCCGCCCCCTTTTCATGGCAGCCGGATATATCGGCGCAATCGACCCCCTGCGAGGCGAACAAATTAGCAATGCTTACCTGCTGGCTTTCTTCGACCAGACCCTGAGAGCGGTAGCCTCGCCCCTCTTACAGGGGCCCTCCTCGGACTATCCAGAAGTGCAGTTCCACAAATAAGTCTAACAGCCCCTGGCTGGCGCCTTCCTAGGTTGACGATGGTTTCGGCGTCTTGCTCGGTGTCGGCGTTTTGGTAGGTTTCGGTGTATGGGTATCTGTAGGTGTATTGGTGATCGTCGGTGTATACGTGATCGTGGGCGTATTGGTAATCGTTGGCGTTGACGAAGGTGTATAGGTATATTCCAAAGTTTCCGTCGGCGTGGGTGTGTAGGTGCCAACGCTGTTCGAAACAACAATTTTTACCCAGACCGTCGAGCCAAATCCGGCGCCCGATGTGTTGTACAGTCGCCAAAAGCCGGTATAGGTTCCTTCGGTGCTGGGCGCGATCATGGCCACCGAAATATCAATTTGCTGCGCAGGAGCCACGCTGTTGGTCAGATTGGTGGATACGCCGCTCATCTGGCTGCCGCTTACAAAGACCATGCTGTAGCCGGTGCTCCAGGTGCAAGAGCCACTGTTTTGCAGCATCCAGGTCTTGGTAAAGTTCTGGCCTGGCGCCAGCACCGTCCCATCTGGAATGGTTACATCGCTGACGTAGATGCTATTATCGCAAGCGCTGATGGTACTGGCTGGCGTCATAGTCTGGTAGGAATAAACAGTGGCATCGGTCGGCATTATGGCTGGCGTATCCGTGTATGGGATGGTCGGAATCTCGGTCGGCAGTGCGGTCGGCTCTTCCGTGGCCGAGGTTGCCTGGGCCGTCAGCGTGCTCGCCACGGCGGTGTAAATATCCGCGGCCGAGAGCGGCGGCGTGGCCGTCTCGGTTGGTTTACTGCTGACGCAGGCGCTCAACAAAGTCACGGCTACAAGCGAAAATATAAACAATCTGCGCGTCTTCATAATTCTCCTTAGCACAAAGGGTTTATCTTGACCCTCCGCTTTACCCACCCGCTAAATCAGTGCGGCCAGATTGAATTATAAGACTATAATCTAAAGATTATGCCTAGATTGAGTTCAGATTTTATTCAGATATCGCCAAAGATCATCCAAACAAGCCAGATCTTTGCCCGCTATGAGACCTGGATCTCCATCAGCCATTTCACCCAGGCGTATCCATCGGATGTGGCAATCACAGCCCGCACCGGAAAGCCGTGCAGGATAGGCAGCGGCTGGTCTTTCCACTGGTAGGCTAGGAAATTATATTCCTGCATGGCATTATCCAGAGTAGAGTAGGCCCTGAACTGGTCGGCTCCCAGCATGTTAATCGATTTGGCGCCTTTCTGCACTCCTGCCACCTTCATCAAATATTGGAAAGGCACACCCGACCAGCTGGTCACGTCCTCGAATTCTCCGGGGCAGGTCAGATTGTTTTTGGCGGTCATCTTGGGCATACAGCGCAGGTCATCCAGGGTCAGATCGAGCGGGTGGTCCACCAGGCCGGTGATCTTCAACCGGTAGATGTCCGGCTCAATCAGCACCCCTTTAGCCGTCACATGCAGGCCGTCAGCATCCACCTGGTCTAATCCAGGCCAGGGCGCCGGTTTTGGCGCAACGATTGGGGCCCAGCGGCAGTTTGCCACTTCAGGCTGGACCGCCGTTGGCAGAGCAGCCAGCGAGTTGGCAGTCGTCGTGCTTGTTGCTGATGTAAATGTGCTTTTAGGTGAAACTGCACAGCCGCCCAGAAATAATACCGATAAGCGTAGAAAATCTCTTCTTTTCATACCTTTATCTAATCCTCTAATAAACCTCCAACCACCACGTAATCGCGGCCGTATTCCTTGGCCTGGTAGAGGGCCGCATCCACCGCCCGCAAGAGTGATTGAGCGGTCAGCCCGTGCTCTGGAAAGCTGGCTACTCCCAGCGAGATGGTAAATTCATTCAATAAACGGCCGTTGACCGTTATCTCCAGCTTTTTGACCCCCTGACGCAGTTGCTCTGCGCGCCGGCGGCCGTCCTCCAGCGAGACCTCAGGCAAAATGAGCACGATCTCGTCTCCGCCATAGCGACAAATGATATCACCACCGCGAATGTTCTCCAGCAGGAACTCGCTCAACCTGCGCAGTACAATATCGCCAGCTTCATGACCGATGCGATCGTTATAGCTCTTAAATTCATCGATATCCAGCATAATCAGCACCACCTGATGCTGGTAGCGCACCGCCCGGCTGAGCTCACGCGCCAGCGCCTCTTCCAGGTAGCGCCGGTTGTAAAGCCCCGTCAACGGATTGCGGATCGATTGGATGTGCAAGGTCTCGCGCAGGTTTAAATTGGCCAGTGAGACTGCTATATACTCGGCCACAGTGACTGCCAGTTGTTCCCAGACGCCCTGGCTGCGGGCAGGCAGACCGCGCAAGTGGTAGACGCCCAGTGTTTCGCCCTGAGCGGTCAGCGGGATGCAGGCAAACGGCAGTTTTGCATCCGGTTGCGTTTCCGGCAGGTGGCTGCAGTACGGCCCGATCTGCGCATCTTTGAAAATATAATTTTTTTCAGTGCGCAGTGCCCAACAATCTCTCGCCAGGAATGAAAAGGCAGGCATGCCCGGGTCGCCCCAACTGGCCACCGCCTGTGTGGTCTTGTGGGACGAGTCCAACAGATACAATACGCCCGACTGGGCCGGGAACAGTTTGAGCGAAACCTCGGCGATTACAGCATAGGCTTCTTCCACCGAAGCGCACTTTTGCAGGCGGTCGCCCAGTTCGTTTAACAGGGTCACCTCCCGGTTGCGCTGTTCCAGTTGCTCGATGGTGAGCTTCAGCTCTGCATTGGTGGTCTGCAGTTCATTCTGGATCCGGATGCTTTCGCTGATATCCCGCACCACCCCCAACACCGCCGGACGTCCCTCATATTGCATCAAATTAGCGTTGATCTCGACATCGATCTTGTGACCGCTGCGGTGCAGCATCCCAAATTGGTAGCGGCTGGGCACGGCTTCTCCGCGAATGCGCGCCTGGTGGCGAAACTCGATTTCAGCCCTGTTTTCCGGAGGAAAATGGTTAATTAACGGGGTACCCTCCAGGTCTTCAGTGGCGCATCCCAGCATGGCCGCCATCTGCGGGTTGGCATAACGGATCAGGCTGTCCTGAACCACCAGGATGCCATCATTCGAGCGTTCAACCACGTTGCGGTATTTTTCCTCGCTGGCCTGCAACGCGCCCTGCAGGCGCCGGTGATCGGACACATCGTGCAGCACAATCACACAACCGTTCTCGCTGGATTGCTTGGAAAGCAGGGTAGAACGCAGGTCAAAATAACGCCGGCTTTCACCGTCCCCAACGGCAATCTCCAAAGGCTCCTGCCGGCCACAGCATAGAGCAGTCGCATTTTCGGCCGTAAGCGATAGCACCAGGCTGAGCGGCTGTCCAAAAGCCTTTGCCACCGAAAACCCGGTCAGCGCTTGCGCGGCCGGGTTTAAGTCGATCACCCGCTGCTGGCTATCAACCACTATTACCCCATCGCCCATGCTATCAATTAAGGCGCCACGCGCCACCGGAACAATATCCAACTGCCGGAAGCGAAAAATGCCGACCGCAAAGACGATCTCGGTGAAGACAATTGCCAGAGGCGTCAGCTCTTGCCTGGGAAAAGGGCTCAACCCGGCGCTATCGGTTATACTGAAAACCAGCGGAGCCAGCACACTGATGACCAGCGGTATTGCCTGCCACCGCCGTAGAAAAGCCGCCCGGCTCAGACCCAGAATAATCAGAATCGTCCCCGCCAGGTAAAGCACGTAAGAGTAGACCAGGTTAATCCAGTACCACACGCCAAACTCAAAGGCCAGGATGGGTACCGGGCCGCTGGTGTCCAGCCAGGTCGTGCGCCAGACCAGGTGGGTCGAAGCGTTGGTCCAGGCCAGGTAAACGGTCAGCAAAGGTTCAATCGCCAGCAGCGCCCACATGAGCGGCGGCACCCGGTGGGTGATGCGCCCGAATTGCCAGGCAAAGACCAGCCAACCCAGCGGCAGGATCACTACCCCAAACATCTGGATATCCGTCCACCACTGCTTGGCGCTCAACCCAGGGCTGACCATCTCCATGGCGACGCCGCCCGACCAGATGAACACCCCCAGCGACACCGACAAAAAGGCCGTTGCGCCGCGAATCCTGCGGTGCCACCAGATATGCAGCCCAATTCCAAGCGAGATGAGCGCAGCGATCAGGTAAGGGATAATGTACGGAAGCGCACTTGGATACATTTTCAATCCATCTGTTCTAAAGCCAGGTTATGAGCTTAGAACAAATTTTATTGATAAATTATATAAGAAATGTATTAATTTGTCCATACATATTATCTGCCTGTGTCAGTTCGCACCCTCTAATTATTTCCACCGTTCTTTTTTAAAAAGGTATAATCCAAATCGATGAGACTGTTCAAATTTTCACTGGTCAGGATTCTGGCAAAGTACGTCCTGGCGATTCTGGTCGTCGCGCTGACCACACTTGTGATCAACTTACTAAGAAACTACCTGAGCACCCAGGTGATTGCCCTGCTGTTCTTGCTGCCGGTGGTTCTAGCCACCCGGCTGTGGGGACTGGGACCCGGCATACTCGCCGCTACCTGCGCATTTCTCTGTCTGAATTATTTCTTCTTACCACCCTATTTCACCCTGGTTGTCCACCATACCCAGGATCTGCTGGCATTGATCGTCTTTCTGATCGTAGCGGTGGTAATGAGCCAACTGCTTGGACGAGCCCAGGAAAGCATCGGGTCGGCTGTTTCAAGAGAACGCGAGGCTACTCACCTATACGAACTCAGTATGTCGCTGGCCGGGCTGCACGATGAGCAATCGATCGCCCAGGTGCTGGCAGAAAAAATCCAGCAGTCTTTCGAAACCGAAAGGGTAGAAATCGTACTGCCCAGCCATTCGAACGGTGCACCCTTCATTTATAGTGTGCCGGCCTCACCGTTAGACGCGAGCAAGCCTGATCTGACCGTCCCGCTTCTGACGGCACGCGGCCGGCAAGGCGAAGCCCATTTATGGCGCAAGCTGCCCCCGCTCTCCTTCTCCGAACAAAGGCTATTGAGCACCTACACCAGCCAGGGCGCACTGGCAGTGGAAAGAGCTGTCCTGGCGCAGTCCGAAACCCGCTCAAAGGTTTTAGAGGAAAGCGACCGGTTGAAATCCGCATTGCTGTCCTCCGTTTCGCATGAGCTGCGCTCGCCCCTGGCTACCATCAAGGCCTCTGTTTCCAGCCTGCACAGTGGAACCATTGAGTGGGATAGCCCGGCCCGCCAGGAGCTGCTTTCGGCTATCGAAGAAGAAACCGATTACCTTAACCTGTTGGTTGGCAACCTGCTGGATATGACTCGCATCGAAACCGGGGCGCTCAACCCGCAGCGTAAATGGAATTCCCTGTCCGAAATTGTCAACGGGTTGCTGGCCCGCAGCAGAATGAGCCAATCCATCCAGCAGCACAAGATCGAAGTGGATATTCCGGCTGAAACGCCGCTGGTACCGGTTGATTATTTGATGATCGAGCAGGTCTTCGCAAACCTGATCAGCAACAGTGTAAAATATGCGCCGCCCCACACCCTCATCAGCATTAAAGCCCGCTTGCAGACCGATCAGACCGTCTTAGTCCAGGTCAGCAACCAGGGACCGCCCGTTCCGGAAGAGCACCTGGAGCGCATCTTTGATAAATTTTACCGGGTTACCGCTGCCGATAAGATCACCGGCACCGGCCTGGGGCTCTCGATTTGCAAAGGCATCATCGAGGCTCACGGTGGGCGCATCTGGGCCGAAAATGCCCCGGGTAGTTTTGTGTTCAAGTTTACTTTGCCGGTGACCTGGCAAGGCGAACGCCCCCGCTTTCCCGAGGAGAAATAAATGGCTGCCCAGCCTCACATCCTGGTCATTGACGACGAACCTCAGATTTTAAGGGCTCTGCACACCATCCTGACTGCCAAACAGTTTCGGGTGACTACCGCCAGCCGAGGCAATGAAGGCCTGACCCTGGCAGCGGCTCAGCCCCCCGACGTCATTATCCTGGATCTCAGCCTGCCCGACATGAGCGGTTTTGAAGTGACCGAACGGCTGCGCGAGTGGACTCAGGCACCCATTATTGTGCTCTCCGTGCGCGACAGCGAAAATGATAAGGTGACCGCCCTGGAGAAAGGCGCCGATGATTACCTGACCAAGCCCTTTGGGATCGAGGAGCTGCTGGCGCGCATACGTGTTGCCCTGAAACATTCTGCCCAGGCCATGGGCAGCAGCCAGCAGGTGATCAGCGCCGGGCCCATTTTCGTCGATCTGACCGGCCATACCGTCAGCCGCAACGGTGAAGAGATCAAACTGACCGCTACTGAATTCAAATTGCTGGCCTACCTGGCCGCTAACGCCGGGCGGGTGTTGACCCACCAGGCTATCCTGACCCATGTCTGGGACAATACCTACGCCGAGCACATCGAATACCTGCGGGTGTATATCGGGCAGCTCCGCAAAAAACTGGAAGAAAACCCCGAACAGCCCGAATATATCCTGACCGAGCCAGGCGTGGGTTATCGCTTTGTGACCGGTGATTAAGAAATCTTGATGTTTTCTTTATACTATTGATTGCTTTCTTTGTATCCGCTTTATAGCCGCTAGATAGAATCTCTTGTGAAATCAGTCACAGGAGATTTTTATGTTTAAATCCCATACGCATGTCCCTCAAAATACTGGCCCGGCCGGATTGGCTGCCGACGGCCGGGAAAATCGCGCCCAAGACGTAGAGACGCAAAATATTGCATCTCTACTATACGATGACGGCATGACTCTACCGGATGTAAAACGCCTGGTGGTACTGGTTCCCAACCAGGATATCGATGTCGCTGCCTTCAGCCGGCGCATCTGGTCACTGGCCTTCCCGGACCGGCTGGATATCCTGCTGATTACCCTGCCGATCGATCCGGACTATCTGCTGACCGCCGAACGTCGCCTGACCACCATCGCTGCTATTCTGCGCGACCCACGCCTGCACATCGAGACCCAGGTTTTTTCCAGTCACTCCTGGCTTAAAATCGCCCGCCAGGTCTGGCAGCCCGGTGATTTGCTGGTCTGCCCGGCCGAGCAGGATATCGCCACCGGCATCGGCAAACGTACCCCGCTCGCCCTGGCGCTGGTTTCCGCATTTAAAGCGCCGGTCTACCGCCTGAAAGGCTTTTACCAGCCGCCGCCGGCCAGCGTACCAAATTGGATCAAGGCCATCCCCTATTGGATCGTCATCCTAGCCACCATCGCCGGCTTCTTCAAGTTCGAAGCCATGGTGGATGCCTCCGTTAAAGGCTGGATTGGACAAGTTTTATTATTGATCATTGTGGCCATTGAGATTGGACTGATTTACTTATGGGCATCATTAATTGGATAGCATCGTAATGGCCAAAAAGACCGCAGTTCCGCACGCTCTATTAAAAAGCCACCCCTCTCATTTGTTGGCTGACCCTAATTCCCCACTCACCCTGGAATATCAGGCCGCCCAGCGCCTATTCGACGTCCAGCCCACCCTGGTGCAGCGTTTTTTGGAGGCCCAGGCGCGCCAACTGGCCGACGCCATCCTGCACAACCAGCTTCAGGCCAGCTTCAGCCTACCGGACCGGGTGGTGGTGGAAATTGCAGCACGTGGCCCACAAAGCAGGCAGGCTCCGCAGACAATTCCCAGCGAAAGCCGCCAGCAAACCATCGGCGGCGTCATCAACCGTCTGACACGCATCGACCTGCGCACTATGCTGCGCCAGAGCCTGGCTGAGCTGGAAGAATGCTCGGAACGCCCGGTGGCGGTCAGCGCCGGTCTGCTGCGCTACGCTCTGGTCATTCACATGGTTTACAACCTGCTGCCCTCCGGACGCTCGGTGACCTACCAGGCGGCTGAGGGCGAAGAAATCCCCACCATCCCGCTGGCCAGTCAGGACGACCCCGAATCGGCTATCCTGGCTGCCGGCGATGCGGTAGTCGAAGACGCCGCCCGCAATGAACAGCGCGGCCAGTTACAGGTGCCCTTTGTGCCGGCTGCCCGCCGGTTTTACCTGCCGCAGTGGGTCGCTTTTGACAACGAGTGTCATTTGCTGGTCAACTCCGTAAATGAAGCCGAAAGCTATCTGACCTCGATGCAAATGTACCTCTCGATCCTGCATGGGGCGGTTTCACTGGCGCCCTACATCGTGGCAGACCCGCTCTACCAGCAGAAACGCTACGGAATGCTGGGACAGTTGATCAACCAGGGCCGGGCCCTGGCCCAATACGAGACTATGGAAATGATCCAGACCATCCAGCGCCGAGCAGCCGCCCACGACCTCAACCGCGGCCTCAGCCTGAGCCTGCCCTATTTCGACGACCAGGACCTGCAGCTGCGCACCCACGACTTCGAAGTCATCCCGGGCGGGCGGATCATGTTTGTGCCGGCCTTTGTGGTGCGGGCCGCTCGCCAGCAGAAGGCCATGGTGGCGCAGGATACCCGCCTGAGCCATTCCACTCGCAAATATTTATTGGCCGAATTAGAGATGCTCGAAAAAGCCTTTTTTACTTTATCGAAAGACTGAAATCTCTGCACCCTCAAGGAAAAATCTATGCTCTTTTCAATACTGCTCTTATTGGTGATCGCATTTCTCGCTTATAAAGCATCTCCGCGTGAAAACAAGGAACACGCCCATGTGCATGGCGCCGGCCAGATCGGCCTGCTGGCAGCCCTGGCGTTGTTTGGCGCCGACTATTTCACCTCCTACTTTTATGCCACCGGCGAGCTGATGAGCGCTTTGCACCCGTACGGCCTGCAGCATTATGGTTACATTGCCGCGGGTGTGATCGCCTTTGCCAATATCGTCTTTGGGGGGCTTTACATGTACTCGTTAGGGGTTTTCAACGAGGGCGGCGGGTCTTATACCGCCTCCATGCGTTATCTCAAACCCACCCTCAGCCTGATCGTGGCAGTGACCTTGATCCAGGACTACGTGCTGACCATTGTGGTATCGGCTCTGTCCGGGGGAGACCAACTGCTTTCGATCCTGAATGCCTACGGAACGAACTGGATCTGGCATTTCTTGATTGGGGCCAGCCTGGCCGCCATTACCTGGTATCTCACCATTCGCGGCCGGGGCGAATCATCCAGGGTGATGTTCACGATGTTGGGCATCTTTGTGATGCTGACCATCACTCTGGCTGTCGGTCTGGTGGTCGCCAACCTGCGCGGCGTACCGCCTGCGGCAACCCCCATAGCCCCCCAAACGCCCACCCTGGCTCAGGCGCTCATGGCCCTGCTGACCGCTTCTATGAAAGGCATGGTGGCCCTGACCGGGCTGGAAGCCATGTCGAATGGCATCCAGTTCGTGATCGATGAAGACGTCAAACTGGTCAAATGGGGCAAGGTTCACATGCCTCGCCTGGGTAAGATTTGGAATTTCTACAGCGGCAAAGCCGGCATCGGGCGCTTCGTCCAGACCTCTTTTCTGTTCTACGGCGGCCTGACCACCTTCCTGCTGACGGCCTTTTCCATCCGTTTCAACGTATTCGATGGATCGCTGGGGCGCAGCCTGGTTGGCAACCTGGCCTTCATCGGTTTCACCCAGCTGCCGGGCGGTAATATCCTGTATTGGGTCTATCAGCTGCTGGCGGTGCTGCTGCTGGCAGGCGCCTCGATGACCGCTTTCCAGGACGCCCAGGCCACCGAGTGGCGGGATGTCTCCATTGGTGAAATTCCCGAGATCATCGTTTACCGTGACCCGCGCGGCACCTTCACCCGTTCGGTGACCATCACCTTCGGCATCGCCGTCATCATCATGCTGTTGGTGCACGGCGAGACGACCCTGGCAGTGCCATACTACGGCGTGGGTGTGTTCATGCCGATCATGGTGATGGGCCTGGCCATCCGCCAGCACATTCTCAAGCATTTCAGCGGGCGGGCGCTCAAATGGGGCGCGTTCGCAGCCGGTTTCGCGGCGGTTCTATCAGGTATCGTTTTCATCATGCAGATCATCGGGAAATGGTCGGAAGGCGGTTGGGTGGTGCTGATTTCTTTCACAACCCTGGCTTTGCTGGCGCATACGCTGCTGCTGTCGCCGCTCGGATTCCGCGAGCCAAACCAGATCCACCGCATCGTCCGTAAGAAAGCCCGTGTCCAGGGGCACATGGCCACCATCGTTGAATGGCAGTCCCTGCGCATGCAGGAATACCGTTACAGCTTGCTGACAGGCATCCACCGCTTTTTCGAATGGTTCGGTGTGCGCAGCCCGCTCCTTTATCAGCAGCCGGCCGCTTCTGGCGCCTACGAAGATGCCATCCGCAGCGATGTGGACGCCGATTCATTCCTGGCCAAATATATGACCCCAGATCCCGTGCCGGATACTACCCCACCCGAGCCGCACATCGGTGGAGCGCCAAACGAGACCGCCTTACCGCCTGGAATCGCCTAGGTCGTTTGAAAAACTTTGAAGGGCGAACGCTATCGATGCCCCACCAATCGCCGCCTTTGATACTGAGAGCCTTCTGAATGCCCGGCTTACCGCTCTACCAGCTCCGGAAAAGTGAAGTCTATACCGCCCTGTCTACATCGCCGGATGGCCTGACGCCTGAAGAAGCAGCCCAACGCCTGGAATTGTACGGACCCAACCTGTTAGCCGAGCCGCCGCCCGCCCCGTTCTGGCGAAAATTGGCCCTCTCCCTTTTTCATCCCATGGCGTTGCTGCTCTGGCTGGCCGGCGCCGTGGCTTTGTTGAACAACCGGGCAGCCCTGGGTCTGGTCATCTGGCTGGTGGTGCTGATCAACGGCAGTTTCTCCTTCTGGCGCGAATATCGCGCCGGACAGGCAGTTAATTCATTGAAACATCTCCTGCCGGCCTATGCCCGGCTGGTACGGGGCGGGCAAGAAGTCCACCTGCCAACCAGTGAGATCGTGCCGGGCGATATCCTGGTGCTGGCCGAGGGGGATAACATACCAGCGGATGCCCGCCTGGTGGAAGAATACGGCCTGCGCACCAACAACGCCTCGCTGACCGGCGAATCGCTGCCGGCTCGCAAGCTGGCAGATGCCTCTCTGCGGGATGACCTGAGCGAGCTGGAACGACCCAACCTGTTGTTTGCCGGGACATCGGTTGTCTCAGGCACAGGCCGGGCGGTCGTTTATGCCACCGGTATGCTCACCCAATGCGGCCGGATTGCCAACCTGACCCTAACCGTCAAAGAAGCGCCCGGGCCGCTCCAGCAGCAGATGGCTCGTCTGACACGCCTGCTTTCGATTGCCGCCCTGGCGACCGGGCTGATCGTATTTGTGGTGGCTTACTCCGAGGTATCCATGCCGATCCACGATGCCTTCATCCTGGCAATCGGCATCCTGGTCGCTACTATTCCGGAAGGGTTGACCGCCACCGTTACCCTGACCCTGGCGATGGCCGTCCAGCGCCTGGCCCAACACAACGTGCTGGTCAAAAAGCTGTCGATTGTGGATACGCTGGGCACGATCTCACTGATCTGCACCGATAAGAGCGGCACCCTCACTCAAAACCAGATGACCGTGCGCAAGTTATGGGTAGCCAACACCCGCATCGACGTCTCCGGGGTGGGTTACCAGCCAAAAGGCAGCTTCAGTCCGGCCCTTTCCGGTCTGAACGGGCACCCAGATCGGGCCAACCTGGCCGATGTACAGATGTTGTTCAAAGCCGCCTTGCTTTGTAATAACGCGCGCCTCAACCCTCCCAGCCCGGAACAACCGCACTGGAGCGCCCTGGGTGACCAGACTGAGGCTGCGCTGCGGGTGGTCGCCTTGAAAGGCGGTCTGGACGAACAGGAGCAGGCCGAGGCATACCCACGCCTGTATGAACTGCCATTCGATGCCCGCCGCAAACGCATGAGCACCATCCACAGCTCTGACGGCTGCGAAATCGTCTTTGTCAAAGGCGCCCCCAAAGAAGTCCTGCAACTTTGCAGCTTCATCCAGATACACGGCCAGGTGCTTCCATTGGATAATAGCTCCCGGGCCGCCATCCTGTCTGCCAATGACAGTTACGCTCGCTCGGCGTTGCGCGTGCTGGCGCTGGCCTACCGGGAACTACCCGCCCGCCAGGCTTTTGTAGGACGTAGCGAGCCTTATACCGTCGAAAAAATTGAAAAAGAGCTGGTCTTTATCGGCCTGGCAGCCATGATGGATCCGCCCCGCCCGGAGGTTGCCCAGGCAGTCCAGGAGCTACGCGCCGCCGGTATTCGTATTGCCATGATCACCGGCGATTACGGTCTGACGGCCGAATCGCTGGCCCGTAGGATCGGCATGCTGGCTGGCGAGAGCCCGCGCATTATGACCGGCGCCGAACTGGAATGTCTGGGTGATGAAGAGCTGAATGCACTGCTCGCTCAGGAAATTATTTTCGCCCGCATGGCGCCCGAGCACAAATTGCGACTGGTGGGAGCCTATCAAAAGCGCGGCGAGGTTGTGGCAGTCATTGGGGATGGCGTAAACGACGTCCCGGCCCTGCGTAAGGCCGATGTCGGCATCGCCATGGGCCTGACCGGCACCGATGTAGCCAAAGAAGCCGCCAATGTGATCCTGACCAGCGACAATTTTGAGACGGTCGTGCGCGCCATTGAAGAAGGTCGCACCGCCTATCAAAACCTGCGCAAATTCATTACCTACATCATGGCATCCAACGTCCCGGAGGTGCTGCCGTTTATCCTGACGGCCCTCTTTAAGCTGCCGTTGGCGCTAACCGTCGCTCAAATCCTGGCGATCGATCTGGGCACAGACCTCTTCCCGGCCCTGGCGCTGGGCATGGACACGCCGGAACCCGGCATCATGCTGCTCCCGCCCCGCCGGCGCGACCAGCCCCTGGTGGACAGTCAACTGATCGTGCGAGCCTGCGCCTGGTTGGGCATGATCGAGGCAGTCTTATGTTACACCGGTTTCTTTTTCGTGTATTATATGTATGGGTATCCGCTGTGGGTTGGATTACCGTCCGGGATCGGGCCCGGCCAGCCGTTGGCAATCTATACACTGGCTACGACCACCTTTTACGCCGGTGTGGTGATGTGCCAGATTGGCAACGCCTTCGCCTGCCGCTCCGAAACCCGCAATGTACGCCACATGGGCTGGTTGAGCAATCGCTTTTTATTGATCGGGATAGCCATTGAGATTGGAATGATCCTGTCGATGATTTATATCCACCCTCTGGCAGTTGCTTTCGAGCACCGGCCGCTGCCGCCCAATTACTGGCTGGGATTGGTGCTGTTTGCTCCTCTGCTGTATGGTATCGAACGAGTTCGCAAATCGATTTTCCGCTTAGTCTCAAACCTGAACCAGGTTAAAAACCGTTCCGACCAAGGAGTAGCTGTATGAAAGTGATCATCATGGGATGCGGCCGGGTAGGCCAACAGCTCAGTCGGCTGATGGACGCTGACGGGCATGACGTTACGGTGATCGACCCGGACGCCAAAAATCTGGCCCTGGTGGGCGCCGAGTTCAAAGGCCATAAGCTGCACGGTATTGGCTTCGACCGGGATGTGCTCATCAAGGCCGGGGTCGAGCAAGCGGATGCCTTTGTAGCCACCAGCCAATCGGATAACGTCAACATCGTGGCGGCTCGGATCGCTCGCAACTTCTTCCACGTGCCGCGCGTCATTGCCCGGCTGTACGACCCGCGCCGCGCCGAAATTTACCACCGCCTGGGGCTGGTAACCATCTCCATGACGGTCTGGGGCGCCAACCGCATCAACGAACTGCTGGCTCATTCCAACCTCGATTCGACCATGAGTTTTGGGCGCGGCGAAGTTTCCCTGGTGGCGATTGAAATCCCGCCTCACCTGGTTGGACGTCAGGTCGCCCAGATCACCGTGCCGGGTGAGATCAATGTCGTTTCGATCACGCGGGATGGCGAGGCTATTCTGCCAACCCTGGGGAGTGAATTCAGCGCAGGTGATCTGGTGCATTTTGCCGTCCATAGCTCTGCTATGGAGCGCCTGGAGTCAATGCTAGGAATATGATCCGGGGCAGGGTTTACCCGGCAAGGAGAGAGCTATGTTTGTCATTATCGTAGGTGGCGGAAAAACCGGATCGCAGTTGGCCAACTTTCTGCTCAAGGCCGGACACCAGGTCAAGATTATCGAAGACCGTGAGATTGTATTGGAACGCTTACAGCAGGAGCTGCCGGCCGAGGTGGTGGTGGCCGGCGACGGCAGCGCCCCGACCATCCTGGAAAAGGCCGGTATTGGCCAGGCCCAGGTGCTGGCAGCCGTGACCGGCGAGGACGAGGCCAACCTGGTCATCACCAGCCTGGCCCGCTTTGAATTCAACGTGCCGCGCGTCATCGCCCGGGTCAATAACCCCAAAAACGCCTGGCTGTTTACCGCCGAAATGGGTGTGGACGTGGCCCTCAATCAGGCCGACATCCTGGCCCAGTTGATCGCCGAGGAAATGTCGCTGGGCGATATGATGACCCTGCTCAAGCTGCGCAAGGGTGAATATTCGGTGGTGGAAGAAAAGGTCGCCCCCATCTCAGTGGCGGTGGGGAAAATGCTGCAGGAGCTCGAAATTCCCAGCGAATGCGTGGTGGCTGCTATCATCCGCAAAGGCCGTCTGATCATCCCGCATGGCGATACGGTGCTGCAGCCGGCCGATGAAGTCCTGGCGGTGGTGCACGCCTCTCAGGTCTCGCAATTTGCAGCGGTGCTGGCGCGCCGGCCGAGTTAGAGGAACAAGAAAACAGGGATAAGAAAGAATGAAGGGGATAAAAAAAGAATTAAGAGGATACGAAAATTGGAACGCGGCCGTTCCCATCGAACTAGCACGTAGGTTGGGTGGAGGGGGAGGATTAATTGCAATGGGTAAATTCCTGGGCTCCCCGCAACCCAACGAATCCCGGTCAAATGCTACAATTCGCTTTAACATGCAGCAAATGCCATTTATCATTGTTGCCAGCGTCATTTTACCGGATCATATACATTTATTTGGAAATATTCCAGTTTTATGAAATATGTGGGCGAAGGGATTTATCCGATTGATTCGGGAGGTGATGGAAAAATTTGGGACCGTGAAGGTCGGATGGAATAAAGCTGTTGGGTTGCGTGCGGGGGAATTGCAGAACAAGTCCCTTAATGACCGCACTTTCACCCAACATACTTGCTAAAAAAAGCCCACCGTAACGTGAGCTTTTTCCTGGCGTATTTGTATAGAAACCATTCAATACATTACACTTTTGGAGCGGTGATGTTCACCAACCAACTAACCTCAAACTTATCAACGCACATACCGAACCAATCGCCCCAGGGAGCTTTTTCAAGTGGCATTGTGATCTTGCCGCCAGCCGAAAGCTTCTCAAAGTAGGTCTTTAATTCAGCCTGGTTGTCGCCGCTGAGCGATACGCTGATATTCGTCCCGACACGATACTCCATGCCGTTCGGCGTGTCGGAGGCCATCAAAGTGATGCCATTCTCAGCATCTAACTGAGAATGCATAATCTTGTTATCTTCGCTCGGGTCTTTCGAGGCATTATATTCTTTGAATGTGCTCATGGTCAGTTTGCCGCCAAAGACAGACTTATAAAAGTTTATCGCTTCGCGTGCGTTATCCCTAAACGACAGGTACGGGTTGAGTTTGGTTTGCATATTTTCTCCTTGTTTATAGATAATATAGATCAGGTATGTATACTATATTATAGAACTAAAGTTCTGTCAAGTGGGAATATTGAAACCGATTTACTTGCCCTGGATCAGACCCCACCTGCCGTTTGTTCTCCAGGACGGGTCATTGCGTTTTAAAGCGTAGATGCTGTCTAAAAAGAGCCGGAACCAAATTCCACCTATTTTCGTCATATAATAAGAGTTGATTTACCTGTTCTGGTATATTTATTGCTCTGATTCTTATTATGGACCGTTCCAGACATGCCGCTACCTGGGTAAAACTTCCTGCCGCTGGCCCCTCACGGGGACGCCCGGGTACTACCACAGCAGGTTCCGCGCTTTCGACCAATACCGCTCTGGCGCTGGGCGGCTGCGCCTTGCTGGCAGTGATGGCCCCCTTCCTGCTGTTCCTGGCAGCTTATTTCTGCTTCCAGGCCTTCGGGCTGGTCTATCCCGGTGTAAAAGTGGGCAGCACTTCCCTGGGTGGCCTGACCGTTAAACAGTCTCAGCAAACCCTCGATAAATCCTGGAACCAGCGACTGTTGGTCGCCAGCGACGGGCAGAAGTTCTGGCCGGCCGACCCGCTTGACTTCGGCCTGTGGCTCGACCCGCAGGCCACCGCCCAATCCGCCTACGCCATCGGCCGGGGCAGCAATGGCGGTAGCCAACTATTCAGCATTCTGACTTTCCATGCCCCTTCAGTCAACCCGGTGGTTCAGTTTGACCCCGACTTTGCCCGCCTGAAACTAAAAAGCTGGGCAGCCACCGTCCAACAACCCGCCAAAGATGCCAGCCTGACCTACCAGAACGGACAATGGCAGGCAGTGCCCGGCCAAAATGGCAGCACGCTCGACATCGATGCCACCCTGGCTGAGATCAGCGCCAACCCTACCCTGGTGATGACCAGCGGCTATGTGCCGCTTAAGATGAAACCGGTAGCACCCACGGTCAGCGATCTTTCGCCCATTTTGGATAAATTAAATGGCCTGTTGAGCCGTCCTCTCAAAATCAACGTCTATGATGCCATTAGCGATAAGACCATCAAAGCCAACATACCTCCCGAAACCCTGGCCCCCTGGGTGCTGGTGCAGAACCCCACCGGCGACCCACTCATCACCATCGACCCGAACCAGTTCCTTAAATACCTGACTACCTGGCAGCCCGCCGGTCTCGGCTCGGGCAAGACCATCCAGCCGCCTGAAAACCTGGACGCGCTGACGGACACCTGGCAGTCCGGCCAGTCTTTCAGCGTGTTCGTACACTACCAACCCACCCAATACGTGTTGCAACCGGGCGATACTCTCCTATCCATTTCCTTCGATCAGCAGATGATGGCCTGGAAAATTCTGCAGGCCAACCCCGGGCTCGATGCCAATAAGCTATACGCCGGGCAGACGCTGACCATCCCTTCCAAGAACGACCTGCTGCCGCTGCCGGTCGTCCCAAACAAACGCATCGTCATCAGCATCACCCAGCAGCGCCTGTGGACTTACCAGAACGGCAGCCTGCTCAAGGAATACGTAATCAGCACCGGCATCGCCAAATCGCCCACCCAGCCGGGCGTCTTCCAGGTGCAGAGCCACGTTCCCAATGCCTACGCCTCCATCTGGGATTTGTACATGCCCAATTTCCTGGGCATTTACGAAGCCAGCCCGGGCTTTATGAACGGCATCCACGGCCTGCCGATGCTCTCCAGCGGTGTGCGCCTGTGGGGCAGCGTGCTGGGCAAGCCGGCTTCTTTCGGCTGCATCATTATGACCCTGGCCGATGCCCAAACGGTCTACAACTGGGCCGATGATGGCGTGGTGGTGGTCGTCCAACCGTAGGTCTGGCTTATATAAATAAATACCGCTGCGGCAGATTGCCACAGCGGTGGAGAAATAGAATTCGTGAATGGATCGGTCAGGTCTACGAGGATTCGCTGTCGGAATCCGAGTCGTTATAGACCACGCCGATTTCCCGTCTGGCTTCCTCTCCAGGTCGCTCGTTGTTGACGATACCAACTTCTGGATCGTGGCCTACTTCACCCGGCCGTTCGTTATGGGTCAGGCCAACTTCGGGTAAGGCGGATTCCTCTCCAGCCCGCTCGTTATTGACCACACCGATTTCTTCATTTTCATCAGGTTTTCGATTTGCTGTCATCACTAAGCTCTCCTTTCGATCTGAATACCGGTATATAATTATATATATTATATCATATATATCATATTAATTGCAAATCCTGCTCCTCTTTTTTTAGATAGCCTCCCACTTTGGCTCATCTCTGGCAGCGCTACAGTTCATATGAAACGAATTATTGTCTTACCTCTATCTCTGCACTTACATACGTACCGGCTCGTAAGTCAGCACCAGCACACCTGAACTGAACTGTTTCGTATCTACCAGCCGCAATACCTTCATATCGCTTTCAGAGCCAAAGAGCCGCTTCCCTTCCCCCAGCACGACCGGATGCACCATCAGCCGGTACTCATCGATCAGGTCGCGCTGCATCAGGGTTTGAAAAAGCCTGGAACTGCCGGCCAGCAGGATATCCTGCCCGGCTTCCTGCTTCAGTTTGGTCACTTCCTCGGAAATATTTCCGGTGATCAGTCTTGAATTGTTCCAGATAAGCGTGTCCAGCGTTTTGGAAACGACGTACTTGGGCAGGTTGTTCATACGGTCGGCAAAACCCGCTTCGTCCTTCATGCTCGGCCAGGCTTTGGCGAAACCTTCATAGGTTACCCGCCCCAGCAGCAAAGCGTCGCTGGCAAACAGCTCGTCGAATTTAAACCTGGCCGCTTCATCATTCCAGAATTGAAAGCTCCAACCGCCGCGCCTGGTTTTATCGCCGCCACCTGGATCACCCATCACGCCGTCCAATGACACGTACTCCGATGCAACCACTTTTCTCATGAAACGTCTCCCATTACCAATTGATGGCAGGTTTTATCATAGGATTTGAACAAAAAAAAGCTTTTGACCACACCCCCATCCAGATTCTGGTCTTATTGTATATTGCTTAGTTTATTTGTCAAGTTACTCCTAAATAATTGAGAGGGAGATCTTCGCAAAAATCGCTCGCAACGACCATAAAAAACACTTATTGACCGGAGGGTAATTCCGTGTTATTATGTTATCATTGTACCAAAATAACATTCTGCGCCAAAGAGTCGCAAATAGCAAAAAGGTCAGGGATATGTCCAAAGAAAATAGTCCGCACGAATTGAATTCCCACAAATATCAGGTTGTACGAGTCCAGACGGGCGTTCGAATTGAAGAGAGAATGCTTAAAGTGCTCAAAGCCCTGGCCGAATATCTGGATCTATCGCTGGGAGATCTTCTGGAAGGAATTGTGCTGCATGCCTTCGAAGGAAAATCCGCTTTCAGTGAAGAGACCCTGGAAAAGATTACGGCAATTAAGCAAATATATGGGATGGATTATGGGGCGGATGCCAGCCACCGCATGTTTGAGGTAAACCCGCCGGACTAAACCAGAATTGGAGGGAATCGGGATGGATGAAAAGATTTTGCTTGGACGAGGCCGGCAAATATTGGAAATACCACAGGACTCCTGGAAAAAGCATCTGACGCAAATTCCAGAACATAGCCAGGAAAGGTTAGCGTTCATGACAGATGCACACCAGCGAGTGCGGTATTTTGTAGTCAAAGAACTGGTAGACAGGCAAATGCCTTTAGAGCCGGAGTATATCGCCGAAAAGTTGAAATTACCGCTCGAATCCGTTCAGCAGATTTTGGAAGAGCTGGAAAGTAAGCTTTTCTTTCTGGCGCGAAACGAGCAAAACGCCGTCGCCTGGGCCTACCCGCTGACGGTGGAGCCTACACCTCACCATTTGAAATTCAGCTCAGGGGAACAATTGTACGGTGCCTGAGCAGAGGACGCACTGGCGGCGTCCTTCGTGCAAGGACAATTACGAAACGCATGGCTATCGGTTGAAATAGAAACAAATTGTAAACACTGCAATCAGATCCTGCATATTACCGTAGATAGTGGCATGCAATTTTCAGTGCATGAGCAGGACGCGCGGGCATTGGTATTTATGCCAGATGTTGATTGGGAACATTTCACCGGGCGAACGATCATCGATTCTTACTGACGGAATTCGGTATTCTTCTGGTCAGAAGAACACGCAAGGGAATACAGGGCAACCAGGAATCAGGTAGACGGAATCTATCTCACTTTAGAACAATGCGCCTATCTGACGCCCATTTCGCAAGGAGCCCTGTTCGCATTCAACTGAAAAATATTGCCTGATAGTGGCTCAGCCAATAACCTTACTCGGGGTACAAAAATACACCCAGATATATTTGTTATAATAAAAGTTTGAGAGAAAATTCCAATCTTTCATGTTGCCTCCCCAAAGAAACCGTTTCGATATGCATCGAATACAAAAGTTTACTCGCCATCGTAATTTTCCAATTATTGTTATCCTTTTATTTGGAATTATCCTGGGGTTTCTGATCTTTCAAGATTTCAGCGCCAGTTATGATGAACCCAGTTATTACTTTTTTGGCGGAATTACACTGAGCGCCTATACCAATCCCGGCTCGGGAGTTTATCAAAATTTTTATCGACATTATGGCCAACCTTTTTTCATCGTCGGATACGGGATTCATGCCCTGCTTTCATTAATTTTTCCACAGGCGCTTTCAATCGATATCTGGCATCTGATCGTTTATTTCTCTTTTTTACTGGGGATATTCTTTTTTTATAAATTAGCCCAACGCTGGGTCAGCACCAGCGCCGCCGCCATTTCAACGCTGCTCTTCGCCAGCCAACCGGTCTTTTTTGGCCTGTCCTGGTTCGACCCGAAAGATATGCCCTTTATGGTCTTTTTCCTGGGGGCTGTTTATTTTGGTCTTGCCTTTTCCGATCAAGCCCGCCTTGTTTTTAGAGATCAGGCCCGACCAGAGCAAGATGTGCAGATGAACCCCGTTCAAAAAAGCACTGTTCACACAAAAAGGGCAAAGACGGCGGCTGTTTTCGGTATTGTCCTGGGACTGCTTGCGCTGATACTGGAAATTGCGGCAGACGCTATTCGGAGATTGATTACCAATACTATTTTGTCAATTAATATTAAGCACCCAGCCAATTTTATGGATAGGCTCTTTGTCAAGTTTGCCCATCATGCATCCAACCTGCCCTTGGCTAATTACGCTGTCAAAGTCACCACCATTTTCAATCAGCTATTGGGCTGGTTCTTGGTTATCACCCTGCTTTACTTGATTGTTATTATTTACTTCTGGTTCCAGCCATTTTTTAATAAACAGTTCAATTCCCTTTACAATTTCCTGGCCGGACTTGTAAACAATTATGCGAATTATCCCCACAAAAAAGCATTTATAGCCAGTTTTATAGGCGCATGCGTTTTTCTGGCTTTTGCAAGCGCCACCCGCACAGTCGGTCCATTTGCAGCTCTTCTGGTGATATGGGTTTGGGTGATTAACCTGAAAAAGAAATCAATTCCATTGATCGTGTTTTACGGTCTGGCCTCATTTCTCGTCTTCTTCCTATCCTGGCCTTATCTCTGGCAAGATACCCTGCCGCATCTTATAGCCGGTATTTTGAACATCACAGATTTTCCAGATCCCCACACCGTTCTGTTTGGGGGTCGATTCTATGATTCACGTGCTTTACCTGCCTCTTATTTGCCCACCCTATTGGCAATATCACTGACAGAGCCTGCCGTTCTATTAATTGTGCTGGGGGTGATCGTTTCTGTTTACCGTTTCACAAAGAAAGAAATCAGCCGAACCGAAATTCTCATTCCGTTGGTCTGGTTTTTTTTGCCATTCTTTTATGTTGTGATTACCACACCCAATATCTATGATAATTATCGCCAATTGCTCTTTATCATGCCGGGGGCATTTTTATTTTCAGCTTTATCGATCAATTTCATTTTCCAAAAAACAAAGAGAGCCTGGATGAATGGGTTGCTCATGCTTGCCATCCTTTTCCCGGGTTTCCTGGCCAACGTCCAGCTACATCCGTACGAGTATACCTATTACAATTCAATGGTTGGAGGAGTCAAGGGCGCCGCTTACAAATACGAAATAGATGTATGGCTGACCTGCTATAAGAAACTGACGCAACAAATCAACGCAAGCGAGAAGGGTCAGATAAATGTCTATGCAGATTCCAATCCTGGCCTGGTTAATTTGTACGCCAATAAAAATATTACCGTGATTAATCCCGAGATTGTTCCTTACCCTGCCGGAAGCCTGATCACTTTACCCATGCGCTTTGATCATGAACTGTATTACCCCCAATACCCGATCGCTTATTCGGTCGATCGTGATGGGGTTGACCTATGTGTTGCTAAGAGAGTGAAATAAATATTGAATCTGGCTTTGAAGGATAATCTGCAACTTGCATAGGCGTTTTGCGTATATAGTTCTTGGAGGAATAAAATGAATGCAAAACGACATGTACCCTGGATATTAATGCCTTTTTATGCGATCTGGCTGTTGATCGCATTTATCGTTGGATTAACCGGACGGGTGGTCGGTGTTGTGCTGAGCCTGGCCCTGATGATCGCCGGGATTGTTGCCACGCTGACCGTAGTTGGGGCAATTGTTGGCATACCCCTGCTGCTGATTGGTTTTCTGCTCCTGTTGCGCAGCATCTTTTAGCCTTAAAGCGTAGGCTCCCAAGGGCTTTACAACCCTTAAGAGCCTGGGAGGAGAAACCAAACGCACCTGCGAAAGCAAAGACCGATGAGGACATCGCAGCTTTATTAATGGAATTTACCAAATCAACAAAGCTGCGTAATTATATCTACCTTCTCACCACAATAAGGGCAGGCGACCCAGCCGCTCTGCAACGGTGAACCGCAGTGCGCGCAGGTCTTTGTTGCAGCCTGCTCGACCGCAGCGCTGGAGGCCGGCGTGACATCCGCCGAAACAGCCGGAGGTGTCGCCGTATCTGCAGCTGCAGGATGAGAACTGGACGGTGTACCACCGCTCAACAGGGCTACCAAGCCGAAGGCAGCCAGGACGATCAGCGCCAGCGGCAAGATCAATCTACCAAACAGGAACAACCCTGCCAGTATGCCAAAACCGCCCCGCATGGCCGGCGCAAAAGCGGGCCCACCGCCAAACAGGAACATCATTGGCACCCTGACCAGGCCCAGCGAGCGACCCACGAAAAACGGCAGAGCGACCAAAAAAGCCAGCACCAGCACACCGAAAAATAATAAAATCCATTTCCACAAAGCTTTCATACGAACAACTCCCTTACTAAACAAACAAAATTACCAATTGACTGCCACTCAATTGATCTATTTATACCAAAATATCATGACAGGTTGATGAATAAGATCACAAAGGGTTGAGCTTAAATCACTCTCCCTTGATCAGCGTCAGCAGCATGACAAACGGACTGGTAGCCTTAAGACTGTGCGGCAGGTTGGGCGGCATATTGATCCAGGCCCCGGCTTCGGCGCTGAGGGTATCTTTGCCCAGCGTGATCTGAGCCTGACCCGCCAGCACCTGGATGATGGCCCGGTAGGGCGAGCTGTGTTCGGTCAGCTCCTGGCCGGCGGCAAAACCAAACAGGGTCACATCCAGGCGCTCGCCCTTGGCGATCACCCGGCTGATGATGCTGTCTTCGGGTATGGCGCTCATGCTCTTAAGCAGGTCGGGGATATAGGTATAGGCAGTTTCCATTTTATTTTCTCTTTTCAGACCGCTCTAAATTTATTCATCAACCGCATTTTTGGCGATCACGTCACGGTACCAGGCTGCGCTTTGCTTGGGAGTGCGTTTTCCGGTTGCAAAATCGATGTGCACGATCCCAAAGCGTGGCTTATAACCCTGGCTCCACTCAAAATTATCGAATAAACTCCAGACGTAATAACCTTTCAGGTGAACGCCGGCCTGAATGGCCTGCCGAGCCGCCAGCAGGTGCGCGCGCAGATAATTCACCCGGCCCCAATCGGCCACAAAACCGGCTGAATCCGGTTTATCTTCTAAGGCCGTGCCGTTTTCGGTAACGAACATGGGCGGGTTACCGTAATTTTCCTTGATATCCAGCAACACGGCTGTCAAACCGGGCGGATAAATGCCCCAATTCACGGCCGTGTGACCCCAGCCCGGCGCAGAGATCTGGGTGTGGGCGTTCTTCCAGAAACCGCCGTTGTGATCGTGAGCCACCGTCATCGAGCTGTAGTAATTAACCCCCAGGAAATCGGTCGGCTGGCCGATCAATTCCATATCACCCGCTTCGACCGGAGGGCAGTGCGGCCCAAGCCAGTCGAGCAAAGCGGGTGGGTAAGCGCCCTTATAAAGCGGCCCGAGGTACAGGCCGATCTCCTGATCATAGGCCCGTTGGCAGGCAGCCCGGTCTTTTTCACTGTCGCTGGCCGGCATAAAATGCGAGGTATTCAAAACAATCCCAATCTGGCCTTTGTAACCACCCTGGCGGAATAACTGCACGGTGCGGCCGTGCGAGAGCAGCAAATGATGGGCAGCCCGGTTGGACAGCGTCAAATCAGCCAGGCCCGGCGCCATAACGCCTTCTTTATAACCCAGGTAGGAGATTACCCACGGTTCGTTATGGGTCACCCAATAACCAACCCGGTCGCCCAGCCGGTCAAAAGCCAGTTGGGCGTATTCGCAGAACCGATCCACCGTCTGGCGATTGGCCCAGCCGCCTGTCTCCTGCAGCTTCTGCGGCAGATCCCAATGGTTGAGGGTCGCCATCGGTGTAATCCCGGCCGCCAGCAGCTCATCCAACAGGCGCTCGTAAAAATCCAACCCTTTCGGATTGGCCGTACCATGTCCTTGCGGTAGCAGGCGCGGCCAGGAGATCGAAAAGCGGTAAGACTGCAAGCCCAGCGAACGCATCAGGGCCACATCTTCCGGCATATGATGGTAATGGTCACAGGCCACATCGCCTGTATCGCCATTTTGGGTCGTATATGGGCGATGTACATAGTGGTCCCAGATGCTTTCGCCTTTTCCATCCTCTTGCCAGGCTCCTTCGATCTGATAGGCTGATGTAGCCGCCCCCCACACAAAACGTTCCGGGAATTTTTGAGCGCTCATAGTAACCCCATTATCAATTGATAATTGCTTGTACAGAATTTACCAATTATAAACACTTTCCGCAGATGTGCCTTTTTTCCTTCAGATGCTCTATAATTGGACGGGTATGGCGCTCTCATTACCGTATACCCTCTGTTTTTTGACCCGCCGTGATCAGGTTTTGATGCTCCACCGGCGCAACCCGCCCAACCAGGGTCTGTGGAACGGCGTCGGCGGACGGATTGAGCCGGGCGAGCTGCCGCTGGCCAGCGTCCTGCGGGAAGTGCGCGAAGAGACCGGCTTCCAGCTTGCCACGGCCCATTTTGCCGGGCTTTTGACCTGGCGCGGCTTCGAAGTGCAGGATGGCGGGCTGTATATCTTTACCGCCGCTGCCCCGCAAGGAGAAGCGGTCGGGAATGATGAGGGTAAACTGGCCTGGAAGCCCATGCAGTGGGTTTTTAGCTCGGACGAGGTGGTCTCGAATATCCACGTCTTTGGCCCGCCGGTGCTGTCCGGCGCCCCGCCACAGGTCTACGATTTTGAATACCGCTCCGGCCAGATCCTGTCTTACCAGATCAGCCCCCTGCCCGATTGGGTAAAGATCATTTAGCTCATGAAGCTGAGGAGACAAGATCATCGCAAAGACTCAAAGCACGCCAAGAAGAAAGAATTCTTTTTTGTTTAAATAAAGTTCTTCTTTTGCGTTCTTAGCGCCTGCGCGGTAAATGTTTTTTGGTCGTGCCGAAGGATCGCACTGTCCATCCGTGGTTAATTGTTTTTTTATTCTTCTGGGCCCATAGAGGAAAATAAAATGACTCATGACAACGCTCGCATTCCGTTTGCCCCGGTCTTACGCAAAGACCGCGCCGTAGAAGACGAAGCCTGGATTCGCGCCATGCTGCAAGGCGCAGCCACCGGCGTCCTGGCCAGCGCCCAACAGGACCAGCCGTACCTCACCACCAACCTGTTTGTCTTCGATCCTTCTCAAAACGTGATCTACCTGCACAGCGGCCGCAAAGGGCGAACCTTTCAGGCAGTGCAGGCCAATCCGCAGGTTTGCTTCAGCGTCAGCCAGATGGGCCGCCTGCTGCCGGGCGAAAGCGCCGCCAGTATGAGCGTGGAATATGCCAGCGTGGTCGTTTTTGGACGCGCCTCTATCCTGGACGAGCCGGCTGAGGCGGCGCGCGCCTTACAGATGCTGGTCGACAAATACTTCTCACACCTGCAGCCCGGCCGGGATTATCGCACTCCCTCGCCGGAGGAGCTGGACACGGTAGCCGTCTACCGCATCGACATCCAGCAGTGGAGCGGCAAACGCAAACAGGTCGGGCCCGATTTCCCCGGCGCGTTTGAATATCAGCGATGAATGTACTGCAGATTCTGGGCGCACTGCTGACGATCACCTTTGGATCGATGTTACAGGGCGTGGTTGGCGTGGGCTTGAATATGTTCGCCTCGCCCATCTTAATGATGGACCAGCCACGCTTTGTGCCTGGACCGATCCTGGCCTGCGCCCTGCTGCTGACGATCTTGATGGTGCTGCGCGACCGCACCGGCATTGATCTGCGCGGCATCGGCTGGATGGCGGCCGGCATGCTGCCGGGCACGGCGCTGGCAAGTTATCTGTTGCCATTGATTCCACATAAAGCCATTGCCTTTATCCTGGCCGGGCTGGTGCTGGCCGGGGTGGCGCTCAGCCTGAGCGGGCTGCATTTCCCACCCAAGGTCTGGATCCTGCTCCTGGCCGGGTTCGTCTCCGGTTTAGGCAGTGTGCTGGCTTCGATCGGCGGCCCGCCAGTTGCACTGGTCAACCAGGAGATGGAGCCCAAAAAACTGCGCGCCACACTCTCAGGCTTTTTCATGTTATCCGGTTTTTTTGCACTGCTGGGGCTGATCCCGGCCGGCCGCCTGGGAGCAGTCGAGCTCAATCTGACCCTGTGGCTGCTACCCGGCGTGGTATTAGGCTTTCTGATTTCGGCATTTTTTATTGGCAAGCTGCCGGCAAATGCCACCCGCTACCTTTTATTGGCGCTCTCGGCCGTTAGCGCCCTGATCCTGTTCGGCCAGACGCTGCTCAGTTAATATGTTACCTGCCAACCTGCTCGGAATCGTACTGGCCTTAACCGCTGCCTGCGCCTGGGGCAGCGGAGACTTTGCCGGCGGCTATGCCGCCCGGCGCAGCAGCCAGTACTACGTGCTGGCGATATCTTCTTTCTCCGGCCTGCTGATCGTGATTGTGGCGGCGCTTTTATGGCGTGAGAGCTTTCCTTCGCTGGGGGGCATGCTGTGGGCCATGGCAGCGGGGATATCCGGTGGGCTTGGCATTGCCACCTTTTATCGCGGCCTGGCGAGCGCCCCGGCTGCTACCGTGGCTCCCACGGCCGGCGTGATTGGGGCAGCTTTGCCGGTGATATTCGCCGGATTTACCGAAGGGTTACCGGGCCCGCTCAAGCTGTTGGGATTCGGACTGGCATTGGCCGGTATCTGGCTGGTCTCGGCAGCGCCTGCGGACAGGAAAGCACCTTCGGCCAGTAAGGCACCTTCGGCCAGCCGCCCGGGTTTCCTGCTGGCTTGCCTGGCGGGCGCCGGCTTTGCAGGCTTTTTCATTTGCATTGGCCAGGTGGATCCTGGCAAGATATTCACGCCCGTGATCATCGCTCGCAGCATGGCGCTATGCACCGGCCTGCTCTTGATCAAAATCAATCGCCTGCCTTTTCCAGCGCTTAACTCCAACCCGGCCGCCCTGCTGACCGGCGTGCTGGATGTGGGAGGCAATTTATTTTACATGCTGTCCAAACAACTCACCCGGCTGGATGTGGCGGTGGTGCTGGCTTCTCTCTATCCGGCCGTAACCGTGTTCCTATCCAGCCTGATCTTCAAAGAAAAAGTGTCCCGCAGCCAGTGGATGGGGATATTGATCTGTCTGGTAGCCATTGGATTGATTACAATATAGCTGGAAATTAACGGTCCGCTTTGTAAGAAAGGAGCTCAGTTCAATGGCATCCGATCTTGTTATTCAAGTCAATGGAAAATCCCATACCGTCCAGGCCGCGGCGGATACACCCCTGCTGTATGTGCTGCGCAACGAACTGGGGCTGCACGCCCCGCAGTTTGGCTGCGGTCTGGAGCAGTGCGGCGCCTGCATGGTGCTGATCGGCGCCGAAGCGAAACAGTCCTGCAAGCTGACGGTGGCCGAGGTGGGGCAAACGCCCATCACCACCCTTGAAGGGCTCAACGAAGACGGACAACTGCACCCGGTGGTGCGCGCCTTCATTGAAGAAGAGGCCGCGCAATGCGGTTACTGTACCAACGGTATGATCATCAGCGCCACCGCCCTGCTGCTGACGAACCCGGAGCCGAGCGACAAAAAAATCCGGGCCGCATTGGACGGCAATTTGTGCCGCTGCGGCTCCCACCTGCGCATCCTGCGGGCTGTCAAACGGGCCGCCGAGCTGATGTGGGGAGGTGAGCAATGAGCAATAACCCGAACTGGCCGCCGCGCGGCCAGGGCCAACGTCCCGGCTCGGGACGGGCTGAAGCCTTCTGGGGACGCTTATCCGACCAACTGGATGACTGGCTGGCCATCGAGCCGGATGGCTCCGTGACCGCCTTCAGCGGCAAAGTGGAACTGGGCACCGGCACACGCACCGCCCTGGCTCAAATTGTGGCCGAAGAGCTGGATCTGCCCTTCGAGCGCGTCCACATGCTGATGGGCGACAGCGACCGCACCCCCAACGAAGGCTATACCGCCGGCAGCATGACCATCCTGACCAGCGGCGGAGCGCTGCGCAAAGCGTCCGCTGAAGCGCGCCGCGCTTTGCTGGAGTTGGCCTCGGAAAAACTGGACGCCAGCCCGGACGAATTATCTGTAAAAGATGGCATCATCTTTGTTACCAAACGCCCGGAGCGCAGCACCAGCTATGCCGAGCTGATGGGCGGTAAGAAGTTCAACCGTACGGTGACCGGCAAAGCCCCGTTGAAGAACCCGCAGGACTACACTATCGTGGGTAGATCGGTGCCACGCGTGGATTTGCCAGGCAAATTTACCGGGCAGCGCAGCTTTATCCAGGATCTAGAAGTGCCCGGCATGTTGCACGCCCGCATGGTGCACCCGCCGAATTTGAAATCCCACCTGATCTCGCTGGACGAGAGCTCGCTGGCCGACCTGCCCGGGCTGGTCAAAGTGGTGCAACGCGGCAACTTTATCGGAGTGGTATGCGAGCGCGAAGAGCAGGCCGTGCTGGCTGCCAAAAAGCTGAAGGTGGTCTGGCAGGAGACGCCCGCCTTCCCGGCCATGGCGGATCTGTTCACCAGCCTGCGCTCCCAGCCAACCCAGGACAATGTGCTGGTCGAAAACGGGGATGTCGCCGCCGCCTTGCAGCGCTCCGCCCGCCAGGTGCATGCCACCTATTACCAACCCTATCACGCCCACGCCTCGATCGGGCCGGCCTGCGCCGTGGCGGATGTCAGCGCCGAGCAGGTGACGGTCTGGACCAGCAGCTCGGGCCCGCACCCGCTGCGTGACACGCTGGCCGAGATGCTGGAAATGCCCAAGGAAAAAGTCCATACCATCTACATGGAAGGCGCCGGGGGCTACGGCCAGAACGGCTCGGATGACGTGGCCGCCGATGCGGTGTTGCTATCGCAGGCGGTTGGCCGGCCGGTAAGGGTACAGTGGAGTCGCGAAGACGAGTTCGTGTGGGAGCCAAAAGGGCCGGCCATGGTGATGGAAGTGAGCGCCGGCCTGGATGTACAGGGTGCGGTGACCGCCTGGGACTACCAGGTCTGGTCGCCCTCGCACGTGGCCCGGCCGCGCTTTGGTAACCAATTCGTGGCGACCCAACTGATCTCGGGCGAAAGCGCCCCGCCGCTGCCGTTCTCCTTTGGGGCCGAGCGCAACGCACCCACCAACTACGCCTTCCCAGTGCAGCGCGTGACGGTACATTCGCTCTCGGACAGCCCGCTGCGTGCCTCGGCTTTCCGCAGCCTGGGTGGGGCTGAAAACACCTTCGCCAACGAATCCTTTATGGACGAGCTGGCTGCGGCGGCCGGTGCCGATGCGCTGGAATTCCGGCTGCGCTATCTGCACGAGGCGCGCCTGCGAGAAGTGCTGCAGGCCGCAGCCGATCAGGCCGGCTGGCAGGCGCATTCCTCGCCCGCTCACAACGCTCCAAAAGAGGGCTTGGTCGAGGGAAGGGGTTTGGCCTTCGCCCGCTACGAAAACGACCAGGCCATCGTGGCCTGCATCGCCTTCGTGCAGGTCGATCTCAACAATGGAACGATACGTGTGCCGCGCATCGTGGTGGCGCACGACTGCGGGCTGATCATCAACCCGGATGGGCTGAAAAACCAGATCGAAGGCAACGTTATCCAATCCCTCAGCCGGGCGCTCAAAGAAGAGATCAAATTTGACCAGATCCGCCAGACCAGCGTGGATTGGGAGAGCTACCCCATTCTGAAGTTCTCCGAAGTGCCCGAGATCGAGATCGTGCTGATCAACCGGCCCGAGCAACCGGCCCTGGGCGCCGGCGAGCCTACCACCGTCACCACGGCGGCAGCAGTGGCCAACGCCATCTTCGATGCCAGCGGGCTGCGGTTGAGACAGATTCCCTTCACGCCGGAGCGGATCACCCCCTCCCGCCTCCCCCAAAATCAAAAAACATGATTTTGGGGGAGGAGTAAGACCATATATCCACGACCATCATTAACCTGGTTTTTTAAAGACCCACCTTTGCCAAATCCAAAAACCGGATTTCAGCGGGGGGGTAAAACCATATATCCACGACCACAATTGCCCCGATTTTTACAGGCCCAGCTTTGACAAATCCAAAAACCGGATTTTAGCGGAGGGGACAAGCTGTAAATCTTATAATAAGATGCTCTCCGTACCCAATTTTGCCTGAAATGCTCTGTTTTTCTCTCCCCCAATTTTGGTTTTTAAAATTGGGGGAGCTGGAGGGGGTATGACCCACCGTCGCACCAGCCCGCAAACCTTCTCGAATTCCCGCCAACTGCGCCACAACCAGACCGAGGCCGAAGCCAGACTATGGCGAGCGCTGCGTTCGCACCAATTAGAGGACATCCACTTCCGCCGCCAACACGCCATCGGCCCTTACATCGTTGATTTTTGCGCCCCGCGCCAGAAATTGGTGATCGAGCTGGACGGAGGCCAGCATCTTGACCAGCAAGAATATGACCTTGAGCGTACCGCTTTCCTTAAATCCAAGGGCTACCGGGTATTGCGTTTCTGGAACGACGAGGTTTTGAAGAATTTAGATGGCGTGGCGCAGGCTATTTTGGAAGCGCTGTGAAAATAAGGGCAGATCCGATTTTTGTAAGGGTTTTACAATACCGTCAAGTTGCATTCGGCTCGAGGTGTTTATCCCGAGCTGAATTCGGGACCAATTATTAGGATCGACCTCAATTCGGTGTCCATCAAATGGATCAAGGTCAAGGGGCAATGCATTAAGAAACAAGAAGGGAATTTTATATGTCTGAGATTAGGAACACAATTTCAAAATTTACATATGAAGACGTGCTAAATATGCTTTCTACTGTACATAATTTAATTGATGGGTCAGCACAGATTTATAACAAATACAATAATGAACCTGCATCCGGATCTCTTGCAGTTCAAGAACGGAATAGTTTCTCAAATCAAGTACTTATTAAGGATGTGCATTATAGGGGAATATTATCAATGGAATCAGCGGCTGATCATTTCATGGCTTTTGCTGATTCTATGACTGAACCAGCCAAGACCATTGCACCCTGGACATGTGTGCGTGGTTTATTAGAGTCATGTGCTATCGCCGTTTGGTTTCTTGATCCTACGATTGATGCAAAGACTCGAGTAGGAAGGTGTTTTGCTTTTCGTTATGAAGGGTTTATTGAACAAATCAAGTTTTTAGATTTAAAGAAAATGCAAACGGAAATAGATATGGCGCAACAGAGAATAATAAAGGTAGAACAAGACGCCGTCTCACTTGGCTATCCTCGACTATTGAATAAGAATGGAAATATTAATGGCATTGCCTTACGTATGCCAAGCATTATAGATTTGATTGGAACAACTTTAGATCGAGAAGCAGATTATCGGCTCTTATCAGCAATTGCTCATGGTCATCATTGGGCCCTATGGAAGATTGCGTTTCGTATCAACGATGTAGAAAACCCAGAAGGACAGGATACAAATGCCATTGAAAAGCACCTTCATCCCGAAAGTGCCATGTATCTTTGCAATATATCTGTAACGTCATTCGCAAAAGTACTATGGTGTTTATGGCGACTTTATGGATGGGACACGAAAGAGATTGAACATTTCCTGGATCAAATTTATATGCAATTACATTACAAAACTGAAATGCGTTTCTGGCGATCCATCTCCATTAGTTAAGTAGGATGTGTTGACAACGCGACAAAAATCGCAAAACTGCTATAATATTTTTATGCCTAATTATCGGCATTCGTTTATTCCAGGTGGGATATATTCTTTTATTTACCGCCGTTTGCCAATTCTTGTAACAGCAGAGCCTCAAATAATTTTCATTGTGCCTGAGGGGATATTATGTGCGGGATGGAATGGTGAAAACAAGAAAGATAACCCAATAGCTTACGAAAAGTAAGGCAAGAGGGATGGCGTATTGCCAACGCCCCCCACATACTGGATTGTCGGAGGATGGAAATGACAAGTGCAAAATGTTTTGTTGCATATCCCGAGAAGCCTCTTGATAGGGGAGAATCCATTGAATTGTTTATATCCAATGTAAATGGCTGTGCAAGTGATTATGTCAATATGGTTGGGTGGAAAACATTAAATAACACTGGGAAGGAAATCATTTCTGAAATATGTAAATCAATAGATGATTGTGATATTTTCATCTGTGATTTAACAATTTTAAATAGGAACGTTTTATTTGAACTTGGATATGCGATTTCAAGAAATAAAAGAATTTGGATAACGCTGGACACATCTTTAGATGAATCTGTAAAGAATTATAAAAAATTGGGGTTATTATCAACTATTGCATACTCGGCATATCAAAACTCCGTAGATCTTACAAGAAATTTCTTTATAGAACAACCTTATCTAGATTTAGAGTCAACCATTTATAAAAGGATTTTCGAAAACCTTGAATCTCAATATCAGGATAGAAAGCCATTCTTGTTTTACTTAAAAAGCGAAGTAAATACTGATGCTAGCATTGAGCTTAATCGAAGTTTAAAAGAGTCGAAAATACGATTAGTAGTTGATGACAACAAAGAAATATCTGGGCAACCATTAATCTGGTATGCTCAAAATGTCTATTCTTCGTTTGGAGTAATAGCCCATTTTATAAGTGAAGACAGAGAAGAAAATATCGGACTAATACAAAATTCGAAATATTCCATCATTTCAGGAATAGCATTTGGTCTTGGTAAACCGCTACTAATGTTAGCCCATTCACCATTTAATTCGCCAATTGATTTTCGAGACCTCCTTTATATTCATGAAACTGCTTCTGAATTAAAGGCTAAATTAGAAACTTGGCTACCTTGGGTTAAAAATAAATTTTTTACTATTGATGAAGAAGGGCAAGAAAGAAAAACAAATTTAGCATTGATGGCTGATTTGCAAAAAATTAATATCGGTGAATATGTGGCTGAGAATGAAGAACAGCAATTAAGCGATTATTTTGTCACTACTGCTTCTTATTTTCAAGCTCTAAAAGCAGAAAAATACTTAATATATATTGGTCGAAAGGGGAGCGGAAAAACGGCGAATTTGTTCCAAATCGCTAAGCAACTCGAATTAGATAAACGAAATTTAGTGTGCATTATTAAGCCCATTGATTATGAACTTGAGGGTGTACTGCGTCTATTAAGTTCGAACATTACGAAAGCAGACCCCGGTTATCTGATTGAAAGCTTATGGAAATTTCTTATATATACTGAATTGGCGAATCTTGTTTATAGCAATATTAATAATAAGCCTTCATATATAGATTCCACAGAAAAGGAGAAAAATTTAATAACATTTATTGAAAATAATCAACCATTTATAAAACAAGATTTTACCTGGCGAATGGAATATGCTATTGATAATTTATGCGGATTAAACTTGCAATTCAATATTAGAGAACAGCGTGCCAAGGTGAGTGAAATACTCCACATTAAGATTTTAGGCGAATTGCGAGAACTCCTTGGCAACATTTTAGAAACTAAAAATAAAGTAATAATATTAATAGACAATCTAGATAAAGCATGGGAAAAGGGGGAAAACATTAAACTTTTAACAGATTTTCTATTCGGATTACTTAGTTGTGGGCAAACTATTGCCGATGAATTTAATAAACAAAAGATGAGATTTGCACCGGTTCATTTATCGTTAATAATTTTCTTGCGAAGTGATATATTTTCTTATGTTAAGTCCAATGCAAGAGAAAGCGATAAATTAAATTTTACTAGAATGGATTGGAATGACCATCAATTATTACAACGAATAATAGAAGAACGATTCTTAAGTTCATCTACAGAGATTGACATAGACAATATTTGGGAAAAGTATTTTGTTTCAAAAATCAATAATTTGCCAATTAAAGAATATCTGGTTAGTCGGATTATTCCTAGGCCAAGGGATTTAATTTTTCTTTGTAAAAATGCATTGAATAATGCTGTTAATCATAAAAACAAAAAAATTGAAGAAAAAGATATTCTTCAAGCTGAAGATAGCTACTCCGAATTGGCTTTTAGTTCCTTACTAGCTGAGACCGAAACACAATTTGATGGAATTGAAGATTTTCTTTATGAATTTGCCGGTGGAAAAGAGATTATTTCAAGAAATGAGATCCAAGAATTATTAGAAAAGGTCAAAATTCCTAAGTCAAATGTGGATTCTATAATTGATTTATTAATTGATTCAACGTTTCTAGGATTGGAAACGGATATAAATAGCTTTGAATTTGTGTATGATGAAAGCAGAAAAAAAGTAATACAGAAACTTGCAAAACGCGTTACTGAAGAAACTGGATTTGAACGTTATAAAATTAATGTTCCTTTTCATGCATACCTGGAAATTAGAAATAACCCGGCTTAAATTCAAGAAATAGCTAATAAGAATAATAATGTAGAAAGCTTGCAAAATACATTGAGCGAATGCGAAACCTACTTTCATCCTGGCATATCCATTTAGAACTTCGTTAAAAAAACCAGTACTAATTTTGCGGATAGCGGTCGAACATCTAGTCCGGTATTGAATGTTACAATGAACCCTCAACCACCTACGGTGAGGGGTAGACGACTATGATTTGGGCTGTACGAATTCCTGACATGCTGCTGGCGGTGTTGGCCGTTCTGATCGCAGCGATCTGGGTGGCCGGAGCACTTGCCAGAGCCGACCTCTAATCCGACAGGGCTAAATGCACCCCCACCCAGCCTCCGCCTACGGCATGCTCCGCGACCCCAAAATCCGGGGAACAGATTTTAGGGGAGGGGCAAAGAGGGGAGTTCAAACGGTAGCGAGTTTGTATTGAAATTCAGAATCTTACGTGCTATGATATGTCTAGACAATAGCGGGATTTAACCAGGTTTAGGCATCGCCGGGTTCTGTAGGCTCGTTGACCTGGAAACAATGAGGCAAATCCACATTTCGATGGATTTGCCTTTTTTATTTCCTGGGTAAAGCCAGTAAAATAGATCCCCTGCCAGCGGACGAGCGTCAATCCAGGTCAAAGGAGGTGATGTTTTTTCACTAGCGTGATGAAGAGGGCGGGCTGAGCGAAAGCGTTGCTCGCCGTAGAACTCTCCAGTCGATTGGATCAATATTGTATCAGAAAGGAGCAAATGTAATGTCGAATTCCACTTATAGGATGGGTTGGCTGCATGACAACCCTGATTTCCGCGATTACACGGTCAATCATGATGAGGTGACGCCCCACCTTAAAGTTATGGGGCAACGGTCAGTGAAGGCAGATCTCAACAAGGTAGGCGTTCTTAAAACGTCCGCACCGGCTTTGGCGGCCACGATGGATCTGCGCCCGTGGTGCTCGGCAATCGATGACCAGATGAATCTCGGCTCTTGCACTGCGAATGCCGGTGTTGGCATTGTGGAATATTTCGAAAACCGCTCTTTTGGCACGTACATTGATGCTTCTCGTCTGTTCCTCTACAAAACGACGCGTGACCTGCTGGGCTGGACAGGGGATACCGGGGCGTATCTGCGCACCACAATGGGAGCGTTAACCCTGTTCGGCACGCCGCCTGAGAAATACTGGCCGTACACAGACGTCCAACCCGACTTCGATCAAGAGCCGAACGCGTTCGAATACGCTTTTGCACAGAATTATCAGGCGATCCGCTACTATCGCCTCGATCCTCCCGGTGTTTCGCCGGCAACGCTGTTGAGCCTGATCAAGCTGTTTCTGACAGCCTATTTGCCTTCCATGTTTGGTTTCACTGTCTACAGCTCTTACGTCCAGGCTGCTTCAACAGGTAAGTTTCCATATCCAATGCCCGGTGAACAAGTCGCTGGCGGGCACGCGGTGGTGGCGGTCGGTTTCGATGACGCCATGCATATCAAGAACACCAGCCCGGGCGCAAAAGAGACGGTGGGCGCACTGCTGATCCGCAATTCGTGGGGCACAGGTTGGGGCGACGCAGGTTATGGCTGGCTGCCATATGACTACGTGCTGCATTCGCTGGCCGTAGATTGGTGGTCGCTGCTCAAGAGCGAGTGGGTCGATACGAAAATGTTTGGTCTCTAGCCCAAAGGATATTGATCAGAGCATCGCTGGGACCGGCTGAGTGAGCCGGCCCAGCGATAGGAAGCCGAGAATGCTTATGCTGCCCGTGATCCTGATCGTCATCATCGGAATGTTGTGCGCATGCGGCGCTGAACCCTCACCCGGAGCCTCGACCAGGCAACTCAGCGAAGCCGATAACGGCCGCTCGATTGAACTGCGCGCCGGCGATCAACTTGAAATAACATTGCCCGGCAATCCAACTACCGGCTTCCAGTGGCAGGTCGGTGTTGGAAACAGCGCCATCCTGCAACCGCTGGGCGAGCCGGAGTTTAAACCATCCAACAATGCGATCGGCAGCGGGGGTAAGATTAGCTTGCGCTTTGCAGCGGTTGGGAGCGGCCAGATGGAGTTGAAACTTATCTACCACCGGCCGTTTGAGAAAGATGTACCACCCGCTCAGACCTTCGCTGTAAACATAACTGTCAGATAAACTCTAAGAACCTTTCCGAAAATAGATCGATAATCCACATGGCATCCATTCGAAACCATGAGCATAGGCTAATGTTTTGGCAGCTCTACGGTTGCTATTTCAGCCTGGCTAGGCACGATCATAGACGGGTTTAGATCCTGTAATATCAACATGGGGGTGGTGCAATAGCTGATGAAACTCAAGGCCACACTGCCATACAGCCTTTTATAACCACCCGAACCACCATGTGCACTCAATATCACCAGATCTGCACTTTCCTGCTCCGCCAGGTCGCGAAGAGCATCGATCGGATTTTCACTCATCACAAGAAAGGTTTTGATGTTATACAAATCTGCGGGCAGCCGAGAGCAAAGTTCCTTTAGATAGATTTCTGCATATAGCCGGTTGCGTTCGTTCATTAGATTTATCAAGTCAACCACTTCTTTATCACGAGGCAGGTGGCAGGGCATTTCTGTCCTGGATACTACATGGGCTAACAGGAGTGAAGCATGGTGAAAGGCAATCAATTCTAAAGCTTCTGGTAAAACCCACTCCGCTCTGTGGGAGCCATCTAATCCAACAAAAACCTTCTGGTAGTGAAAACCTGTCAAATCCATTTGGATTTGCCGGTAGGCTGGGATAAGAAGTGAAGATACCTGAGCGCGATAGAGGACTTTTTGAACAACGCTGCTGATATTCCAGCCGCTTAAACCGCTTAGTCCATGGCTGCTCAGTGAAATTAAATCAACGTTGTTATCGTGCGCATAATTGATGATGCCATCAGCAGCCCGGCCTTCAATGATAGCAGTCGAAACTTGCAAACCTGCTTTACGTAATCGATCGCAGACGTCCTCCAGATAGACCTCAGCTTCAGCTTTGCGGATGGCACAATCCAAAGGATCAGCAACTTTCATTGGGCCGTAGGTAACTTCCCGATCTAATACTTGCAAGAGCGTGACCCTGGCGCAAGAGGTCAGGGCAAAGGCTATGACATGGGGCAGGGTGCATTCGGCCAGGAGGGATCCGTCTAAGGGAACAAGGATATGCTTAAACATGCTTACCTATCTTTCTCGTTTACCAGTAACTGGTCAAAACAGTAATCGACGACCCGCCCCCTCGATTCGGGTTAATAAAAAACGCAATCGCCCCTGCAATTGTAGGGGCGCTGGAATGCTATACTTATCGATGTAATGCCCAACTACAAATGGGCTATCTATACATTAGCACGAGAAAATATTCATGTCAACTAAGGAATGATCAGAATCTCCCATTGTCACAACTACCTGATGTTTCTGTTTATCGTCGACCAGCGGAATGGATCCTTTCAGCGGCTGCCCATCCAGCAGCATTTGCCGGACATGGCTTGCCACATGCTCGGGGTTGTGTACTTGAATAAAGTACACAGATTCTCCAAATTGATAACGAATCTCAAATCCATCCCAGGTCGGTGGAATGACCGGGTTAATGTGAATGGTATCTCCAATTTTGTGGAAGCCAAGCATAGCTTCCAGACCAAGGCGGTACATCCAGGCCGCTGAACCGGTATACCAGGTCCAGCCACCGCGGCGCACATAGGGTGCTCTGCTGTAGATATCTGCGCAAACCACATACGGCTCGACGCGGTATACAGCGACCTTTTCTGCGCTGTCAGACTGAAAGATGGGATTGAGCAGGTCAAACAGCGCCCCAGCTTGCTTTCCATTCCCCAGGCTTGCAAAAGCCCAGGCAGTCCAGGTGGCAGCATGCGTGTACTGCCCACCGTTCTCACGAGTTCCGGGCAGGTAGCCCTTGATGTAGCCCGGGTCATGCGGGGTTTTGTCGAATGGCGGCGTAAAGAGCAGTGACAGGCGCTCCTGTGGGCATATCAAACGGTCCAACACCGATTGCATGGCCTGGCTGCTGCGCTGGGGATCGCCTGCCCCACTCAGGACTGCCCAGGATTGGGCAATTGTATCGATCTGGCATTCTGTTTCCTGGATCGAACCGAGCGGCGTCCCATCGTCATAGTAAGCCCGCCGGTACCAGGCCCCATCCCAGGCGGACCTCTCTACCGCAGCTGCGTACACCTCTGCCATTGACTTGAAATGCTGTGCTGTTTCGACTTTTCCATTTTGTTCACAGAGCGTGGCAAAGCGTTTTAATACATCGCACAAGAACCAGGCCAACCAGATGCTCTCGCCCTGCCCATTTTCTCCAACGCGGTTCAGGCCGTCATTCCAATCGCCGGTACCGATCAACGGCAGACCGTGCGGACCAGTACTGGCGCCCTTCTCGATTGCACGTAAGCAGTGATCCATCAATGAGAAGGTCTGCTCTGTCTGCAGGTATTTGCCATAGCGCTCGTCCTCACCTTCCGCAAGTTCCGGGGCATGAAGAAAGGGTACCTTTTCATCAAGAAGACTCTTGTCGCCAGTTACTTCAACATACAGAGCGGTGACGTAAGGCAGCCATAGCAAGTCGTCCGAAAAACGCGTTCGCACTCCACGACCTGATGGCGGATGCCACCAGTGCATCACGTCTCCTTGCTCGAACTGGCGCTGAGCTGCGTTGATAATCTGGCTGCGTGTGATGGCCGGGTCGATAGCCAGCAGGGCCATAACATCTTGCAGTTGGTCGCGGAAACCGAACGCTCCACTGGATTGGTAAAAGCCCGTGCGGCCCCAAATGCGGCAAGACAGGGTCTGGTATAACATCCAGCGGTTAAGGATCAAATCGCTGGCCGGTTCGGGGGTATGTACCTGAATAGTGCCGAGCAAACGATCCCAAAATACATGCGTGCGTTCGTAGGCTGCACCCACGTAGGCCGGGGTATGGTATTTCTTGGCCAGGGACAGGGCGTGATCTTTATCATTTCCCTGTCCGAGCACAAAATAAATCTCTTCGCTGGCGCCAGGCAGCAGGTCGAGGTGTAACTGCAAAACCGCGCAGGGATCTTCACCAGGACTGATACGGGTTTCCAGTCCCAGACGATGCAGAGCCGCCGGGAAGGCGGCTGTTCCGCCGCGTCCCAGGAACTCCGTACGATCGGCGGTCAACCCGTGCACCGTTTTGCTGGCAATCAGGAACGCCACTCTTGTGCCGAATTCGGCATTGTAGGGGTTGCTGGCCATTAAACATTCCAGGGCTGAGTCATATTCCGGAATGATATAGGCCTGGCTTGTGGCATGAGTGCTGCCCAAAACCCATTCGACATACTGCGTAGCAGTAATCCGGCGAGTACGGTCTAAGGTGTTCTCTACTGTCAGATGAATAATTTTGACAGGGTCTTCCGGGCTGGCAAAAAGAGAAAGACGCTGACGGAGGCCGTGGGAGCTGTGCTCAAAGATGGTATAACCCGCTCCATGAGTTACGCGGTAAGGCTGACCTGATCCGGAGGGCAGGGGCGTGGGCGTCCACACCTCGCCAGTTTCCTCATCTCGCAAGTAAAGCGCTTCGCCGGTTGGATCGCGCACCGGATCATTTGACCAGGGGGTCAGGCGGTTTTCACCGCTATTCAATGCCCAGGTGCATTGGCTGCCAGTTTCACTGACCATAAAACCAAATTCCGGATAGCCAATTACATTAACCCACGGGGCCGGGGTGTTTTTACCGGCTGGTAGGTCGACGACATATTCGCGCCCATCCGCACTAAAGCCTCCGTAACCATTGTAGAACTTTAGCTCACTTCTTTTCCCCAAAGGATAAGCCTGAGGGATAGACGCTGCTCTCGCAGCCACTTCTGCCTGCCGGGTTGGCGTAAACTCTGGTAAATGGTGCACCGGGATTGAATAGCCCGGCATCTGACTGCTCAACGGTCCATTGGCGCCAATAAGCAGCACTCGCGCGGCTGATTTGAGCAGTTTGCTTTCCTCAGACCCCATCTGGTCGCCATACAGGATATAGATTCCTCCGCGCTGGTTTAACCACTCTTCACCATTCATTCGGTTGATCAAGCGGTAGAGCATTCCATTTAATTCAGCGCCGTAATCGGTCTGCTGGCGATTGAGAATCACCACATCCATCATAAACCGGCGGCTGCGCAAATATGTGTGCACCTGCAGGGCTTCCCTCACCAAGTCGACCTGTTTTGGATTGTCCAACTCTACCAATAGGATGGGATAGTCGCCAGAGATACCAAAACGCCACAGCCCAGGCTGTCCGAGCCGGTTGGCTGCGAGCGTTTCCGGCGCAGCACGCACCGCCTTGAATGAATAGATCAACGCTGAAAGGATCTGCAGGGTGTCCTTGAAGGCCTGGGTATCAATTTCTTGCTTGCCCAGCCATGTTTGGGCAGCGATATTAGACTGGTGGAAGGAGCGCTCGACCAGAGTCCAGCTGCTGTACCGTCTGGCCAGCGCAATAATTGCTTCACGGCTCTCCCCAGCAATGGTCAGGTAAGCTATATTTGCACTTTCATGCGGATCCAGCGCGATTTCCTGTCCAAGAGCAAAGATTGGGTCGAGTGTCGCACCGGTCGAGCCGGTCAGGTACTCCTGCGAAGTCAGGGCAGCTGGGCTGTGTAAGCTGCGACCACGGCCAATAAAGCGATACCGATCTGCTTCATGCCGTGCGATTATTTGCTTACCTTCGATAACCATCATATGGCCCATCAGCAAGGTTGTTTCTGTATTGGAGCGCGGACGGCGGATGAAGATTTGCAAATTAAGATCCGGCACGAACTCACTTTCGATAAACAGCTTATTGAAGGCGGGGTGGCGAGCATCTGCCGTCTGGGCGGCCAGAATCACCTCGCCATAGGAGGTCAGACGCAGGTTGTGGGAGTAATCGTGGTTATTGTGCAGGTGTATGCGGCGAATCTCAACCGGGTCTTCTGGCGCTATGGTAACTTCCATGGTGGATGTGATGCCATTTTCAGTCCGGCCGAAGACAGCCATGTGAGCAAAGTAGGTTACCTGAATTACCGCCTTGTCTCCTGGAACAGGTTGGTAGCCGGCAGACCACAATCTGCGTCTCTTTTGTGGTTCCTTTTCCAATTCCTGGATATAGATCCAGCTTCCCCATGAATCCAACACACCGTCAGGCTGCCAGCGTGTCAGGTCAATATCACGCCAGGAGCTGTATCCACCACCCATATTGGAAAGCAGCACATTGTAGCTTCCGTTGGAGAGCAGGTGGACCTGGGGAATGGGGGTTTGTACCGGTACACTCCAGGGAATGATTTCAACTGGCGCAACGGTTAAACGCTGCACACCCTTCACATCCTCGGCATAAGGGTCTTGCACTGGTACGGCCTGCGGCACCTGCTCCTGCAGGAGCATCTCAACACTTTGGATGCGTGGGTCGCTGTGCATGCGCCGCACCATAATATCATGGTTAAAGAAGTTAACCATCGCCATTAAGATCATGCCTTGATGGTGTGCCATATATTCGCCCACGACTTCAGAAGTTTCATCCAACAGCAGCCGGTCCGTTGTGAAATCAATCGACTCATAAACGCCGTATAACCCGATCATATTGTGTGCAATCAGGTTGGCCAGATTGCGAACCACAGCCGCGGGGTCATAATTAATCGCTATGAGGGAGGCATACGGGGCAATCACCAAGTCATCACCCAAACCTCGCTTGAAGCCCAACCCGGGCACGCCAAATGCGCGGTACTGATAATTCTGATTGGCGTCGAACCGGTAAAAACCGGATTCAGAGATGCCCCAGGGCACATTCTTGGCTTTACCATAAGCAATTTGGTGTAGGACTGCTCCCCTGGCGCTTTCTGCCAGTAAAGTACCCGGGTAGGAGCGTAAAAAAAGCGGCGGCATCAGGTATTCGAACATCGTCCCGCTCCACGAAAGCAAAACGTATGCACCTTCCACCCGCGTGACCGGCCGGCTCAACTGCAGCCAATGAGACTGCGGCACTTCTCCTTTTGAAATGGCGATGATCGAGGCGATACGTGCCTCTGAGGCCAGCAGATCGTAATAGTTGTGGTCGAGTTGGCCGGCCTCGAGGTTAAAACCAATGTGGAAGACACGCCGCTGCAAATGATAGAGGAAGCGAAAGTCCATCTCGTTCACATACTGTTCAGCTCGCCGCATGATGAGTGCGAATCGTGCTACCAGCGAACTCGAATTTGTATCCGCATGCTTCAGAGCCTGGCCTAACGCTTCCAGCCATGCCAGTGCCATTGGTTCTTGCTCGTTTATTGCCAATGAGACAGATACTTCTACGGAATCAACAGGCGCAGGATCCGCAGCTAACAAATTACGCAGGGCGATGATACCGGGTAAAGCCGCCTCGACCTGAGTGTGAACCTGCCCAAGTGTAAGGTTGTAGGGTAAATTGGCTCTCAATTCAGCCATCTTCTGGTTGAATTGAGGTTCATTGAACAGCACGGGGAGATTCTCAAACAAGGGAATCCAGGGCACTAGCTCACTGATCGTGCGTTGTACGGCGTTGTGATGCCGTTCAACCTGCCCGGCGACTTCTTGCAGCTTTCCTAATGTCATCAAGTCGAAAGCAGAGCGACCCACTTCCACCAGTTTCATCAGGCGGCTGGAAAGATCCTGCCAGAACGGTCCACTTGCCTTCACATAAAGTGGGTACCAGCGCTCTGGTTGAGACCGTACCGCCAGGATTTCAGCGTGTATCGCCGCGATGCGTTGGTTAATTTCTTCAAGCTGCTGGTCGAACTCGGCCTTGCGCATACCTGTCAGCGTCTCAGTCAGATTTGAAAGTGTATCCAGGTAACCCTGCCATAAATCCCAACGGAATACGCGCTCATCCGGCATGGTTTTGCAAGCCTGGGCGGTGACAATAAGACTGGCGGCCAGATTGCCGCTGTCAACTGTGGAGATATAGCGCGGGTGCAGCGGCTGAAGAGTTAACGTGTCATACCAGTTTATAAAATGCCCGCGGAAACGCTCCAACCGGTCGAGTGTGTCCATTGTAGTAACCAGGCGGGTGGCCAACCCCAGTTGATCCAAATAACCGAGATCGTAGGCAGCCAGGGTCGAGGTGAGCAGCAAGCCGATATTGGTTGGAGAGGTGTGGTGTGCAACCGTTCCAACGGGTGACTCCTGGTAATGATCGGGCGGCAGCCAATGATCTTCTGGACCAACGAAACGTTCAAAAAAGCCCCAGGTTCGCCTGGCAACCTGTCGTAAGAGATTTGCCTGTTCATCGGTCAAGGGAACAACCTGTTTGATGATTGGCCGGTTAATCCACCATACGATGATCGGGGAAAACAGCCAAAGAAGCAGCACTGTTGAAGCGTAAGTCAGCGCCGGCGCAATCCCATTCCTGCTCAGATCAGAAATGACCTGTATCCCTGCCGCTAGAATCACAGCCGCGACTGTAGAGGCGCCCATTTTCTCCCAGGCAACATTCCGGCGGGTTTGCAAGCCAAAGACTCGGGCAGTTTGGGCTGCAGTCGTCCACTGCAAGAGGTTGCGGTGACTGATCAACAGGCGATAGAGTGTGGTAAGAGCTGCATCGATGGAAATATAGGCTTCGTAGGGCAGGAAAGCAACCGCCAGCAGCCAGCGCAGCAAGTTCCAGCCCAATGGGCGCAGGGCTATCTCTACGTACCCGCCACCTATAATTTGTAGGACGCTGCGGGCCGCACCCGTTAATACAGGAACGCCGAGAGAAACCAGCACAACCGCTGTCCATAGCCAAGCCAGTCCGGGTAGGAATATCTGCCCTATGAAGAAGATCAGCAGCAGCGCCGGAGCCAGCAGGGCGCGGCGCAGGTTATCGAACATCTTCCAGCGATCAATCAGCGAGAAAACCAGCCCATTACGATTGGGTTTGAACAACCAGGGGAGCAACTGCCAATCCCCGCGCATCCAACGACGTTGGCGCATGACCTGGATGAAGTAATTCTGCGGGTAGTCCTCGATCATGGTAATGTCGGTAACCAGCCCGGCGCGGCCCATCAGCCCTTCCAACAGGTCGTGGCTGAGCACGGTGTTTTCAGGGATATGCCTGTCTACGCTGCGCTCGAATGCGTCCGCATCGTAAATGCCTTTGCCAACGTAACTACCCTCGCCGAACAAATCCTGGTAGGCGTCGGAGACGGCCAGGGTATACAGGTCCAAACCGGTATCTCCGGCAAAGAAGCGTGTAAACCAGGAATGATTTGCACTCCTTGGATGGATCTCCATGCGCGGCTGCAGAACCGTGTAGCCTGAGATAACCTGCCCGGTTGTTTGATCGAAAACAGCCCGGTTAAGCGGGTGAGCCAGCGTACCGGCAAGGCGGCAAGCTGCCCCACGCGGTAGAATAGTGTCTGTGTCGAGGGTGATGACGAAACGCACAGCTTGCAGAGAGTCGGTACTTGTACCCAGCTCGCCTCTCAGAGGGATGAATGACAGGTTTCCGCCGCCGCGCAGCAGCAAGTTGAGCTCATTCAGCTTACCGCGTTTACGCTCCCAGCCCATCCACCTGCCTTCAGATGCGTTCCATAAGCGCTTGCGATGGAGGAAATAAAAAAGCCTGCTGCCATTCTGGCTCTCCTCCTGGCCGTTATCCGGAACAGGTTCAGTATTACTGCCAGGAGCAATGTATTTGTATTTGCTGTTCAAGATCTCGATTTTAGCAGTGGCATACTTAAGCAGTCCTTCGTCCTCGGGCAAAGTTTCACTATCAGCGTCGCGGAAATCGGTCAACAAGGCAAATTGAAGCCCCGGTTCAGGATTACGAAGATAATGCAGTTCGAGCTGGTGGGCCAGTGAATCGATTTCCTCGCGGCTGGTAATCATGGCCGGGATAACTACCAGCGTTTGGAACGGATTGGGGATTTCACTTTTGAAGTCGAGCTTGGGTAGAACACGTGGCGGTATCATCAGGGTAATCAGCCAGTTGGCCAAACTGGTTGATACGGTCAGCAGGGGGATCACCATTGTTGCAGTTAAAAAGATAACAATGATCCATTGCAGCGGAGAGCCATTCAGGATTTTTGGCAGGCCAGTTGAAAGGAGCAGTGCTACCAGAATAAAAACGGTAAGTACTCCTATACTGGAGAGATAAAAAGTACTGGCATGCCGGAACACCCAACGCTTGAAAACCGTTTTAACATCCGGACGATAGCCAATTTGCTGTTCTAAAACAGATTGGCCTTCTCCAAGCAGATACTCACCGATATGTACAGCCCGAGATGGCAAAACAGGATCATTGTTCGTGGTTGAATTTCGGACCGAATTTGAAGATAAGCTCATACCAGCTGAGCCAGCCAACCTGACTGTGATCTCGGCCAGCTCGTTCTCCTCCCGGCCGGTGGCAAACGAGAGCCGTTCGATCTTTTTTCGATACAGGTCGCGGGTCTTAAAGTCCATCCGGGCATATATTCCGGCCGGGTCTCCCCGCAGTGTTTGTTCCAGACAACTTACAGATTCAAAGAAGTCGCTCCAGTCCTGTTCTGATATGACTCTCAGGCTTAGGATGATATTGGCAACGCTATCATTGTTTGTTGCTTCTCCTGCGGAAATATACCAGGAAGATAAAGTGTCGCCATTCCCCAGCAGATGTGGAGGCACAGCGGGCAAATCAGGAAGGTTGGGTGGATGAATCGCCGGTATAAGTGCGTGTGCCAGGAACTCGATCAGACCATAGCGCAGGAATATCGGCAAGGCCCACAACTCACCCATCGTCAGCGGGACATGTTCCTGGAATTGGATTAGAATGGTCCGCAGTTCGATTGGATCTAATAATAGATGCTGGTATGAAAGCACTGCGCGTGCAATTGCATAAATGCGGGGATAGCCTTTCAGTGGACCACCGGTCAGCTTAGGTAGCTGCCTATAATATCCGGACGGTAAATCCTCATCGATTTGCTGAAGGGCCTGGCGGATGATGTAGTAATTGTCTAACACCCACTCAGAGGCATAAGTAAGCGATACCTGTTGATGGGAGGCTTCTCGAAAGTAGCGATGTGCTTCGGCCAGCCAGGATTCATACAATCCCAGATCGCGCCCGGGTAAGTCGGGTCCTGGCAAGAACTTTTTCGATAACCGGCCCGGATTGCTTTGGCTGGCATCCTGGTAATTGCTTGCCAGGGCATTTACCAATTCTCGAATCTGGTCAGTTTTAAAGGCAGAGGAATTCGCGCCGGAAACAAGCTCTCGCTCCTCTGCCTGATTGGTGGGGTCTTTTAGCACGCTCAACGTCCCCCGGATTTTTCGGCGGCAATTTCTGCCGTAGTTGGCAGAACCTGGGATCGCACTACATCCTGAATGACCAGGACGGGTTTGGTGCCATGCTCCATGTAATTGCGAGCCACGCTTCCATAAGGCCAGTTGGATTGCCCTGTATAACCGTGAGCACACAGCACGACCAGGTCGATGTCCTGATCCTGGCTGGCTAATTCCTGAATGGCGGAATTTACGCTTTTGTTCTCAACCACGCAAGCCTCACAATCTACCGATAAGCGCTTTTTCATCTCATTCACATAATTACTAACCGTTTCACGACTGACCTGAATCAATTGTTCAGAGAGGCGTTCAATCTCAACGGGGTAAGGTTCGGGGATGGGAATTTCCGGCGGCTTGATCACGGCGGCCAGGATCAGCTTTGTTTGGAATGATGAGGTAGCCGGCGCAGAGTCTTGAGGTAAAAGGTTATTTGCCTTAGATGCCGGTCGCACGGACCTTTCTCCACGTGCCAGGGCAATCCCGGCGGGCAGGGCACACTCGGCGCGGCGTGAGCTGTCGATCGGGAGGAGAATACGCCGGTAGCGAATCCTGGCATCCTCTGTCTCGGGTTGGTTATAGGCGCGCACGATGAGCACTGGCAGATAAATCAGGTTGATCACCTTTTGAGTGACACTGCTGAGGTTCCAGCGGCTCAACCCGCCCGAACCATGCGTGCTGATAACAAGCAGGTCGATCGCTTCTGTTTGAGCAAAATTGACGATGTTTTCTGCCGTTTTGCCCTCCCGAATCGAATAGGTTACGTGGGCCTTTTTTTCATCCTGGCCTGTGCTTTGTGAGCTATGTATATCTTTGGAATCAGACGCGCTTACGCCCATGTTTTCACGAATCCGTGCAGCGATCCCTTTCATATACATATCGGCCTCGGCCTTTCGAATTTGCCAGCTCAAGGGATCTACAGCATTCGGGTTTTCATGATAGGAAGTAGGATCAAGGATCTGCAGCAAAATAATACTTGAGCCAAAGATGCGAGCAAACTGCTCAGCGTGAGGGATCGCTCGCTCTGCCAGCGTCGACCCATCCAGTGGAACCAGGATTCGGTTAAACATAATAATTTCTCCATTCCTTCAGAATGCCAGCAGAGGAGAGCTTAATCGCGCTAATTATTTACCGAGCCAGATAGCCGCCATCTATTGGATAATAAGCACCGGTAACAAAGGGAGCTCGATTGGAACTCGGCCAGATCACCAGTTCGGCCACTTCCTTGGGCCTTCCAAGGCAGCCAATCGGGTGAAGGGCGACTAATGATTACTTTTTTTCGCAAAATTTCCTCTGGATCATTTTACGAAAAAAAGGCTGTCAATGTCCCTTTAAAAACCTATAAAATATCTATCAAATGTCAAAATTTTTTATATTACCCTGCCACCACTCGTGTGGAACGCGCTAAGGCCTGCTTCATCTTTTCGATCTCTTCCGGCGATTGGAGACTATTAAAATCATCTTTGTGTTTATCCAACACGTGTTCTATCGCCATCTTTGTCACCTCTTCCAGCGTCTGGCCCTTAGCCACAAATAAGCAATTCAAGCCCATATCCTTGCATGAATATCTGATCAGCATTGTTTCCTCAATGGGTATTTCCATATATTAACCCTCGCACCCCGGAAATACCCAATGGCTTAACGCGAGTGTTCTTTTATCGTTATTTAGATGATAGTTTTATCTTACCCCGTATTAAGACTTTTTACAAATTCAACATTCTTTACCCGCCTAAGAATGACCTGGCCCCCGGTATGAGGGTCAGGTCACTTTGCAATTGCAAATTCTAACAGGTTATTGTTTAACTCTTCTGCTTTCAAACCACCAGGCGATTGAAGAAGGAGCGGTAGTGCTGCAAGGCCTTACGCAGATCTTCAGTCGAGACATCATTGCCCTGCTTCCACTGTGTTTCCAGTGAGGTATGTTCGCTGGCAAACATCTGGGTGATTTGTTCGACTACCTCCGATACCAGTGCATCCGCCTGCTGGACAGCAGAGCGAGGATCGTCCACAAACATACCCTGGATTTCATTCCAGTGTGTACGAAAATGCTCTGATTGATCACGATTAAGCAGAGCCGCCGATGGTCCGGCATTCGAGCCAGGATGGGCTTCATAGGGTGCAGGCTCAACTTTCGGAGCCATGTAAGGGGTCGACATGCTCGCTTGGGACTCGTCAACAATTGTTTCCCCCATCACAGCTGTGTAATGGATCGTCTCGCTCATCGGAGCCTCGGGGACAACCGTCTGGTAAATCGGACTGACCGGAGCAACGGTCTCGCTCAAAGGGATATTTTGGACAGGAGTCTGATACATCGGGACCTCATCGGCCACAGGCACGTCCATCGGGCCCACGGCAGCAACGCTTCCACCGCCCATCGGCATATCGTGTATAAGAGTTGCATCCAGCGGGACATTACCGGCAAAAGTATCTGAAGTTACTACCGGGCTGTTCGTACCCGTATCAGCTCTCCCAACGATGTCAGAGGTATTCGAACGTTCTTCAAAATATTGACCGTTCATCTCTAGCTCTCCTTTACCGCGACTGGCTCTTCTGCCAGGAGTTCATCGAACAGAGAGCGGTAATAAATCATTGCCTGTCTTAATTCTTCAGTATTTGCCTGGTGCTTCTCATTTTTGAGCGCAATCACGCGTGCGGCTCGGTAATTACTCACCAAAGCAGGGTAACTGATCGAGACATCGGCAGCCCGCTGCTCGAAATCAGAAACCGGGTAGTTACGAACCTGCATGACCTCCATGATCAGGTGGTCGGCTTCCACAGTCGCCTGACCCGGTTCGTCGACAAATTTGGCCTGGACAGCAGTCCAATCAGCCAGATAACGCTGGTGCTCATTAACAGAGAGGGGACGAATATTCAAAGCATCCACATGCTTCTGCCGTTCAACCAGCTCTGTTTGTGCTTTCTTCTCGTTGCCCATAGTCTCCACAGTGTGATCATATTCAGACCCATACTTATCATGGAAATTGTCCGAACGTTTGCGGCGAGCAAAAATCGGCGCCAATATGGCACCTATGATCACCAATACGAGAACGACGCCGATAATATAATAATATGTAGCATTCACAAAACGCCTCCTTAGTTACCCGTGAAACAGCTTATAGAAAAACTGCTCACATAAATAAAGCTTTTTTTTACACGCACAAAGAGGATATTGGTAATCCTCTCCATCAACTACTATATTATCCAAATCCATCTATCATTGTCCCCAAAAAAACCTATATTATTTCTAACAATATGGCGCCAATGCGTAGCCAATTGATATACAAAAAAGTGTATAATATATGTTGGAATTGGTTTGAAATCATCGATAGTGACTGGATAGAACGAAGCATCTCCACCAGCCATATTTAAATTCAACCTTACGAACGTAGAGATGACTTCTTTCTCTCTACGTTTTTTGATACACGATCGACGTACTCAGGCCAGGCGGATGATCGCTCAGTCTTTTAACCTTTCGCCTCAAGAATGACGGATATGCTAGAACAGGAAAAATCTCAAATTGATATAAAAGCATTGCTTGAGGGTTACCCTTACCTCAAGCAAATTTTGCAGAACATTCAGCAAGTGGTCTGGATACTTGACTTGAATACGGATTCCATTCTCTATGTCAGCCCGGCTTTTGAGATCGTTTGGGGTCGTTCCTGCGAAAGCCTTTATGCCGATCCGGCAACACTGATCGAAAGTGTCCATCCGGAAGACCGGGTAAAAGTGATGTCTGCCAGCCCTGACGATAACCAGCGCAATTCCCTGGACCTCTCTTACCGAATTGTGCGTCCGGACGGCAGCCTGAGATGGATTTCTGTTCATACCTTTCTGATCCGTGCAGAGACATCGGACACATCTTATCAGGTCTGTGTTGCCCAGGATATCACCGATCAAAACCAGGTGGATCAAACTTTGCGGAAAGCCCTGGATCGTTCTCGCGAGCAGTTTGACCTCAGTCACAAGATGAGCCTGTCCCGTAAACCTGAAGCAGTTCTCAAAACACTCATGTCTGCACGTGAGCTTCGTTCCGCCCAACGAGCAGCCCTGCTTTTTTTCGATAATCCTCGGGTTGGGCCGGCCGGCGGGGTCGATTTGAAAGCCGCCTGGCTGTCCAGTCAGAATCCACCTCCCTGGCTGACTGAAACCAGCCTGTACGAAGAACCTGCTTTGTGGGGGCTGTTCCAATCCAACCGGACGGTGATCATCACAGGGATACAATCCGACAGTCGTTTGACGCCCTTGCTGCGTGATTTCCTGCTGGAAGGACAGATTCGAACCCTGGCTATCTTCCCGCTGGTCGCCTTAGCGGATTGGCTCGGATGTCTGTTGGTTTATTACAAACAAGAACATCAATTCGATCATATCGAACTGCACCATCTTAAAGTGCTCGTAAACCAGGCCTCGGTCACCCTTTATAACCTGCAACTGCTCGAGGTCGAGGAAGGATCCCGCCATGAGGCTGAGCGGGCCAATGAAATAAAAACCCAGTTCCTGGCCATGATCTCGCATGAGCTGCGGACTCCTTTGACCTCTATCATCGGGTTTACCACCACATTGTTGGCCGATGATGTCACCTGGGAGCCGGACGAACAGCGCGATTTCATCCAGACTATTCAACAGGAGGCCGACCGGCTCCAGGAGCTCATCGATCACCTGCTGGATCTCTCCCGCCTGGAAGCGGGCATGCTGCCGATTTCGCTGGCGCCTCATTCTCTCTACGAGATTATCGAAGATGCCTTGCCGCAATTTAATAGCTTAACTGGCGGGCATACATTGACACATCATCTACCTGCCAACCTGCCGCAGGTCTATGTAGACGCCAGGCGCATCGCCCAGGTATTGGTCAATCTGGTGCGGAACGCCTCTATCTATTCCCCCAAAGCGACGGAAATCAGCATCTCGGCCAGTGTGCGGGGAGATTTTGTGCAGATCAATATCAGTGACCAGGGGCCGGGTATTCCACCGGCCGAACAAAAGAGGGTATTTAGGGCTTTTCAACGGGGCATAAATGCGGAGAATAGCTCGGCGAAAGGCGCCGGATTGGGATTGGCTATTTGTAAAGGGCTGGTAGAAGCTCATGGCGGCCGCATTTGGATTAAGAAAAAAAACACACCGGGAACGACCATTTCATTTACTATCCCTCTTGTCCCTTTGCATGCCCCGGCGGTACCTTCCAAAGAGGAGCAATAAGGCATGGGGAATATATTAATTGTTGAAGATGATCCAAATATCCGCAAATTGGTGCGGGTCAACCTGGTGAAACGTGGCTACACCGTCAGCGAAGCGGAGGACAGCCACCAGGCGCTTGCCTTATTTGAACAGGAACCGGTGGACCTGGTTCTGCTGGACCTGATGCTGCCCGGTCTTTCGGGGGTCGATATTTGTAAATGGATCCGGGCGCGTTCGGATGTGCCCATTATTGTATTGAGCGCCCGGCTGGAAGAAGATCTCAAAGTGGCGGCACTGGATGCGGGCGCAGATGATTACGTCACCAAACCGTTTGGGCAGGAAGAATTATTGGCGCGAGTGCGCGCTTTTCTGCGCCGATCCTACGTCGCCGCGAAAACCGATGACTCAAAAATTCAGATTGGAGACCTCAGTATAGACCTGGAAGCGCGCCGCGTCCTGATCGGTGAGAACGATGTGCATCTTACCCACACCGAGTATGCCATTCTTGCCGAACTGGCGCACCGCCTGGATGCCATCGTTACCCATGATGAGCTGATTACCCAGGTTTGGGGGCCAGAGTACCGCGGCTCGAATCACTATTTACATACTTATCTCGGCCGCTTGCGCAGAAAACTGGGGGATTACGGCGACCTGCTCGAAACGGTGCCCGGCATGGGATATAACCTGCACTCGAAAAAAATCTTCTAACCAATAACCATAATTTTTTAGATATTATATAGGGCTTATTAGGGACTTAGATAGCTCCTTTCGCATAAGATGGTATTGCAAGAAAAAACCATCTGATGAAAGGAAGCTATATGGAACACAATCGGAACGACGGCCATAACACGAAGCTGCAGGTCCTCATCCAGCCGAATATAGGATTGGATAGCGATGTCCGCCATTCGGTTGTGGAACTCCTCAACAACACTCTGGCCAATGAGGCCGTGCTGACCATAAAAACCCGCAGCGCCCAATGGAACGTGAGCGGAGCAGGTTTCTTCGAGCTGCACATCCTATTCAATTCCCAGTACGAACAATTGAGCGATATCTCCGATGAGTTAGCCGAGCGGGCACGCATGCTGGGTGGGATTGCTATCGGCAGCTTGCAGGAATTTATCAATTACACCCGTCTGGAAGAACAGACTGGTGTTGTGCCAGATATCCTGCGCCTTTTAGCTGACCATGAGGCCACCATTCGTTTTTTACGTGAGGATGCCAGAAAATGCACTGAAGAGTACGAGGATGAAGGCACATTCGAATTGCTGGTCAGCATTATGCGTTTGCATGAAAAGATGGCCTGGATCCTACGTTCCTATATCGAGAATGAACCAGTTTACGGCGAAAGCCAGAAAAGGATTTTAAAAGATGAATGACCACCAATTTGAAAACAAAGTCCGCAAGGATACTGCTAAGGTAAAAAAAGATATAAGCACCCTGATGGACGACAGCACCGCTCGGGTTACCAGAGTACAAGACAACTTTAGCCAGGCCACTGTCAAAGCCAAAGAAGACTTGACCAGCTGGGTGAATGACAATGTCTCTCAATTAGGCGAGGGATTCGAAAAAATGACAGGCGATGCCAAGGAGGCTGTAGTTGGCGCTGCAGCGACAGTGAAGAAGGATGTTGGACATGGCTTGAGCCAATACAACGCCAAGGCGCAGGAAGTTGCCGACAAAGTTCCAGGCGGCTTCGGCAAGCAGGCTGCCAGATATCCCTGGGTTGCAATAACGATCGCACTGGTTGTTGGTTTATTGCTGGGTAGTTTACTCAGACCTGTCCGGCCGCTGCTTGGATAGTACCAGGCTTGAATTCATTCCATTCGATAGGAGAAGGACAATGAACAACAATGTTTCGAAAGGCAAGTGGAAGCAAATACGCGGCCAGACAAAGGTCTGGTGGGGCAAACTTACTCATAATAACAGTCAGAAAATTGGCGGAAACATCGATAAAATAACCGGCAAGATCCAGGAGAAGGTTGGTAACTCCCAGGAGCGAGCCAAAAAAGGATAGGAAAAGAGGACAAAATGAGTGATTATCAAGAAATAAGAACTTCACAACATGAAGCCGGGCGCGAGCAGCGCGTGGCCACCTTTAAAGTCACACAATTGATCTGGCTGCTGGTCGCACTGCTCGAAATCGCAATTGCACTACGGGTATTGTTTAAGTTGATCGGCGTCAATGCGGCCAATCCTTTCGCAACCCTGCTTTACAACCTGACCAACCTTTTCGTGGCGCCTTTTGCAAGCCTAGTAACCCCCCTATCTGCTGGCGGCATGGTGTTTGAGATTTCTTCCATCATTGCCATGATCGTGTATCTGCTGATCGGTTGGGCTCTTGCACAGATTGTGTACGTGCTTTTCTACCGCCCGCGCGGCCCCGTGAGCACCAGACAGACGACGATTAACGATCACACCCCTCAGCAAGCACCTTTGGGCGTCAGCCGAACGATGACAACTAATCGCACTACGACCCAAGCACCAGTGAGCGCCAGTCAAACGGTCGTCACCGAACGTACGACCCAAACCCCCGGTCCCCTTTGATAGGTGGGAAAGGATATAAACCATTGCATTCGTCTGGCAACCTAACCGCTGAAAACCAAGGATTGTATGAAACATTCTGAAAGGAGAAATAGATGGGACGTAAAGGCGTAAGCAAACGCAAGGAAAGTAAAACAAAATCAAAACCGTTGTCGGTTGAGAAAGCCGGTGGCGCCGTATCTTTAGAAGTAAAAGCGGCGGAAAGCCAGCCGGTCAAGGCACTGGATACGGATAAGGTCGTCTCTTCCAGCAAATCTGGTGGAAAACCTGCCTCGGACTCGAAGAAAAAAGCCAAGAAGGGCTAAACCTTCTGATTGAAACTGGAAATACCACTATTCGTAAGGCGCAGTATCTGCGCACATCACAAATAAACGCATTCTATATAAAAATGTTTGGAGGATTATTATGGGAATACTTGCATGGATCGTCGTTGGTTTGATCGCCGGATTTTTGGCGGGACAGGTCATGAGGGGTGGTGGCTACGGGTTGATTGGCGACATTATCGTCGGTGTGCTGGGCGGTTTGTTAGGGGGCTGGATCGGTACTACTTTCCTCCATATTAGCGCCGCGGTAAACGGGATCAACCTTGAATCGATCTTGGTAGCTTTCTGTGGAGCTATCCTGCTGCTGATTGTTTTTCGTCTGGTAGCTGGTGGCAGAAGAAGTTCCAGGAATTGATAGACGGTAAAAGAAATTTTATTGGTAGAGGTCATCAAAGCATCCGTGAGGCAGAGTTAATGAGTAATCCTGTCTCACGGATACCAGAAATAGTAAGCACGTCCCCAATAACAGGGGAAACGAAAAGGAGCTTTTATGATCGACAACCTCGAGACCGATGATATGGCGGTGGATCGCCGTGAAGAAACGTTGGTCACACGACATCCAGGCTACGTTGCTACTGAGCAAGTGGTGCGCGATGTGGCCGCCGAACGCCGGATGGAATGGTTCCAGATCAACCGCATCCTTTGGAGCATTCTGGCCCTTTTAGAAATTCTGCTGGCTTTCCGCTTCGTATTGAGATTGATTGCGGCCAATCCGGACAGCGGCTTTTCAGTGCTCATGTACGGTGTCACGGGAGTGTTCGTTTGGCCATTCTTCGGATTGATCCCAACGCCAACGTCCGGTGGCTCAGCCCTTGAACTCACTACGCTCATTGCCATGGTCGTTTATGCGCTGATCTTCTGGGGCTTCGCTTACGTAATCCGGTTGATTGCGGACCGTCCCGGCTCGCGCTCATTCACGCGCACGACCCGTGAACAGACGCCAGGTGGAGAAGGAAACGTACGCACAACTCACACGACCATCTCCGACGGCAAAATGTGATGCACACAATTGGCGTAAGGGCCTGAAGCTTTGTAATGGAAATATTACTGGTAAAAACAGCACTCCCAAGGGGTACAAATCCTCTTGTTTATAGTGATGAAAATTATCATGCGAAATGGATAAATCCATCGCATGAACACAATCGATAGCCTTGTTCAAATAGAAACGGAGATTAGAAATGGGAATACTTTCCTGGATCGTTGTTGGTTTGATTGCTGGTTGGTTGGCCGGAATGGTCATGCGAGGCGGCAAAGGGCTGTTGGGTGATATCATCGTCGGCGTGGTCGGCGGATTGTTGGGCGGTTGGATCGCCACCTCTTTCCTGCATATCGGCGCCACTATGAACGGCATCAACCTGGAGTCTATCCTGGTAGCGTTTGTCGGAGCTGTGATTTTACTTATCCTGCTGCGCCTTTTGGCTGGTGGAAGGCGAAGCATTTTTCGTTGAGGTCAGACATGCCCTCCGTGGACCACTGCTGTGAGATGACACCTACGGCAGCTCCACGGAGGACTATCAACAAATCCACGACACCTATACAAAAATATTGTGTTCGGCGTGGATTTTTTTCTTTTCTTTGCAAATTAATAATGCCAGAATTTAGATTTCATCAAACAAGATCATAAACGACCGCGGAGGTATAGATGGCAACTCTGAAAACGACCCTGAACCCAACTCAGCGTCTGAATAATCCCCCTAGTAAGAATGGAGCGCATTTTTCCGATCAATTATTAGAAAAGGCACGCGCAGATAATGATACGGTTTTGAAGGGGCTTGATTCGCAAACAATCGGCTTAAGCACTGCTGAAGCCGACTCTCGTACGAAGCAGTATGGGTTGAACGAGATTGCCCGTGAGAAACGCCAATCCCCTCTGATGCGTCTGTTGAGTAACGTCAAGAATCCCCTGGTTATCCTGCTCACGGCGCTGGGTGTGATATCTTTTCTGACCGGCGACCTGCGAGCCATGCTGGTCATTTTCGTGATGGTGCTGTTGGGCGTGGTGTTGCGTTTCTTCCAGGAAATGCGCGCCGATAACGCGGCCGAAAAGCTCAAAGCGATGGTCAGCACCACAGCCACAGTGCTGCGAGATGGTAAGGAAAAAGAAGTTCCGCTGAAGTTCTTGGTGCCGGGCGATATCATCCGGCTGGCAGCCGGTGATATGACGCCGGCCGACGTGCGGGTACTTACCGCTAAAGACCTTTTCCTGGATCAGGCCGCTCTCACCGGTGAATCTCTGCCGGTAGAGAAAAAAGCCGGCCAGGCTCCAGCAGCCCTTCAAAACCCGTTAGAACTGCCCAACATTTGCTTCCTGGGCTCCAACGTTCAGAGCGGTTCTGCCAGCGCGGTAGTTATTCACACCGGAGACCAGACCTACTTTGGATCATTGGCAGCCAGTATTGTAGGTGAGCGCCAGCTGACTGGCTTCGACAAGGGGATAAACAAATTCACCTGGCTCATGATTCGTTTTATAGCCATTATGGTTCCGGCTGTCTTCCTGATCAATGGTTTCAGCAAACACAACTGGCTGGAAGCATTTCTGTTTGCCATGGCAGTAGCTGTTGGGCTGACCCCCGAAATGCTGCCCATGATCGTGACGGTCAACCTGTCCAAGGGCGCCCTCGACATGTCGAAGAAGAAAGTCATTGTCAAGCGCCTCAATTCCATCCAGAACTTCGGAGCGATGGATGTATTGTGCACCGACAAGACCGGTACCATCACCCAGGGAAAGATCGTACTTGAGAAGTACCTGGACGTGCAGGGAAATTCCAGTGATAAAGTGCTCCAATATGGCTACCTCAATAGTTACCATCATACCGGGTTAAAGAACTTGCTCGATGCCGCTGTCCTCGACCATGAGGAACTGGAACCTGCCTCAGAAGCACAAGAAAAGTACCGCAAGATTGACGAAATTCCATTTGACTTTATACGCAAACGCATGTCCGTGATTGTGGAAGACAAAGCCGGGTTGAATACACTGATCTGTAAAGGCGCAGTAGAAGAAGTGATAAGCCTTTGTAACCGGGTGGATATCGATGGTAAGGCCATCGATATGTTGCCCGAGTACCATGACAAAGGACTGAAGATCGCCAGTAACTTGAACGATCAGGGCTTCCGGGTAATTGCCCTGGCTTACAAGGAAATGCCAGGCGCCACGGATGAGCCCAGTTATACTGTTAAAGATGAATCGGACATGATCCTGCTTGGTTTCATGTCCTTCCTTGACCCGCCCAAGGATACTGCCACGCAGGCCTTGAAGCAGTTGCACGATCTAAATGTGGACGTCAAGATTTTGACCGGTGATAATGAGATCATTACTGCCTATATCTGTAAAGAAGTGGGTCTGCCAATTGAGAAGATATTGCTAGGCCCTCAAATTGAGGCGATGAGCGAAAAGGAACTCGACGAAGCCGTGAACTCGGCCAGTGTCTTTGCCAAGCTGGCTCCGGCCCACAAAGAACACATCATCCGTGCTCTTCAGCGCAAAGGCCACGTGGTTGGTTTTATGGGCGATGGTATTAACGACGCCCCGGCTTTGAAGGCGGCGGATGTGGGCATCTCTGTTAACAGCGCTGTAGATATCGCCAAGGAGTCCTCCGATATCATTCTGTTAGAAAACAGCCTCCTGGTTCTGAAGCAGGGCGTTCTGGAGGGTCGCAGGGTGTTCGGAAACATCATTAAGTATATCAGGATGGCAGCCAGCTCCAACTTCGGCAACATGTTCAGTGTCGTGGGGGCCAGTGCATTCCTGCCTTTCCTCCCTATGCTGCCGATCCAGGTGCTTACAAATAACTTGCTGTATGATTTTTCACAGACTACCATCCCCACTGACGGGGTCGACGCTGACTGGCTGGCCAAGCCGCGCAAATGGACGATTGGCTCAATCCAGCGATTTATCCTCTTTATCGGCCCAATCAGTTCGATCTTCGATTACCTGACTTTCTTTATTATGCTGTACGTTTTCAACTCATGGAACAACCCGGCCCTCTTCCACACCGGCTGGTTCGTAGAAAGCCTGTTCACGCAGACCCTTATCATTCACGTCATCCGTACTAACAAGATCCCATTTATCCAGAGCCGGGCCAGCTGGCCACTGATCGGCACATCTCTCATCATCGTTGCGGTGGGCGCCTGGCTGACGGTTTCACCCTTGGCCAACACGCTAGGGTTTGTCACACTGCCACCATTGTATTGGCTGCTTCTGGCGGTCATGTTGTTGTGTTATGTGGTTCTGACACAGCTGGTAAAGACCTGGTTTTTCCATAAGTTTGGCGAATGATCATTTTAATAGGTATTTTACAGATTGAATTAGGGACATCGATAGCTGCTTTCGGATAAGATAATAGATGAACATCAACCATCTTACGAAAAAAGAGCCGGTCAGGTAATTACGAAAGAGAGAACCTGCTTGCTCTCAAAATTAAGATAAAGTTTATATGATTATCGAATGAACACAAACAAGCAATCTATCATAAAGAAATTGATAATAGCCATCATAGCTCTTTTGATGTTGGCTTGTGCCAGCACGGTTGCAACCACACCTGAAGTTGCAATCCTATCAGGCCCTGGTACACCCACGCCAGACATTTCTGGATTGCCCAACCCTGCTTCCGTTTATGCCCAGGCCACCATCGATACTGGCCAGAGCCAGTTATTAGATCTCTCTCATCAATCCACTGAGGTCAGCCTAAACATGTCTCAGGCCGCAAATAGCGCCGCACAGTCCACATTGCAGTATAACCAACGCCAGCAACTGGCTTTAGATTTCCAGGCAACTACTATCAGCCAGAACATCACCCGAGCTGCTGCCACACAAGAGTTCATAACCCAGCAAACGAAAATAGCCAGGGATGCCACAGCCGCTGCTCAGCGCAGTGCTGCTGCGGCCGCCCAATCAGCCTACCGGGTGGTTGGCAGCCAGACTGCCCAGGCTCAGGCGGTTCTGAATGTCCAGGTCTTGCAAACCAATCAGGCCGTGGCAGCTTTGACGGCTGCTCCTTTGACGGCTACACCTTACGCTGCCACTCAGGCTGCCCTTCTGATGCAGGAATACAGCCGGGAACAACAGTCTTTTGTAAACCAAATCGTCAAGCCTTTGATACCTGTATTTGCGGTCCTGGATCTTGTGTTGTTCATCCTGGGAATTGTTTTGGTCTCCAGGCAGTTTATGCCAATGCCCTGGCCTTGTCGTATGCGCATTGGTCCTGCAAATGTTACCCCCACCCCTTTGACAATCATAGATGGAAGCTTTGCGGGCCATGATCCGTGGCTTGACCGGATCATTCCATCTGAAATAAGGCCGGCCAATCTGCCTGTATTGCCAGGTGAAAATACGACATACGTAGAAATTGTTGATGCAGCCGAACCACCTATTGCAAATTGGATCGCCGAGCTGGAGCATCAATTGGCAACTGAAGGAAGGCTGTAGCTATGAGCGCTAATCGTTATCTTCCGGCTGCTGAAGCCATTGCTCATGTAATCCCAACTATCCTGGCTGAGCAGGGCCTGGACCCTCTCATCAGTCGTTTTGTTTTGACCGAAACCGAGAAAGGGGATGCCTGGTTGTTTGTGGTGATGGATGACAGGGTTTTAGAATTCCTTGCATCCTACACTGCCGCCGGTGTGTTATCCCATCTTTCCGCCGCACTACATGGGCATCTGGTAATGATCAGCAGCTCCGCTGGCCTGCGCTACGCCGTCCTGCTCAGTCCATCAGAAAATCTGCCCATGACAACCCCTCGCTTACCGGTACTCCATTCTAGACAGACCTTATAGTTGATTAAAATCTAGCTTGTCGCAAGCTCAGGAAATGATATTTTTCAAAAAGAGTAAAGCATGGACAATCATTTGAATGTAGAGCCCAGTGCTAAGAGTAGACGCCCCATACGAGCCAAGCTGATTTTCAATCCCGGATCTGGATCAACGGGCGAGTCGCCTATCCAGCTGATGGATGTGATCAGTGAGATGCAGGATTGGAAGCTCATTCCAGAACCTTTTTTGATCGAACCGGGCTGTGACCTGCCGGGGGTGATCCAGGAGGCACTGGCGCAGGGCATCCGCATGTTTGTGGTATGCGGCGGCGACGGCACGATTTCTACTTCGGCCAGGAGCCTGGCCGGTACACATGCCACCCTGGGGATTATCCCTACCGGCACACAGAATAACAATGCCCTCAGCCTGGGCATCCCTGCCAACAATATTCCGGCTGCCATTTCCATTCTGCGAAATGGCCGGCGAATCAAAGTGGACGTTGGCATGGCCACCTGCGGCAACATTTCTACTCCTTTCTTGGAAGTTTGCTCGGTCGGTCTGGTCTCATCGCTTTTTCCATCCGCTGATGACGTACAGCACGGCAACCTGGCACGGGTCGGCGATTTCCTGGCAACACTGGTCAATTCCCCACCAGCCGAAATCCATCTTTTATTGGAGAATAAGCAAGAGATCCATAATTTTGGCCATATTGTACTGGTTTCCAACATGCCCGTAATTGGCCTTCATTATCGGATTGGCTCTGATGCTTCCTTTAGTGACGGTTTATTGGATGTGCTGTTCTTTGCAGACCTGTCCAAGATGGATTTGTTGGGCTATGTTCTCCAAGGGGTGGGCGAAGGCAAGCCGGAAGACCCACGCATCGAACACTACCATGTACGCAGAGTGGTGATTGATACCCACCCTGTTATGCCGGTCATGGTGGATGGGTCTCCCATAGGAGAAGGACGGGTACAGATCAAAGTGCGCCGGCATGCCCTGGCAGTCATGGTTTCCCAACCGGCGCCAGAACTTGAGCCGGAAACGAGCAACATCATTGAACATCAAACGAATGATGCAACCCTCGCCTGAAGTTAAAATTCCAACGACCTGGGGGCGATTTACACTTTGGGTGAATCATCATCAGCCGGTAGCCCGGCTGATTGGCCTGTCGGCCGGTCTGCTAGTATTTCTTGCTTTTCTACCTGTAACTATGCGGGTTGCTTTTTGGGATGGTTTGCTGTCCCATAAAATCCTGTCAGGCATGCTGTTAGTTTTCAGCTTACTGGCCATATCATTAGTCTGGTCAACCGGTCAGCAGCTGGACGCCTGGGCATTCTTGTTCTTTAATGTGCGCGGGCGGCGCCCGCTTTGGCTGGACCGGATTATGTTAGCTTTCACCCAGGTCGGTAATGGCTTTACTACCCTGGCAATAGCCGTGTTCTTGTTTTTGATCAACGAAAGTTATCTGGCCTCCGAGCTTATTTTAGGCACTTTGACCTTATGGTTGCTGGTCGAGCTGGTTAAGTTTTTAATCCACCGCTCGCGACCTTTTATCAAGCTGGTCAAAGCGCGCATTGTTGGTTTCCGGCCCGCCGGGCGATCTTTCCCCAGCGGGCATACCAGCCAGGCCTTTTTCATGGCAACGCTGCTGGCCCAGCACCTTCACCCCAGCGTTTGGATAGTGTTCCTGCTGTACGCTACGGCCTTGCTGGTGGGCCTCACGCGCATGTACGTCGGGGCGCATTACCCGCGCGACGTGCTGGCCGGCGCCATCCTGGGCACAGCCTGGGGGCTGCTCGGGGTGATTGTCGACGGGTATGTGCTGAAAGGGTTTGGATAAAACCTATAATTTTTTAGATATTTTATAGGGCTTATTAGGGACTTAGATAGCCCATTTAGGATAGGATAGTAGGTAGTAATAAGAAACCAAGCTAATGTATTAGACCATCAGAGGAGATTTTCAATGTCTGACCAAGAAGCACCTAAAAATGTAACAGCTGTAGTAGTGGGCCGAGTAAATAACGAGCGGCCAGGTGAAGTACTGCATCAGCCCGAAATTGGCGTCGTAAATAACGAGCGGGCTGGAGAAGTAACTCATGATGAAGAAATCGGCGTCGTCAAGAATGAGCGGGCTGGGGAAGAAGCACATGATGAAGAAATCGGCGTCATCAAGAACGAGAAGTCTGCATAAATAAAGACAGCCTGAACGAATGCAGCAAGAGTTCATGCCAGATCTACGCACCCGATTTTTAATCCGGGCGTGTGCTGCATCTCGGCTCAGATTGAAAGGCCCAACTCCATTTCAAAATAAGGAGTAATTCAATGGCAGAGAAAATAATAAGCAAGACTAAACTAAAACGATTGTCCAAGAGCACGCGTATCCATAACCGGCGTTTGAAGCAAGAAGCCCGTAAGCCCGCTGTTGGCTGACGCGGGTTAGATGTGCTGACTCAGCCGCCACAGCCGTAGTAGCTTATTGAAGCAACAACCGCTATTAACAGCAACCTGTCAGCTCTCGTCAGCGCAAAAATTATTGTGCCCCTCGGGTAGCATGATTCAGATCATCACCCGAGACAGGATTCTAATTAAGCGAGCAGTTACCTAAAACTAACGAGGCAATTTCCATAATTTTATAGATATTTAATAGGTTTTTTTAGGGACATCTATAGCTCCTTTCGAATAGGATGGTATTGTCGCAAAAAACTATCTATTGAAAGGATGCCACATGAAACACTTACCGATCGTCGATAAAAACATGAAGCTGCAGGTCGTTATCCAGCCAAACATCGGACTGGAAGGTGATGCACGTAATTCAATTGTGGAGATCCTCAATAAAATCCTGGCCAATGAGGCCGTACTCACCCTGAAAACCCGCAGCGCCCACTGGAACACCACTGGATCAAATTTCTTCGAGTTGCATTTTCTGTTCAATTCCCAGTACGAAAAGCTCAACAATCTCTCTAACGAGATCGTTGAGCGGGTGCGCATGCTGGGTGGAATTGCTATTGGAACCTTGCAAGAATTCATTGATCATACCCGGCTGGAGGAACAACCCGGAGTTGTACCAGACGCTTTGCACCTTTTAGCCGACCATGAAACCACCATCCGCTTCTTGCGCGAAGATGCTAAAACTTGCTCGGAAGAGTATGAGGACGAAGGCACACATAACTTTCTGGTGGACATATTATTCCAGCACGAAAAGATGGCCTGGATGCTGCGCTCTTACATCGAACCCGAGCTTACCGGCGACGAAAGCTACTTAAGTTAGCTCTTGCCACTCCAAGGCTAATTTCTTGGATTACATTTGGAAAGCATCAGTTGTTATTGGAGATAAACCATGGCAAACGAAATTGGGAATGGGCAGAATAAACAGAACCACAGTCGGATCCATGAATTGTTGAGCAAACATAGTGCTGAGGATTCAAGAAAGTCCAACCCTAAACGTGACCGGTTCCTGGCCTTGCTTAAAAGCCGCTATGGCTACAGCAATGATAAGGCTGTCGACGAATTGGAGAGACTCCTGAAGCAGTTTTATCGAACTAATAGAAGCTTAACCATCCATCACAAACGACCGATTCTAAAGCCGCCAGTCGTTGATTAGCCTGAAATCAGGATATTCTAAATTTCAAGATACGGATTCGCGCCAATCGCACGCACCCGTTGTAAAGGAGAAAGCAATGAAAAAGGAAGTGGGTTTGTGGATCGATCATCGCAAGACAGTGTTCGTGACAATCGAAAATGAGGTTGAAGTAACCCGGGAAATACGGTCGAACATGGAGAAGCAAGTCCGGTTTGCAAGCGGTACGCGTTCGAAAGCTCCCAATATATCACAAGGATCGACCGCCGAGGACATGCGAGACCGGCAGTTTGGAGACCATCTGGGTAGTTACTATGATGGTGTTATCTCCTTTCTACGTGATGCTGATTCAATTTGGATATTTGGCCCGGGCGAGGCCAAGGTCGAGCTCGAAAATCGGCTTAAGCGTGACGATCTCGGAAGACGGATCGTGGGTGTTGAAACGGTTGATAAGATGACGGATCACCAAATTGCAGCCAAAGTCCGAGACCACTATCTAAGATAAGGAAAGGATTACTTCCATGAAAAAACTCACGAGGAACATCGGCATGTTTTTGCTGGCCATCTGGCTCATTGCCTGGGGTCTGTTTGCACTTATCCCAGCTCTGAATGTCCTGGAGCCGGTCCTGGCGATCCTCGCCATCGCGGCTGGAGTTTTCATCTTACTAAATCGTTAGAACGAATGCCACTCGATCAGTTGATCGAGTGGCTTCCAATAAAATCATTCAACAGAATATTCAAACAGAAAACCATCATCACGATTGCTCACCGGCTGACAACTCTAAAAAATGCGGACAGAATATTAGTTTTTGATGCCGGAAAAATCGCACAAGAAGGTGACTTTAGGTCTTTGTCAGAAACAAAAGGCCTGTTTCAAGACTTCCTACAGCAAAGAAGCAAACCACTTGGCGTTAACCTGATAAACCAGGTGGTTTCCTGAAGAGAGAAGTGGCTTTAAGGTTTTACCATAGCAAGGTTATTAAAGAGGAATACGAATATGACAGTAGAACAAGCAACACAAACCAAGTTGGATGAATTCAACCGCTGTAGTGATCTGGCATGGTCAACGACAGAGCAGCAAAAACGGTATGGATTAGCCAATTCAGCGGAAAATAGCAGCTTACCGATGGAAACCGCAGCCTCACAATCCAGATTTGAGGGATTGATCCAGGCGGGTCAGAATGTCTTCTTACCCGGCGGTCAATCCATTGGACGAATCAAGAAACTGTTGCCAGGCGATGCAGGCCAGGTTTCCTATCTCGTCATCCATACCCATCATTGGGGTCACTATAAAATAGCACCGGTCGAGCTTGTAAGCGATATAAGCCCCACAGGTGTCTGGCTTTCTATCGACCGGAGCAAATTTCAGGAACTTACCGATTATAAAACGGATGCATCCATAGCAAATGAAATAGATAGCGCCTTGTGGAATGATCAAGTATTGAGAGTTACCGACTATCACGAGATCGACGTTCAGGTAAAAAATGGCGTCGTCTCCTTAACCGGCCACATCACCGGCGTGATGAACCAGCAACGAATTGAAAATGCACTTGGGAGTGTCAAGGGTATACTCGCTGTAAGGATGCATCTGGTTGGAGATGACAAACTTCTGCTCAGTGTATCCGAAGCGCTGGCCCAAATCGAGCGAGCTGAAGGAAATCATATTTTCGTGAAAGTGGAAAATGGAGTGGTAGTACTGAGTGGTATGGCGATCAGCGCAGAAGATCGTGGTTTAGCAGAGCAATGCGCCGGCAACGTTCCCGCGGTGCGCGGCGTGATCAATCATATAGCAGCCCCTGGGGTTGATTTGGACGCTGAAGACCGGCCTTTTTTACAACCTTCTATCGGTGAAGAGATCTTTTTTCACGATGGGCTGTTTGGTTTTGTCAGGCAAGTGATTATCAACCGGAACAACCGGCGCGTCGTTGACCTGATCATAGAAGGGCAGTTTCCCGACAGGCAACTAAAGTACGCATCCATGACTTCTGATGAAGTCCCGGTGCCTGATCGCCTCGCCGTCATTCCTGTAAGCGTTATCCGCTATTTGACAAGTTCCTCGGGATTTCTACTCATTGATAGCACAGAGACAACCAGGTATCAGGATTTTAACCTTGCTAACTTTGTCACTCCTGAGCCAGATTGGCTGCCGCCCTATCCTTATTGTAGCGAAAATGTCAGGTTTCTTGCTAAATAAGAAAGATCCCTGGAAAGGAAAGGGAAATGGAAACCAAACCTAACAAGCCAAGGTTTAATATTTCGATCACTTCCTTGATCGGGATCGCCCTGCTCATCTTTTTTGGTTATCAACTGATAGCCGGTTTTTTCGCTCCTACGGCAAAAGTTATCCCTTACAGTGCCTTCAAGACGGCCCTTAATGGAGGGCAGATCAGCAGTGTGGTTGTTAGCGATACGGGCATTACCGGTAAGATGAGCGATGGTACGGCTTTTACGACGGTGCGGGTGGATGACCCAGACCTTACAAAAACGTTAGAAGCGCAAAAGGTAGACATTACTGGGCAGGCGCCCAATAATGGTGGAATTCTAGGTTTTCTATTGACCTGGATCTTGCCGTTGGTGCTGATGATCGGTCTATGGTATTTGTTCTTCGGACGAAACCGGGGAGGCGCCAGCTCGATGGGCAGTATCTTCTCCTTTGGCAAAAGCAAAGCTCGCAGCATTATGGGAGAACAAACCGGGGTGACCTTTGAAGATGTGGGCGGCGCCGGAGAAGCGATCACCGATCTGAAAGAAGTAACAGAATTCCTCAAAAACCCACTCCACTTCCAAAGACTGGGTGGCAAAATGCCTAAAGGCGTCCTGTTGGTTGGTCCTCCTGGCACCGGGAAAACATTGCTTGCGAGAGCGACGGCAGGCGAGGCTGGCGTACAATTCTTCAATCTGAGCGGGGCCGAATTTGTAGAGATGTTTGTCGGCGTCGGCGCATCACGAGTGCGCGATCTCTTCGAACAGGCCAAGAAAAGCGCACCTTCGATCATCTTTATAGACGAGATTGATGCTATAGGCGGCAGACGAGCGGGTGCAGGGGCCATTGGCGTGCATGAGGAACGCGAGCAGACTCTGAACCAGTTGTTGGCCGAGATGGACGGTTTTGAAAGCGCCCGAGGTGTAATTGTGATGGCTGCCACCAACCGGCCCGAGATTTTGGATCCTGCCTTATTACGGCCAGGCCGCTTTGATCGAACCATAATGGTCGACCTGCCTGACCGGCAGGGCCGCCTCGAAATCATCAATATCCACGCCCAGCAGGTCACGCTAGCCGAGAACGCCAACCTTGAGGCAGTTGCCCAGATGACCCCCGGATTCTCCGGCGCTGACCTGGCTAACCTGGTCAATGAAGCGGCGCTGTTGGCTTCGCGGAACGGCAAAGAGGCCGTGGAAATGTCCGACTTTGACGCGGCTTTCGAACGGGTTGTGGCCGGCTCGGAGCACAGGACTCGATCCATCACCGCCAATGAGAAGCGCGTAATCGCCGTACATGAAGCGGGGCACGCCCTGATTGCCAGCCTGACGCCCAATGCAGATAAGGTTCGTAAGGTAACCATTGTCCCGCGTGGACGAGCGATGGGATATACCATGCAGTTGCCAACCAATGACCGCTATGTTCTGGGGGAAAGGGAACTGGCAACCCGCTTGACGGTTCTGGTGGGCGGGCGGGTGGCAGAAGAACTGGAATTTAGCGAAGCCTCCACCGGCGCAGTGGATGACCTGGCACACGCTACGGATCTGGCGCGCCGGATGGTAACGGAATTTGGCATGAGCCCGGTCTTAGGCCCTGTTCGCCTGGCAACGGATATACAGGCGAACTTCCTCAGCCAGCAACTCGGCCTGGATGCTCGGGTCAGCCCAGAAACAGCCACGCTGGTGGATACTGAAACGCGCCGGATGATTGAAGAAGCGGTAGAGGAAGCCAGGAACATCCTGGAAAGTCATCGCTCAGAGCTGGGTGCTTTGGCGGACCTGCTTTGTGAGCAAGAAACCATCGATGGCTCGCAGATTGACGCCATACTCAGTAAAATCGAAATTCGAGAGCCAGTAGCCGTTTAAACAATATTGATATATTAATCCTTCATTGCCGTTTACGACGTTTCCCTTCTCCATCTGCGGCTCTTAATGCCGAAAAAACCATTTGCGGTGTAACCGGAATAGGTTCGTTATGGATCGTTTCTCCTGCCATGCAGGCCGTTTCAGCCACTTTCATCAAATCATCATCTGAGGCCTCAGCTAAACCGATCTCACCGAGAGTTATTGGCAGTCCAACCTGGTCGCAAAATGTGTAAACTTCGTCGATCACAGCCGTTGGCTTGTCGGTCAGGAAAAGCGAAGCTAACGTGCTAAAAGCAATTTTTTCCCCATGGAAAAACGAGCGGGTCTGTTCCAGAACTGTCAGCCCATTATAGATGGAATGAGCCGCGGCTAATCTGGCGGGATTGAGCCCCAGACCACTCAGCAGGGTGTTGGCTTCCACAATTTGTTCTAACGCCGGTGTCACGGCATGAACTTCACAAGCTGTTTTAGCAAGAACACCGTATTTCAAAAGACTTTCGTAACACAGCAAAGCCGAGGTGTAGGCCGTTGTCGGTGTTCCCTTATCCGTCGAATTGGCAGAATATTTCC
>DATFYI010000163.1:0-9877 GCA_035315125.1 Anaerolineaceae bacterium | reverse complement strand
ACCAAGTGTGAAAGCTTATGGCATCAGGTGAAAAGATATCAGGTTTGCCTTCCCGGTTATCGACGAAGTTAAGCTCAATGTTCTGGAGGCAATTGACTCACGGACTTAAGTTGAAATGCTTGAATAGGCTGAAAGAGTATGTTATTTTTATTTGGGTGTTTCCAAGAAACACATCCTCAAATATGAAGATGAATTGAAAGCTGGCAAACTAATCTTTCATGTTTTTCGACAAAAGGATGTCCCGCTTCCAAATTTGGAAGCGGGACAATGGACCCTTCAGAGGGGATATAGGTTTGTCCGAGCCTTGAGCTGGTCTATTTGAGCAGCCAAGGTGGCGATTCGTTTCAGCGAGAGACCACCATCTTTATCATTTTGTGTTGAGCATCCAGTGTCAAACGGGCATACTGGTGATGAATGTGCTGCGCCAGATATGTTTCTTTGCTAATCGTAACCATGTAGCGGTTTGGCGCTGCTTCAATCTCAGCACTTTTATTTCCCAATTCAGAGGTAGGACAGTGGTGATAACGCCCGTTGCATTCATTATGCGGTTGGCTCAGATGAATTTCACCATCTTTTAGACCGGGTAAATAAGTCTTGACAATTTGTTTGACCTCATCAATCACTTCATCCGCGACTGAATCCGGTATACCAACTCCATCTTGCCTGTCACAGACCATCTTGATCGTTGGGTGACTGCGAAAACGATAGGCACTTTTAGAACGGAAAGGATAATTTTCCTTTACTAGCAGTGGATCACCGAATAACACAAATGAGAGCAGGGTTTTCTGGTCTTCGCCATCCAGGTAACCCTGCCGGCGGTTCATCTCCCGTACAAATTCGATCTTGGCCTGCATTAAGGCTTCACCAACTGCCAATCCTTCTTTGTAATTTCTCCAAAAGAGTGAACCCAGCAAATCGCCACCAATTAATGGTGAACTGACAGAGCCATAACAAACACAGGTCGATCCAACCACACAAGGAGTACCTATCGCCATAAACCGTAAAGCTAATGATTTGTCGACTGTTTTGTCCAGGATATTGGCACCATAACAGGCCTCGCTAAATACCAAATGGGGAGCATGCCCGTTTTTGATCAAGTCTTTCGGACTGAGAGCTACAGGATATTCCGGACCAATACATGTCTCGGAAGAATCTCGCTGGCCATACCATTCTGGGCCATCTTCAACACCATGCAAATTATAGTAGCCCAATTTTGTGGTCGTCAGCCGCTCAGGCTTAAAGCTGCCCGAAGATTCGGGTGGGCTGATCAACATGGAACGGGCATCGCCTACCTGGCGATATACGGTTTGCGAAGAATGTCGCCAAATCGCGGCTGTGTAGCCAAGACTTTGCATCCGGCGCGGTTTCTGACGAACTTTCAGTAGATCTTGTAAACGCTTCCATGCCATCATTGGCCATTTGAACGGTTTCGAGCGGAACATTGCCAGGTTTTTACGGTTATGATAACGGGTGACGGTTCTGATTTGATCGAGCAATAGTCCTGCATCTGGCCCAATCTCACCCGGCAGGCGTCCAACTGGCCATTCTGGTACAAAATAATTGTTATCTAAAGTACCATACGGATTATCCGAACAGACCTCTTTGTCGACATCATCGGTAGGGTTAGGCAGACGGTGAAACGGGACAACATCATGTCCCCCAACAATCAGCAAAGAACCGATCATTTCCCCTTTCTTTGCCAGGGTGTTATCCAAATCAACCAGGGCCAACTTAATCTTCCACGGATCAATAGCATCGATTGGCGTTAGCCCGAGTCGGGTGGTACATTCTGGATCGTCGGGGTATAAAACCAGCGCACCCCAACCAGGTCGCGTTCTGACTGTCTCAGCCAGTTGATTTAAATCAGAATCGATCACAGTGGCTGAACTCAATCCGTACTGGCGGGTCAACCCAATGCGGGTTGATAAAATCACGTACATTGGGAAACGACCATCCAAACGACCGATGGCATTTTTCTTCAATTTTTTGGTTAACTTGTCGAAAGTCTCTTCAATCGGGCGTAAGCTAGTCTCATAGGACGATAGGCGTTTAGGGTTTGTGTTCGTACTCTGGGCGCTATCTGATAAATTTACTGGGCTGTTTTCCGGAGAAATTGGAGATCCATCAGTCTGCTGATCATCAACCAATGGGACATTCGATGTCGGCGTTGGAATCCCATCGGATACAGTTGTCGTTTCTACAGGATTTGAAGTAACTGGCTGAACAGGCTGCAAATCCGGATTAGTTGGCTGAGAGGCTGATGGTTTTTCATTAGTCAAATTGCTATTTAACATTCCGCTGATGTCTATGGGCTTTGGGGCTGTTGAAGTCGCCACGCTTCCATTACCAGTTTGACCAGAGCCTGCGGCTAGCTGGTTTAATCCTAAATATGCGGCGACATTTGATGGAATTGGTAAATCAAAATGAATAGTCAGATTATCAGGCCACAAAGGACTATAGCGGTGATTTTCACCCCAAAGGCGATTTGGAACCTGACCCGTGGCATCATTTGCCGCACATTGGTGGAGCAGACTGACCGCCCCTGTTTCATCGCCCATTTGCAGCTTCCCATCAGCTAAAAAGAGTGAGAATTGCAGACATTCAGGCCAGCGTGAGTGGTAAAGTTTTGCGAGTTGGAAAGTTGTGGCTACGTCTGGGTGGGCATTCGTCAGAATCAAATGAAGAACGGCTGATAAAACCAGTTCAGGATTTAGCCCTATGGCCTGGTGAATCAACTGTTGTGCCGTATCAAACGAATTGGACTGAATGGCTTTATAACCTTCTCTTAGAACGATGCTCCATTCAGATAAGGAGGCATCCGTGCCAACTACCCGGCTACTGGCCACACCACTTAGCACATAAGCACAGCCGACAGCATTTGCTAATTTTTCGCTGCTACTGCCTTCATAAAGCTCCGCCTGCAATTGATAAGCTTCAAGGAACTGGGGATCGTACTCGATAAGTTTATCAAGCAAGGTCATTGCATCCAGGTTATTACCCTCATAAACCAGGATATGAGCTAACGCCAGTTTGACTATCAGATCACCCGGATAGGTTTTCAACCAGCAATCCGCCGCCTGATGCGCAAAATGAAATGAACGTTTAGTGACTGCAGCATCTAATAACTTTAGAAATTGCTGGCGATCCATAGAGCTACGATCTTTTGAGAGTTTCGTATCCATCGGGGTCATAAGTAAGAGTTAGCCTCCTGAGAGTTATGAACCAGGTTGAGTGCAACGACTGCACCTAACTGTCTTTGAATATTCAAATCACTCGGCGCCAGACGAGCCGCTCGCCTTAACATTGCCTCAGCGCCGACATAATCTTTATTTTCTCTGAGGATTAAACCGCCAGAGTAATAAGCATGATAATCTTCTGGGGCAACTTTGATTGCCTCGCGATAGATATGCAAGGCTTGCATTTGCTCACGGCGGTCCTGGTACGCCTGCCCCAGCTCAAGATAAGCCGCTACATCTGCTGGAGTCTGGCGAATTGCTTCGCTCAAATAATTAATAGCCTGATCAAGCTGGCCCGCCTTTCGCTGAAGCTGCCCTAAAAGCAGATTTAAGCCGGGATAATCCGGTTTAATCCGTAATGCTGAGTAAGCAGATTGTTCTGCCCCCGTAAAATTGCCACAATCAACTTGAATTTGTGTAAGCAGGCTTAATACTTCAGCATTCTCTGGATTGCTTTCAGATAGTTCCCTGACGAGCGGCAAAGCGGCCTGCGGTCCCTGGATACGATATACTAGTTTTGATCTTTCGAAAAGAAGTTCATACGAAGGCTGAATGCGAGCTAAAGATCTTTCCAAGACATTCAAACCGTCTTTATAATTGCTTTGTTTCACATACACTTTCGAAAGGATTAAGACTGCATTCGGGTTTGCAGGTTCACGTTGAATAGCGTTCTGAGCATGATCGAGAGCTTCATCCATTTTTCCGAGCAGCATCGCAATTTCACCGCTCAACAGTAAAGGATCAATTGAGCTTTTGTCATACTTACAGGCTTGCCGGCCGCACATCAATGCTTCATCAAGATTACCATCCATGCGATAAGCCTGAGCCAAAAGCATCCAGATGGCAACTTTTTCAGGTGCATATCGATTGGCAATACGCAAGTATTCAACGGCCTTTACACTATTCTGCAATTCCAGATAAATCTCTCCCACCGATTGGGCATAATCTGCACGATCTGGACATAAAGCAAACGCTCGCTCCCAATACTCTAAGGCTGAATTTAGAGATACTACCTGGGCCGAAATCCTTGCTGCCCAAGCCTGCCATTCCGCCTCATCAGGCCATATCGACAGTGCGGTTTTCAACGATTCGAGCGCATCTTCGGGACGGTCGCAAGCCTCATATAACATCGCAACTAAAACATGGCCGAACGGATCTGTGGGACAGGCTTCAACAACTTTACGAGCAGCGTCCAGGCCCTTTGCTGGATCGAGTTTAAGGTAACATAAAGCTAATTGCAGCATAGCCTGCGGCTTATCACCAATCTTCGGTGCCATCTCCAGAGCATCTGCTGATTTGTTGGCATGCCTGAACATAGCCATCTTTGTAATCGGGTCCCCCAATGATGCTACCATTTCTTCAGAACCGGGCTCATTTGCAAGTTCAGGGTGAAAAGCTGCCCATCCATGAGCACGCCAATGTTGGATTTCTCGCGAATCATTCAGACGCCCGACCAGATTCAATCGTGATACAAGTGTATCGTAACGCTCCGTACTGAGTTTTTCGTCACCCGGAGCGTGAGCTGTACAGCTAAGCTCCTGGCAAAGGCGCTGTCTTTGAGCCGTACGGACTATGGCGCGGGCCAATCGCAAATGAGGCCTGGCTTCAGCCAAATTCTCAGGGGCAGCCGCCTCAAAAAGTCTTAAGGCTTCATCCCATAGTTGTAGATCCAAGGCTGCCTCTGCCATCCAGGCACACTGGCTCAATTTATAGCTATTATCGAGGCCTGTTTCAAGGTTCCAATTTGACAAGTCTGACCCAGCAGGAATTTCATTTGTTGGACATTGAAGATCAATACCATGATAAATTTCCAGTGCAGTCTTCAGATCACCCTTATGGGAGAGAAGTCGAGCCTGCACGGCCAGGATGCGAGGGAATTGTGGCGAAAATGCCAGACCTTCGCCAAGCCAATATCCTGCCAGATTATCATCACCGGCTTCTAGAGCAATCTCTGATTTCATCCCAATTAAAGATGCTACAGCCTGCTGGTCCTTGAGTTCCCAATTAGGAATTCTATTATCGCCTTCTTCTAATCCAGGCAGATCAGCCAGTTTTGCGGCTCGATCATTTTGAAGCAAGGCCATGGCCATTTCTGCAGCATAATAGCGCAGTGGCAAATTATTCGGTTCTTGTTCCAGTGCAGTTTCTGCATGAAGTAACGCTGAAGCAAGATTGCCGGTCTGTCTCAAAATCTGTGCAAAGCGGATGTGGATACCTGCTGGACTTTGTACCGATTCTAACCACTGCCTGGGCATAAGACCGCCTGCCAGATCAACCGCCCAACCCTCGCAAGCACCGCTATCTTCTTTAGATTGTTTCAGATGTAAGGCATGTTCCAGGCAAGCAAGAGCGGCTTGCGGACGGTTAAGTGCAGTCAATAAATCAGCCTGGAAAATATACAGGCAGGCATCTTGTGAAGTCGTACCTGCGGCCCTCTGGATCGTGCTCAGTGCCAGAGGTAAATCACCTTTACGCCACTGCAGAGCCGCCATCTCAAAAAATAATTCTGCTGACGGAGCCGAACTCAACTCAACTGCTCTTTCAAGGCAGCTTAATGCTTCATCGTAATCCTGTAAGCGAAGATATGCATAGGTCGCCTGGCGTAAAATATCTTCACTAATCGTATCGAGGCCAAGTAAAGCTTTGAGTGACTCTCTGGCAGCAAGAATATCACCAACTTGAATTTTCAAACCTGCTAATTGTAAGAGCAGATCCGCTCGGTTTGGCGACAATTGCAGTGCACATTCAAGTGCCGAAGCGGCCTCCGCTTCTTGATGAATTTGTGTCATTATTCTGGCGAACCATGATATATTTTCGAGGTTATCTGGAGCCAGTCGAAGTGCGTATTGTGCGGTTGGAATAGCTTCTTGTGTTAGATCAGCTTTGATATAGGCTTCTGCTAACAGCCTTTGTAAGGGGAGTTGATCCGGTATGCCCTGGGCGGCTTCCTGTAGAGCGGCCAAGGCGATCTCAATCCGATCCAGGTTCATGGCTACCTGACCAAATCCGGCTTGCTGTCTCCAGTGTAGTCCAAGTGCCAATTCAGAAGGTTTTTCAACAAGCTGTTCATAGATTTGATAAGAAGCTTCTAAATCTCCTTTTGCGCCAAGTACTTCGGCCATCATTAAGCAAATTTCAAAATCGTTTGGCTTGAGTTGTAAAATCTTTTCTAAAACTCGTTGAGCCTTAGTCAAAGTTACAAAATCTGGGTTAGATTGAAGTGGCAACGCTACTTTATCAGCATTGACCAGGGCGCGGGCATATACTGTCAACCGTTCAACGTCGCTGTTGTTACCCTTGAGCGCCTGTTCAAGCTCAGGCAAAGCAGCTTCACGGTCTCCCAACGCCAATAACGTTTTTCCATAAAGGAAAGCCAATTCAATATCATTTGGCCATTTCGTTTTGGCCATTGCAAGTACCTGCCGGCCTTCTTGAACCCGGTCCAGATAGAACAAGGCTTCACCCAGGCGAAAAACAACACCGACCGAATCGGGGGTTCGTAATACAACCTGGCGCAAAATAGGGACAGCATCATTAAACATCCCCATTCTTAAGTATGCCTCAGCCAGGGCATAATTAATTTCGGATGATTCGGGATTTTCCAGAAAAGCTTTTTTCAAAGCTATTAAGGCATTTTGGGGGGCGTCATTCTGTTGATAGAGTTCTGCCAGGGCAAGCCAATATCCAGGATTATCTGGTTTGAGTTCAGTGGCGCGACTATAGCAGCGGATTGCCCCATCCTGATCTCCATTTTTCATTAAAGCATCCCCCAATAACGCATTAGCGCCAACGTGCTCGGGTTCCCGGTCCAAAACCATCTGACAGGCATCAATCACCTGATCTAACTGACCCACTTTCATTGAAACGACGGCAAAATCAAACCAATCCGTTATATCAGGCTGTTCGGCAAGTTTCAGAACAGCTTGACGATGCCGGTAGGTTTCCTCAAAGTTTCCCTCAGCATCCAACAAACGACCCAGGCAGCGATGCCAGGCGGGTTGGCCTGGCTGTAGCATGCAACCAATTTGTGCATATTCCAGAGCAGTTTTTTGCCTGCCTAGCTCAATCGATAAATCATTGCCAAGCCAGATCAATTCCAAATCAACAGGTCTATATTGGAGCAGGAGTTGAGTGATCTGCAAAGCCTCTTCTTTCATGTCCATTTGGATAATTTGTCGTACAAAATTAGCCGGAGACCAACGATAAAGGAACTGCATCGAGATACATTTTTCAGTTTTTACAATTTTTTGTTTGAAGCTGCTAATTGCCTGTCGTGCCAACTCCAAAGAGCGTATTTTATCGCTGCGACTTAGAGCTAGCGCTTGATGCATCATCAAATAAGGATCGTTTAACTCTTCTAGATTTTCTGGAATAAATGAACTTAGGTCAGGTTTTTCTTGAATAACCCCTGCAAATTCAGCTTGCAATTGAGAAGCGCCAGTCGGTAAATTGATCCATCGATCGGGGAGCGAATATTCGGGAAAGCCGTCCTCATTTTTCGAGCTGGCTTCAGCAATTTGCATACCTAGTCCAGCCAACCAGTATTCAATAGCCTCACGAGAAGCATTGAAACTTTCTAACGCCAGATCAGCTTGATCTGTTAGCTGGTAAAGACCTGCCAAACGTTGTAAATCAGCTGCTTTTTGGAGGATTTCCTCGATATTGATTTTTTCTAATTCGCCGTTGCGAGATGATCCTGAAGTCCCTTGATGGGTTATCAAAAAAAGTTGTGCTAAATGTTTTGCCAGTTCGATGCGACCCATTGAACCAAATAATCGGATCCAACTTACCTGATACATTGGGGCCTGGGTAATAATTAATTCAGCAAAAATCTGTATTTGTTCTTCTTGGGGAATCGGATTACTGAGGACGATATGAGTGATCAAGCCCGTCAATGAGCTCTTACGACGAACCGGTAGTAAGGCCTGCAGCATATCTTTTGGATCTGGGGTAAGTCCAAATAGGCATGCTAAAGGTGTTCGCCAAACTGGCAACATCTGCTCCAGCATACTTTCATCGTTTAGCGAAAGCTCTTCTAACAATCCTTCCCAAGAATGAGTGTGACGCCGACGTTCGCGCAATGCCAAAGCTAAAAGCCCCGACTCCTTAATATCAACTGGCGGTTGGGCAGTTTTTAAGACAGACTGATATTTCTGGATAGCCAGTTGACGAAGCGACGCTTCCAGGGGTATCAAAGGCTCGCTGGCTAATTCCTGGGTATCCAGACCTTCACCCAATGATAGAATTGCCAGATTCGCCGGACTCCATAATTTCGCATTGCCACCGGCATAAGCAAGTTGTTTTTTGAATAATTCCTGGCTTGAAAGACTGTCCCAGACCAGAGCATCTTCGCGTAGCGCTGCTATTACCTGAGATGAGTCGGAGGAGGAAAAGATCCGAAGGAGTTCGGCGAGAAAATTATCTGGATGCATCGATTCTCCTATATATCCTCGCATTAACTATAAATGGATTTGATTACCCCCCGGAGCGCATCCGGTTCTGGACATCAGCTTAAGTGCAGCAGGATGTAGTATGCTGTTAAAACCAGCAGGAAACCAACCATAATCAAGAAAATACCAATACCAGAAGTAGTTTTTACCAATTGATTCAATGACTCGATTAGCGAAGAAGCATTTCCCACCAGACCAGCTACATCTTCGGATATGCCCTTCTGCGCAATCTTGGCAGTCTGCTGGGCGATTGTTTTTAAATCATCACCCATAATCACTTTTGACACTAGGATAAAAACGCCTGCTCCCATTGAGACTATGCCCAGGACAAATAAGCAGGTTGATATAGTCATAATGAAGTTGTTGATAGCCAGTGGGAACATGTATGCCTCCTAAAAGATTATTCTTAAAGAGGCATTGATGCAAGAACTGTGCCAGTTATGCTATTTTGTTCTATATATTATTGGATAATTCAAGCCCGTGAACCACATCGGCTGGCAAGTAAGGCAAATCGATGGCTTCGCCATCACAAAATAACATAGCTCGTTCAACTGCATTGCTGAGTTCACGGATATTTCCAGGCCATTGATATCTAATCAATGCCTCCATAGCGCGCGGGGTTACATGGATCACATTCATCCCCTGTTTGGCGTTGTTTTGGCGAATAAAGAAACCTACCAATTCAGGGATATCATCCTTACGTTCCCTTAGGGGCGGTAGATGCAGGTCTACAACTTTTAGTCGATAATACAAATCTTGTCGGAAGTGTCCTTCCTGGATCATGCCCAGCAGATTTCGATTTGAAGCTGCCAGAATCTGGACATCAACATGGATAAGTGTTGTACCGCCGACCCGACGAAATGCTCTTTCTTCAATCACCCGCAATAGCTTGGCCTGGATATCCTGAGGCATAGATGAAATTTCATCCAAAAACAGAATGCCCCCATCAGCCACTTCCATCAAGCCAGTCTTACGACGATCTGCTCCAGTAAAAGCTCCAGCTTCGTAACCAAATAATTCTGATTCGAGCATTGTATTTTGTATAGCCGCGCAATTAATAGCAATAAACGGTTTACTGGAGCGCGGACCAATGCGATGGACAAATTGGGCTAAAACTTCTTTGCCAGTTCCGGTCTCGCCTGTAATCAAAACCGAGACGGAAGCAGAAGCCGCACGCTGAGCTTGTGAGAT
>DATFYI010000162.1:0-4465 GCA_035315125.1 Anaerolineaceae bacterium | reverse complement strand
ATTGGTACAGGCCTGGTTCGCATTGGTATACCGGGACCGCTGCATGCAGCACTGGCAGGCCAGCTACCGGAAGCCACCTGGTTGATCTTGCCCCATGCCACTGGCGTTATTTCCCAAAATGCGTATGAGCTGATCGCCAAGAATTTAGAGAAAGTGACCGCTCTTTTAGTTGGCCCGGGACTTGGTTTGGAAGAGACCACCGCAGAATTTATAAAAGAGCTGGTCAGCGGTAAGACCAGTTGGACTGGTCGTGGTTCGATTGGTTTTGTAACCAATACCAGAGAAGAAGAGCCATCTAAACCAATTCAGCTCCCACCGCTGGTCTTTGATGCGGATGCACTGAAACTGCTGTCTAAGATACCGGATTGGTATAAAAATATCCCATCGCCGGCAGTATTAACGCCCCATCCAGGTGAGATGGCCGTATTAACTGGAATGGAAGTGACTGAAATCCAAAAAGATCGCCTGGGCACAGCATGTACTTACGCCAAGAAATGGAACCAGGTGGTCGTTTTGAAAGGGGCTCTTACTGTTATCGCCAGCCCGGATGGCCGCCAGGCGGTTATCCCGGTGGCATCCGCAGCCCTGGCTCACGCAGGCACCGGCGACGTTTTATCTGGAATCGTTGTTGGTTTGCGCGCCCAGGGGTTGGCGGCATATGAAGCCGCCGCTGCTGGCGCCTGGATCCACGCTCAGGCTGGCCTGGCTGCTGCCCAGCGAATTGGTCACCCTGCTTCAGTCATGGCTGGGGACGTCCTGGATTCAATTGCAAATGTATTAAAAGAACTGGATTAGAAAAAGAAATCGGAAATATAATGCATCCCTGAAAATCAACTTCAGGGATGCGTTTTATTAATAACAATTTGATCCGGTTTTTCGAATCAAGAAAAGAGCACGATTTCAGGCCTCAGGTTTTTCCGCATCGTCTGGTTTGGGACTTTCTTGTTTACGCATCGATTGGAACGTTTCACCAAGCTTGGCACGCTGTTCTTCCAGAACAACCTGGCCGCGTCGCGAAAGCTCTTCAGCGCGTGCCCTGGCAACCTTAGCCAGTTCATCGGCTCGGGAGCGCGCTTCGAGCGCGGCGGCTTCAGCCCTGGAGTAAGCCTCTTCAACTGTATCCGAGGCCTTGTTGCTCAACTCGATCGCCTTTTCTTTGATCACTGTGCGGGTCTCCTCACCCGATTGGGGGGCTAACAGCAGGGCCGCAATCGCTCCGGTCAAACCTCCCACAACAAACCCAAGCAGGAATGCTCCAAAATCATCTCGTTCAGCCATTTTCGATCTCCTTTCTTACTTTTTCGTTTTTATGATTTGCCGATTTTTTCTTGAAAAGATGCTCACCGACGGGTTAAACCGATCAAGTCGAGCAACCGTTTTAATGCAGCCAAATATTCGTTGAGTTTAATCACAGGCTCTACCAGATTATTGCTTAAAAATACCGTTGTTCCTCGCAGGGTATTAACCGTTTCATTGGTAGTTTGCAGGATTGGCTTGATTTCGTTTTGCAATAAATTAATCAAAATTGCGATCTGGGTAATTAAAATCACCAAAGCTACCCCAATCACGATCGATTCCAATGCCATCAAGATGATAAAGACATCCCGGATACGGCCGGTAACCTCGGAAGATTGATTGAGAAGTAAGACTGCCAGTCCGATGATGATTGCTACAATCACCACTCCGATAGCGATAAATATCCAGACCCTGGCCCCTGATTCTGCCTTTTCAGACATCTCTTCAGGTTGTGGCTGAGGTCCAGTTGGAAGTGCGCTGGCTGGTGGGATTGTCTTATTATCTTCCATAGGCTCACCCATTATATCACAGTCAAATCAGGTATCTGACAATAACGATCAATATACTTAAGGAGGCAGGAAACGAAATTTTTCCCGCCCGTTCAGCTAAATTATACCCCTAAGAATCAACAATATGTGAACTCAGTATTAATTCTTTCCGAATTCACATTGCAAATGATTATAAAATTTTACTGTCTGAACCGCAGATTTCCACAGATTACACTGATGCACTCGTTTTCAATCGGTGTAATCATACTCATCAGCGCCAATCAGTGTTTCAGATCCCTTTTTTCTAATGCATTACCAGCAACTGGTCAATGGCTGAAGAGAGCTGGTTCAGGTTGTCCACCTGGAAGATCCTTTTGCACAAAGGTGCGTATTGCAGCATGTCGCTGTCGCCCGTGCCCCAAAAAGGTGCCGGTTCTGGGTTGAGCCAGATGGTGTTCCGACTACGTTTGGCAATTGTCTCGAATAGATCCAGACGCGGGTTGTTATAGTTGTTGCGGGCATCGCCGACCAGGATAAAAGTAGTCTTGGAATCAATTTTATCGGCATAATTTTTCATTAAATCTTCCAGACTGCTGCCCAGGTCGGTATTGTAATAACCGGATGGCATGTGCTGCAAGATGTCTTCGACCGCTACATTCGGCTGGCTATTATCAAAGTAAGGTGAAATATCTTGCAAGTGGTCGATAAAAGCAAAGGCATGCGTTTTACTGATCTGGTCATGGATGGCATGTAGCAAACTTAGCATCATCTCAGAACAGTGGCGCATGGATGTGCTGACATCGCAGACTGCCACCACCTTGGGTTTGAGGGCATGGTCTTTATGCTTGATCTCAATCGGTACGCTGCCGTTCTTCAGATTGGTGCGCAGAGTGGCCTTAACATCTAACTGTCCGGTGCGGTCTCGTTTGAGGCGTAAAGCCATGCGCGTGCGTAGCACCGCGGCCAACCGCTGCACTTCCTTATGCAACATTTGCATTTCTTCTTCGCTCAAGGATTGAAATGGGCGGTTATACAGGCCGTCCATTTTTTCCTGGCGGTTCTGCTTGCTCATATTCTCGGCAATCTTTTGGCCGGCATGCTGGCGCAGTTGCTCCTGCATCGATTTTTGATTGGCTTCCATCATCTCACGCAGTTGGTCGACTTTTTCTTTGTTCATGCCCATTTGTTGGAGCATGTTCATTAATTCTTGCAGTGCTTTTTGGACTTCGCTGAATTGAAGGGCTTTTTCCATCTGGCGGGCCATCCAATTTTGATAGCGCAGGTCGTTCACGTCCTCCATTTTGAGCAATTGATCCAGCCGGTTTAATTCTTCCTGGCTGAGCGGCTTTCCTTGCAAAAGTTTTTCCAGCATATCCCTCAGATTTTTGGTAAACTGGCGCAGCGCATCAGCAATCTTCTTGGCCTCATCCGAGTTTAACTCCAAAGATGGATTCAACATGGGGGGCGGGTCGCCGGATTGGAAAAAAAGTGGAAACAGCCGGTCGAACTCGGCCAGCTCGGAGTTGGCTTTTACCAGGGTGCTGCGCAAGACAATCCGGAAGGTTTCGCGATTCTGGATACCCATGTGGTCAATGGCCTGAAAAGCGTCACTGCTTTCAGCCAGGCTGACACGCACACCGCCGTTTCGCAAGGCAGCGATAAATTCGATTATTCGACGGTCCATAGCGATTTCTCCTGCCTAATTTTGCCAGCGTTTCAGATCGAGATCATCCGATTTCCGGCCAGTTTGGGGCGAGAACAATTGTCGTCTGGCCCGCTGCAGGTCTGATTCATGTTTGAGAAGCACGCTCAATGTCGTTTCCATGGTTTCAGCGTCCAGATGCTGGGCATTCAGCGTGACCAGGGCTTTAGCCCAATCCAGGGTCTCGCTGATACTGGGGGCTTTGCGTAAATCAAAGCTACGCAACTTATGCACCATTTCGACTGCCTGGCGGGCTAGCTTGGGGGCCAGGTCAGGAACTTTTAAGCGCACTACTGCCAATTCTTGTTCAATGGAAGGATAATCGATGAACAGATACAGGCAGCGCCGCTTGAGCGCTTCACTTAATTCGCGGGTATTGTTGCTGGTCAGTAGAACTAGAGGGCGGTGGACGGCCTGGATGGTGCCGATTTCAGGCACGCTGACTTGAAAATCGCTCAAAATTTCCAATAAGAAAGCTTCAAATTCTGCATCCGCACGGTCAATTTCATCGATTAGCAGCACTGTCGGCGATTCATTCAGGATCGCCTTGAGCAGCGGTCGCTGTAGCAGGAAACGCATTGAAAAGAACACATCTTCTTCCTGAGCAATGCGGTCGGCAGCTTCTTTCAATCCATCGCTGCCCCGCAATGTGTCTTGCAGTTTATCGCGCAGCAGTTGAGTATAAAGAAGTTGTTTGGCATATTCCCATTCATACAGGGCTTTGGTTTCATCCAGGCCCTCGTAACACTGCAACCGGATCAGCTCACGACCGGCGGCGCCTGCCACGGCTTTAGCCAGCTCAGTCTTACCAACACCGGCCGGGCCTTCCGCCAGCACCGGTTTTCCTAATTCCTGGCTGAGATATAATATTGTCGAAATTTCATCACTGGCAATATAATCTTGTGATTTCAGGCAATCTTTCAATTCTTCTGGGCTGCGAAAACGTTGCTCTTGAGTCATGTGGAAACTCCTTTGTTTA
>DATFYI010000161.1:0-11045 GCA_035315125.1 Anaerolineaceae bacterium | reverse complement strand
TCATTAGCATACTTGATAAGGGGATATAAAGATTATGAATGCTCAAATAATCCAACGCGCCGAGCTAGTCTTTTGGAATGTGGCTATCCGCACCTTAAGCGAGAATCAAAGGGTCCGCCGCCTGATCCAGAAAATGTACTGGCTTCTACGTAATAAAAGTGTACGCAATACCATAAAAACAATTGGAGTGGCAGCCTCAATTGGCTTTTTAGGTGGTTTTATCTTTTATGGCCTAGCGCGTATTATCAGGTAATCGTCATGACCAAAAAATGGGTTTGCGCAGCAGTAATACTTGCCGCTGTCTTTCTATGTCTGTCCCCGCAGGTAACTCAGGCAGCCCGAGGAACCCCTGGAACCTCGGAATTCGGCTATGGCGCTGATTTATCTCTCGCTGGGCCAAACTTTGCAGAGGCGCTTAATATGGCCAACGACCTGTCTTTAGATTGGGTGGATATTCAAGTTCCCTGGCAAACCTATTATCCTACAGCTGATGCTGTACCGGATTGGTCAAATTTGGATCAGGCGATTCAGTATGCTTCAGAAAATGGCATCTCAGTGCTATTAAGCGTCACTCAGGCGCCGTCTTGGGCGCTTGGAAAGAATGGGCCAGATGCCAATCTGACCCTGCAATTTATTCTTGAACTCAGCAAACGCTATCCGTCTGAAATCAACGCATATGAGCTTTTTCCTGGTGCCAATACGCGTTCTGGCTGGGGCAGTGAGCCCGATGCAAAATCCTATCTAAAATTGTTCCAATCCATCAAGGGGCAACTAAAAATAATCAATTCTGATATTCTCCTGGTGGGGGGTGGCCTGATACCTTCTTCATCCGATCAAAATTTCGATGGGCAGGATGATCTGGCTTTCTTACAAAACCTTTACAACAGCGGCGCCAATAAAGTGATCAATATCCTCAGTATTGATTTGTCTGATCTGACTGGCGACCCACTTACACCACCGGATGGCAACGAACACCGTATCCTCCGACATTATGAAGAAGTTCGCCAAATCATGCTAAAAAATAACGCTTCAAATTGCTTGATCTGGGTGACTCATCTTCGCTTTCCATCTGGTACAATTAATAAACAAGATTTGATTTATAATGATCTAAATAACCAAACTAGCTGGTTGACACAAGCTTTTTCTCAATTAAGATCGCAACTATACATTGGGGTTGCTTTTCTAGGTAGCCTGAACCCCGAGAAACAAAGCTCATCAACACAAAGCTGGTCGTTGGTTGGGGATGGAAAGGACTATCAACCCTTTTACTCAACTTTTAGAGATTTAATATCGCAAAACTCGCCACAAAATATCCTGCTCAAACGGGGTAGACCAAAGAGCAATGTCCTCGTCAAAAGACGAACCTAAACCATCCAGAATTCGCATCCCGCTCTTTTTCCTGGTTTTTTTGGGATGTGCGGCGGTCGGCTTTCTCTTTGCAAATCAAATCTGGCAGACACTCTTCACAACACCTGCTAATTCGACATCCGGAAAAACTCTGGCCTTCTCCCAACAAAGAAATGTATTAATCATTCATACAAACGAATTACATAATCCTAACCCAAACCTGATTTCGGTCTGGGCTCTCTTTATGACTCTGTCTGACCCACCCAATATTGCCTTCAAGGCCATCTATCCTCCACTTCCACCCTCAAAAAGTTTGGTTCCACTGGACACGCTTTTTTCTTTGACCCCGCAGGCTGATGTGTCCCCAAGCTTTCTTCGAGGAATGCAAGCCTATGATTTTCAGTGGGATAGCGTAATCGTATTGGATAATCAGGCAGTTTATACGCTGGGTGAATGGTTTACAGGACAGGAACCGAATATACAACCGCTGGCGCCCTCCACCCCAGATGCTGATCGCAAAGTTTTAACCAGCGAGCAAGCGTTATTTGAGCAAATGTGCGCTCAACTGACCACCCCTTCAGCTCAAAATCCAAAAACAACTGACTGGCGCGAAATTATCCCGAACCACATGAAAACGGATTTGCAATTCGATAATGTTATGGTGCTTTGGACCCGCTTGACAGCTCCAAATAACCTGCTTCATTGCGAAGTGTTGGTAACTCCGTAAATAATCAGGATCTGATAAGATAATCTTTTTTACCCAAATTTCAGTACAAATGATACCTGACTATTTTGATATAATCTGTTAAATTAGAAGTTGAAGTAGTTACCTTTTCCTCATCCGACTTACATAATCCATAAACCAGGGAGATAAGATGAAAAAACTTACTCGGCGTGAGTTAATTCTTTACCTTGGCGCGGGTTTGAGCACATTAACGCTCAACCAGCTTCTGGCGGCTTGTGGCGTCAAACCTGGCGCCGATACCTCTCCTACTGGCCAGCCAGTCTCATTAACCCCACCGTTTACACCCACCCCATCTCAGATAGCAACTCCAGTTACAAGTCCTTCGAGCACTGTAACCGCAAACGGGACCGCTCAAACACCAAACATAAAACAGTCCCCTTCACAATCTCAAAACCCATATCTGGTTGTCGCTCGCGGAGGTCAACCGGAGGCTTTGGTGCGTGCGGCAATTAATGGATTGGGTGGAATGCAGCGATTCGTACCACACGGCGCCAATGTGATCATCAAACCCAATATATGCGTGGCCTATCATACCTACGAATATGCCGCGACCACGAACCCGTGGGTGGTAGGAGCATTGGTTAAACTCTGCCTTGAGGCTGGCGCAGCCAGTGTGAAAGTAATGGATTCGCCGTTTGGTGGAACACCCACCGATGCATACAAAATCAGCGGCATTCAAGATCAGGTCAACGCGGCCGGCGGGCAAATGGAGTTCATGCGCGCAATTAAGTACGCCGTAACTAAAATTCCGAATGCTGTCAACCTTTTCACCACAAAAATTTACGAAGACATTCTAAAAGCCGACGTTTTGATCAACGTCCCGATCGCGAAGACACACGATTTAGCCCGGCTGACTCTTGGGATGAAAAACATGATGGGTGTCATCGAGGAACGTAGTATTTTGCATTTTGATTTAGGCAATAACTTGACCGATCTCAATAGCTTTGTCCATTCAACGCTGACTGTGATCGATGCTGTTCGCATCCTGACCAGGAACGGCCCAACCGGCGGTAACCTGGCCGATGTAAAAGAACTGGATACGGTGATTGCCAGTCCGGATATCGTCGCTGCTGATAGCTATGGGGCTACACTGTTTGGGATGAAACCCGAAGATCTCGATTATATCAAAGTGGCCACGAGGCGCGGGCTGGGTCGCAGCGATCTGAGCAACCTAAATATCAAGGACATCCCGGTTGGCGCCTGACAAAGCAACACTCAAATTGCCTGCCAGGCAGAAAAAAGACCTATATCCCTGGAGATTGGTCCGGATTGGAGTCCAGGCCAGCGCGCTGGTTGGGTTTATCGTCTTGTTTGTCATGACCAAACGCGGAGGTTGGTCAGGAAGTCTTGTAAATTTCCCTTTGCGTCTGAGTCCTCTGACAATGCTCGCCCAAATGCTTGCCAGCCGAACGTTCCTGGCCGGCTCTTCTTTGTTCTTATTTTTAGTCATCCTCACCCTGGTTTTTGGGCGAGCCTGGTGTGGCTGGCTGTGTCCAATGGGAACGATTCTGGACTTGTTCTCTTTCAAAAATTCACGCATCTTAAAGAGCTCTCCACCGGAAAACTGGCGGAAGGCTAAATATGGCGTCCTTTTGGTTATCCTGGTGGCTGCTTTGCTTGGCAACCTGACCCTGCTGGTCCTGGACCCGTTAACGATCTTGTTTCGAACGTTTTCGACGGTCATTTGGCCTGCCCTGGATTGGATTGTTACAACCCTGGAGACTGCGCTCTACCAGATCCCGGTATTAAATGATCCGATTTCTGCCCTGGACAATATCCTACGACCGACTTTGCTGCCCGCTGAACCGGTTTATTATCGCAATATTTTCGTTTTTGCGGCGGTATTTACTACCATAATTGCCCTGAACCTGTTCGCCGAACGTTTTTGGTGCCGCTATCTTTGCCCGTTGGGTGGTTTATTAGGACTGGTCAGTAAAGTAGCTATCTTCCGCCGGGTCGTTTCAGATGAGTGCAAGAACTGCGGCTTGTGCAACCGAGTTTGCCCGACCGGAACGATAAACCCCGAAAAACATTTCTCCAGTGACCCGGCCGAATGTACGATGTGCCTGGAATGTATCCCGGCCTGCAAGCGCGACTCGCTTGTATTTATGCCTAAATTTGCTATTGCAGAGCGGCAGGATTATGATCCGGGCCGCCGTGAACTATTGGCGTCTTTGTTGATCGGCATCCCATTGGCCGGCATTTTTGGCAGTGATGCATTGGTAAAAACGCCCTATCCTACCCGAATCAGGCCGCCTGGTGTATCTGAGCAAGAGCTATTATCGAAATGTATTCGCTGCGGGGTCTGTATCCGAACTTGCCCGACGAGTGGTTTGCAACCAGCCGTTTTTGAAGCGGGTCTCAGTGGGCTTTGGACGCCTGTGCTGGCTCCCCGTTTAGGCTATTGTGATTATGCCTGCAATTCCTGTGGTCAGGCCTGCCCTGTCCAGGCCATCCCACCGCTCAGCCTGGTTGAAAAACGCTTGCAGGTCATTGGGAAAGCCTACATCGACAAGAATCGCTGTATTGCCTGGGCTGACAATCGCAATTGTATTGTCTGCGAGGAAATGTGCCCCCTGCCGGATAAAGCCATCAAGCTCAGCCAGGAGCAAGTGACCAGGCCGGATGGCGAAATTGTCCAAATAAAACTCCCGCAAGTCAACCGGGATACCTGTATTGGTTGTGGTATTTGCGAATATAAATGTCCGGTTAGTGGAGCAGCGGCCATCCAGATTTATACATATAGCCCGTCATCGACCTAAATCTTTACAAGATCTCCAAACATTATCTTCATTTCTAATATCTGTTAAGAAATAATGGCTATAATAAATATAGTGAGGGAAAGGTGATTGGGAGGATATATATGTATATCTCTTGCAAGTTCAATAATAGGATATATCCGAACTAAGGCGGTCTGACAGAAATAGAATATCGCCTGATGTGGACACGAACCTATTTGAAAATATATGGTTGATTGAGAATTCATTACGGTGTGGATTAAAAACAATATCACATATATCTTTCCTTTGATCCTAAGCGATTATGAATAAAGTGAAATGGTTTAATGTACTATTATTATTGGGTAATCAGCTACTTTAAAACGCATATAAAGTTTAGATGGAAATATCATTAGCCAAGTTTCCTTTCTATTCGAATTGAATAAAGTTGGATGTATATTATTTTTCAAATCAGAATAAGTTCTTGCGAGTGTTATGGAGGGGAAAAAATCTATGCCTCAACTAAATTCATCTTCTGAAAAACCAATCCTGAATGCATCCATAACTATATCTAGAAAATCTTTTTTTGGTGGCGCTGCAATTCCTTTTAATATAATAATCGATGGTGTATCCGTTGGTAAGGTCGATAACGGTAAGACCGTAAATATCCCATTTTCTTCGGGCTTACATAAAATATATATCAAGGTACCTGTCTGGAATCGAAATAATCATACCGACGAAATTCTGGTTGACCTAACTAATACCCAAAATATCAAATTTATTTGTGGATACAAGGCACCAAATTTTGTATTTTTGCAAAAAGTATAAAAAAGATCGAATTTGACACCCACATCTCAGACGCACCATATAGATACCTAATAGTCAAACTTATTCCATCATTTTGAATAACCAAATAAAGTAGAAGGATGTCGTAATTGACAAATCGGCAAAGGAATTTAATTGATAAATCAATAGAGATTAAATAGCCTTTTGATAGGGAGGGAAAATTAGAAATGAAAGTCAAAATTTGCCCAAAATGTGGGGGGCATAACCTGGATACGGCATTATTTTGTGCCAATCCTGCATGTAGTGAAGCATTATCTGTAAGTAATACAATCGAATTAGACGAAAGGTCTGTTCATTTCATTTCATCTACATCAGAAGAAGAAAAATTGAGACTTAGCCAAACACCTGCACCATCGGTCGCAAATAGTAATAGCTCAATGGGGGAAAATAAAGCCAACGATACTCCCCCATCACAGAATAATAGTAGATCTTGTTCCGAGATAGTAAGTGGATGCATAGGAGTTATAGTAGTCATCGCAATAGTTTTTGCATTAATTGTTGGGATCAGTTCTCTCTCACAAGGGAGTAGCATTGGAGAAGGCCTAAACAATTTAATTGCTACATTCGTTGCTACTTTAGGTGGCGGATTAGGAACTCTTTTGATTCTTGGGTGTGGTTTATCTCCTCTTATTTTTACAATATGGACTATGGTTGATTGCATAAAAAACGAGCCGAATTCAGGAAATGATAAAATTATTTGGGTTTTAATAATCCTTTTTCTGAACTTTATCGGTAGCTTTTTATATATTCTCATACGACGGCCCGAAAGGAAAAGACAATATGGGTATTGAAATAAGCCTCGAGAATTTTAGGCGTCAATTAACAATTTGTTTTCTACTTTGAGATAAATTTGAGTGTGTACAAATGTCTTCGAAGAGTTATAGAACCCAGAGATATCTTTGGATAATATCGATAATGTTAATTGTGGGCATCAGCTGTTCTGAACAAGAACAAATCGTCCTGCAAACCCAAGTAGCTTTGGCGGGAAAGACAGCTATTCCTCTACTCCAAACTCAAGCCCCACCCCTCCAAACTCAATTCGTAAGGGCAGCAAAAACTTCGGTGTCTGAAGGAATTTTTATAGCGCAAACACAATCAGTTCCGATAAGAGAGACCACCTTGGCTGGCTTAGCAACGCAATTAATTAATACTTACCCGACCGTCACTCCTAAACAACCCGTTATTGATTATTTCGCACTTGGCGACTCGATTGCATCTGGGCATGGCCTGAAGGATGATGGGTCACCTTGTCAAAGATCAACTAATGCATACCCATATGATGTAAAAAATGATTTGGAAAATCGTTTTACAAAGGTAAACTTTTACCATTTCGCCTGCTCTGGTGCAACTCTTTTCGAGCCTGACTCAAAGACAATAAAACAAGATAAATATAAATGGTTTAATAATCAGGTTAACGACGTGGTCACGATATCTAAGGTTTCAGAACGGCCAACACTTGTAACAATCACAATCGGTGGAAATGATTTGGGGTTTGATAACCTTCCATTTTTTTTAACAGCCTTAAGATTGTCTGATGCGCCTGGGTATATAAATTGGATTGACGATTTGGTTGATAAAGGAATAAGGCCACTTTTACAAGCCCAAGTTTCAAAGCTTTTATCTCAACCTAATGTATCTGTAATAATTACAGAAATCCATAATCCTGTTAACCCACAAAGCTCACTTTTTGCAGGAACAGAATTCGCAGGTCAGTGTGGTTGGATTTCAAGTGATTGTTTCAGTAGGGCCGAAATCGCTATAAAAAAATTAAATTCAGCCATAATTGCTATTGTGGAGAATATTGGACAATATGATCGTCTGCAAGTTACACCCATCTATAATAAATTTATCGGGCATGAGTCCCCCCCTCCGATATGTGGATTAAAACTAATAAGTGATACGTATGTGCAATATCCAGGAGACGGATATTCAAACTCAGCGTCATTGTTACCAGACTCGATGCGTAAAAAACTTAATATAAGTAAAGGAGGAGATTGTTTTCATCCTAATCTGAAAGGTGCCAAAGTTTACGCGGATTCAGTTAATGAAGATGCAATTCGGGTTGGGAGATAAATATTTACTTCCTTCAGCTATATTGATGTGCCATGACAAACCATGCTCAAACTGCAAAGGAATAGATCTTCTAAGAGTGTAGAGTTATTTATGTAATAACACCAGCTTGAAAGCGTTATATCTCCAACTCTCGCATAGTTGAGCTGGAGAGCAAAGAAGAGAAGAGTCTGCTAGCCAGGAAGATCTCAAAACAATAGGAGGGAATATGGAATACACAGTAATAGAAGTCAAAGGAAGAGATAAGTTTATTGCAGAAGTAAATAGATACATTCAGGCAGGATGGACTCCTGTAGGTGGAATATTCTGGATTCCGGGAGGCCTTGGTCCAATTTATATTCAAGCAATGGTAAGGAACACAAGTAAACCATAATACCATCCAGAGCTGCTGACCAAGGAAATTGAGCTAATAAAATCCATCTGTTCATGAGAACTGAATAGATGAAGCTTCCTATTTATTAAGGAATTACTTTATATGCCGCTTGGCTTGCATGTCAAGCGGGAATCGCATAGATAACGGTAAATGCTTATATCGAATTAACAATAGAAATATCTCTAATGCAAATTTAGGCATTTATCTTCTCTTTTCACTTAAATTTGATTGACCAAGGACTAGCTCCTTTTTCTGACAATAATTCCCGACCATCTTTTTGAAAGGCTTTTATTAGATCGGTGAGTAATTGGTTGGACCTTTGACTATCTTCACTTTTACCTCCGAAGGGTGGACTTGGCAACGGCTCCCATATTCATGTTTGTACTAATTTATATTTTTCTGTTTTAGCGGCTCAGAATAATCCATTTTTGCCAATTGCGTTTGCCCAAAAGTAACATTAACAGCCATTGAGCCCCCATGGGCTAAACCACGTCCAATATGGATGGATTTGGCAATATTCCCATTTGGTGTCATCATTGTTTTGTTCTAAATTGGAACTTGAGTACAATCTTAAGAGTTGATTACTATTTTTAATATTGATAGTGATAGAATTGGGTCAATTATCTGGAATTTTTCTTTTGGTCCAGGAGGACCTGATGCCACAAAGCAGAACACGCAAAATTGCAATTGCAGGTGCATTAAGTGCAATTTCAGTCATATTAGGAGTAACCCATTGGGGATATATCCCCTGGTTCAGCGGAGCGTCTTTGACGATCATGCATATCCCGGTCATTATTGGAGCGGTATTGGAAGGCCCAATAGTTGGTGCTGCCATTGGCCTGATCTTCGGAATATCCAGTATGATCCAGGCAGCTGCTGCTCCTACTGGGCCTACAGATGTCTTATTTACCAACCCTTTATTGGCAGTGATCCCCCGTCTGTTCATCGGCCCAGTAGCTTGGCTAGTTTGGACTGCTTTGAAGCGCTGGAAGCCTGTCGGTTTGGTAGCAGCAGGTATCGCAGGCAGCCTTACAAATACTATTTTGGTTTTAGGAATGATTGGTCTATTTGGGGGCCACAAGTTGCCATTTATAATACCTGCTTTGGTTTATGTACAAAACGATTGCAGTCTTTTAATTTGGTACAAAATAATACCATTCATGGAATGCCTCGTAAACCATTTCAGCTTTGTATTTGGGTCCAGTATAATACTGCCCACTGTACCCTGGCCAATACTTTTGGGTCTAGGTATCACAAACGGCCCACTTGAAGCCGGGGCAGCAGCCCTGCTTACCCTAGTTGTTGTGGCCGCCTGGTTGCAAATTCCAATTGGACGCAAGAAAGGCGCTAATATTTGAGTGAGCAAATAAAAACCGGTAGCTCTATTAAAAAAATCGCCGGCGGCAAGCTGGTCCGTGTCGATGTGGTTTATTACCAAAAAATCGATTGTGTAAAAATTACGGGGGATTTCTTTCTCCACCCGGAAGAGCTGATCACCTTTATCGAAGAAAGTTTGGCTGGCGCAGAAATACCCTTATCCGAAGAGCTGCTGGTTAAACGAGTGGATGCCGTGCTTCAAGACAATCATGCCACGATCATTGGTTTCAGCCCGGCCGACCTGATTTCAGTATTGATGGATGCGGTTAAATGAAATTCAGGATGATCCGCTTTCAAAAATTCAGCGCCTTCATGAATATGGCGATCGATGAAGCCATCATGGAATCGATCCGCTCTGGCACAAGTCTGCCAACCATCCGCTTTTATGGTTGGTCACCCTCTGCAATTTCAATTGGTTTTTTTCAAGGGCTTTTGAATGAGGTTAACTTAGATGCTTGCCAGCAGGCAGGAGTAGATGTAGTTCGACGACTTACCGGCGGCGGGGCCGTCTACCACGACAGTGATGGCGAGGTGACCTATAGCATCCTGGGGCCGGTGGAAATATTTCCACAAAAAATTTTGGATTCTTATCGAGTTATCTGTTCAGATATCCTTTTTGCGCTTCAATTGTTGGGCATTCAGGCCAATTTTGAACCCATTAATGACTTGACCGTTGATGGAAAGAAAATCTCTGGCAACGCTCAAACCCGGCGCAGCGGTGTCCTGTTGCAACATGGCACAATCTTATACAAAGTTGATGTTGAAACGATGTTCTCTTTGCTGAATGTTAGTAAAGAAAAGATTTCAGATAAATTGATCAGTAGCGTTAAAAAGCGGGTTACCAGCGTAGATTCGTACAGTTCCGCGCCAATCCAGGATTTTTTCGAAGCGATGGAGAAAGGTTTCAGTCGCGATCGCGAGATTATCTATGCGGAATACACCGCAGAAGAGTTGTCTCGGGCAAGGCAACTGGCGGAACAAAAATATAGCACAAACAATTGGATTGGAATGCGTTAGTATATAAGAACGAATTTTTGGAAATACTTAAGGCTTTCCTCTTGCAAGTACAATACAGAAAATAGGAGAGACTCGATGACCATCGAACCTGGATTAAAAAACGAAATTAAAATAATAGTGACCGACGACCTCACCGCGGCAGCATCCGGCGGTCCACGCATGGCGCCTGTGCTAAGCACGCCCCAGTTAGTACGGCTGATGGAAAGCACAGCTCACAATACCATCGTTAATTTGCTGGATCCATCACAAAGCAGTGTTGGGTCTGAAATTAAAATTAAACATATAGCAGCCACACCGGTCGGGATGGAAGTTCGTATTCAGGCCGAGCTGATGGATGTAGACGGACGCCGCCTGTGTTTCCGCGTGGAGGCCTGGGATGAGATTGAAAAAATTGCTGAAGGGGAACACGAACGGTTTATCATCGATTGGGAACGATTTATGAACCGGGTTGAAAAGAAAAGACAAAATATCAGTGCCAATAAATGATTTAGGTTTTTAACTTGTCGCAGTTCACGAATTAATGCCAATATCCGCTTTTAATATATATTCTTAT
>DATFYI010000160.1:0-5722 GCA_035315125.1 Anaerolineaceae bacterium | reverse complement strand
TGCCGGGCCAATATGGTGGCCAACATCACCCACACAATAAGCCGGAACGGTCACAATATTGGCCGGATGTACCTTAGCATTGAAGGCGGCTTCGACATAGGGTTTCATCTTCGCCTTGTACTGCTTCATGTACTCCGCCGTGTCAAAGGAAGTATGGGGACCATGACCGCCCAGGTTGTGGGTAGCCATCAAATGCGTCTGGGCTGCCGTTGGCTCGCGGTAGATGAACTGTAGCATGTCAATTTCGGCTTTCTCAGCTTCTGACAGAGTCTTGCCAGATTGTAACGCGCCTCGGAAAGCCGCTCCAATGCCATAGGAGGTGTTCATGCCCCAGGATTTAGAGGACAGAATGGTGCGTTTGTGATCCTTTGGAATATCCAGGGTGCGCAGGATGCGGTTTACTACATTGGAAGTCGATCCAACCGAGAATGCGAAGTCCACGACACAGGTCAGGCCGTACATGCCACCATAGCGGGCAACCACCTCACGGCCGATCAAAGCCCGGTTCGCGCTGATGGCATCAATGAACTTCCACATTGATTTCTTGAATTCTGGATCCATATCATAGAGCAGTTCCAGGATTGGGGGCGTCTGATAGTGTTCTACAAACGGATCATCTTCTGGTCGGATTGTGCCATTTTTGGATATCTTGGTGAGGATATCATAATGAGCATTCACCGATTGAACGTGCAAATCCATCACTTCCTTTGATTGGCCGGGGCCCACCGTCATTTTATTTACAGCGTCAACGTATGGCTTGGCATCTGTGAAAACAAATGGACCACCACGCTTTGCGGTAATGACAGCGAGATCAGCATCTGCAGCTCCAGATGCTTCATCAATAAACTTCTTATATAGAGACTTGTCAACCATTTCAGGTTCTCCTTATAGATAGACTAGTGAATGGACTTTCAACGACAAATTGAATAGATTTTTCTTCGCTAAACCACTTACCTCAGTGAGTGTTTCCACCTCCTTTCACATCATTTTATTGTCTAGAACAGCTTTAACTTACTCATGTGCTTTTCTAATCCAAAAAAGGATTAAAACAATGATGGCACTACCAGGTCCAATTCATCTGAATTAAATCCAACAAAGGTGCGTTGATTGACAACAATCACCGGTCTTTCATTCTGACCAGATAACTCTTCGATTTTTGTTGATGCTTGGGGATTGATAGAAATATCAATATCTTCGAACGCCACCCCTTTTCGTAAAAAGTATGCTTGTGCCTGCATTCCCTCAGCAGACCCAGATTTGCGGTATACCGTTATATCAACAGCAGGGATACATCTACAAGGCATAGTAATCTATTAACCTCCACAAACAAAAAAAGCCCGCCCCTTACCTTAGCCCCTTGGTTAAAGATAATAAAGCTGGCTTTCAGAAACTGAACACTCCTTACAATATCCACGAAGGATAGTTTTTAATATAAGTGATGTCCTGAATTTATTGCCGGAATTATATGGAGAATTAAGTATCAACTTATCGATGCGACCTTTAATATATCACAACAATTATCATTGGTCAAGTGTTTTTTATAACTGATAATTGAATGATTTCAAAATAGCCCACAATATTATTGTGTTCGCGTTTACACCATGCTAGAATGATTTATCAGGCAATCAGCCAATAGGAGAAAGCTATGCAGTTGATGATCAGTGTAATAAACGCCGAGGAAGCCAAGGATGCTGCAGAGGCAGGCGCAAATATCCTGGATGTTAAGAATCCCATCGAAGGCTCTTTGGGTGCACAGTTTCCGCGAGTCATTAAACAGGTAAAAAAAAGCAGTGCTGGATTGGTCAAAGTCAGTGCAGCTATCGGCGATATGCCTAATCTGCCCGGAACTGCTGCATTGGCAGCATTGGGTGCAGCTTCCTGCGGTATCGATTATTTGAAAGTAGGCCTATTTGGGTCTTACACTCAAGCCCAAGCGATCTATCTGCTGAATGAGATCCGTCTGGCTCTGTGCGATTACCCAACAATTGCTATCATCGCTGGCGGCTATGCGGATGCTGAACGGGCCGGCACTTTGAACCCGATTTGGCTACCCAATATTGCGGCTTCCTCAGGGATTGCCGGGTGTTTGATAGATACAGCCATTAAAGATGGCCATACTCTGCTTGAATTCATTTCGCCCGTGGATTTGCACACTTTAGTTACCGAAGCTCATGCCAGTGGTCTGCTTGTTGGTCTGGCCGGAGCACTTCGAGAGCAAGATTTGCCGGTGATCCGCCAGATAGGGGCGGACGTGGCCGGTATACGCTCAGCGGTTTGTCGTGATCGAAACCGCAACGGACCGCTGGATTCTGACCAGGTACGCCGTTTGTGCAAAATCAATGCTCTCTCTCATCAACTGGCCTAACCGATGAGTTATGACTTATCCGTGTACCGGTCGTCCAGCTGGAGGAAATAAGCTCGGTCAGCCTTGCAGGTTTAAGACCATTGATAACCCAGGTTTCCAATTCAACTAACGCCAGTATGCTAGAAAGATATTCATCCACACTCTCTGGATAGCTGGCTAATTCGTTTATACCAATTTCCGAAACCAATTCGATCTGCGGTCTCTCTGGCGATGGAACACTAAACAATCCATCGATCACTTTTAATAGGATGAGTCGCTTGGCGCCGGCCAGCCCTGCAATCCAGGCAGCAATTGAATCGGATGTCACCTGCCAGCTATGTGGCAGCGGATCGGCCTGGATGAGCAAGCTGGCAGGGAGCAGGATTGGAACACGGCCTTCTGAAGCCACTGCACGGGCTGATATAAGATCAGAAACCAATTTACTTTCTGAAATTAAATCGCATAGAAGACAACCGTATTGATCCATTGCCAGAAGTGCCATCCGGTGAGCAGTTATCTCGCTCAATTGAAAGCGCCGGTAATAATCTCTTACAATATCAGCAAAATCTCCCCCTCCAGGGACAACTAACAGACTGTGTTCGGCACCTAACCGGCTAATTTCCATACAAAGTTCACCCAGATGCTGGCCACGACCCAGACTGCCGCCGATCTTAATCACATCATGTAGACCACTCATTGTTCAGCTTCCAGCTGATCGGATAACAAGTATGCTGCTGCAAGGCATGGTGCAACTGCCGATTCCTTTGCGCTTCCGATGAATGCAAGATCGCGAATCTCCATTCCCAGGTGTCGTCCGGCCTCAATTGCTAAAAATTTTCCGGATCCTAAAGCAATAATGGGAATAGGATCGTGAAAAGGTAATCGGGAAAGCACGTGGAGAATTGCCTCGCTAATTTGCTGAATTTGTTTCGCATAAATATACTCAGCTATTTTGTAAATCTCTTGGGCGTCTAATTGTTCTGTATCAGCGCAAACCAACCGGGCAAGTCGCTGTTGGGCTGTGATCAGCGAAGGGGAACGTCCATCGGGAGTTGGACAGTCATACGCTTCAGGACTCAGGTGGCCCAGAATCAGGTTTATGTCAGCGCTGATCGCAAAGTACTCAGAGGCAACTCGAGCGTAGTGACCACTTACCGGTACCGATTGCACAATCGCAGCCAGATTTGTACGCAGAGCGCCAGTATAAACCAATTCACCGGAGATCAGACGTTCAAGGTCAGTTTTTCCAGTTGTGCAGACACGTCCATCCAGGATAGGTAGGATGTCTGTCGTTGTACTGCCTACATCAACTACCAGGCAGTCGAGATACATCTGTGCAATCCATTTTGCAGTAGCCAGCCAATTTGCTGCCGCAAATTCCAGAGGATGCTCTTTAGCCAGGGCTAGAGGTACAAAATCACCAGAAAGGCTTAAAGCAAAACTCGGACAATTTGGAAACCGGGCCAGGACACTTTCCAGTACAAAAAGCACACCTTCTCGTTTTGTAGCAAAGATGTCAGCCAGCTCGGCGGTCAACGTTACAGCCATAGCCTCGGGTAGTAATTCGGGATCTATATCCTTCAACACTGCTTCCAGAACATCCGGCAAGCGGTCTTTATCCCGCCAGATCTCGAAAGATTGCGAAGCCAATCTTACAGATTGGGTTATATTGCCCTCACGCACCAGCCAGGCTGCTTTAATATTTGCCCCACCAATATCCCAACCAACAATACTGATCACTGCGCCTCCCTGGATTCCTGATCTTTGTCATTCTATTCTTCAAACCAGGTTTCCGAATCCGCCTTCGAAAACTGAATATTGCCATTAAGTATAATCCGATCCGGAAGCACATCTTCGCGACAGGCTTGCCAGATTGCACAGGCCAGGTTCTGAGAAAGGATACGATGCAATCCCACGTAGGATGTGGTTATTCGTGGGTTGATCTCAATAAGCCAGCCTCGATCCTGCTCTAAAATTATGTCTACACCTACATAACCACGTAAACCTGGGATCGCTTTAACAGCAGCCTGTGCCAAATCAAACGCTAGCTGACTTGCTGGATGTTCCAAAGGAATGACCCCACCAGAATAACTAAAAGGGCGTCCTGGACGGATGATTTGTTGGTTTAAACTCAGCGGTATCGAGCGACCCTGCGTCACCAGCAACGAGACACTTGCATGCGTCCCCCGAATAAAGCTTTGTAGTAAAATCTGGTCATGGCATGTGACTTTACGTAAAAGAGCCAGGGATTCATCTAATTCCGACGAGTTTGCCACAAGACAGACACCTTCACAACCAGTGCCGTCCAATGGTTTGATCACCAATGGGAAGCCTAGTTCGTTGGCTGCCTGACTTGCCGTTGCAAAACTGGTTAACCGGGTGGCCGGGGTTGGAAGTCCGGCTTGTCTGAAAATTCGGTCGCAGATTGCCTTGTTACTTGACAATTTTACAGCAGATGTATTGGAACACAGCAATGGAATCCTTGCGTCCTCTGCAATCTCGGTCAACCTTGCTAGAATACCATTGGTCTCAGGTGCTATGATTAGAACGGCATCGCTTTTCGGGAGAATGGATCGATATATTCCTTCATGGTTTCCTGCAGACAGGCGAACGACTTTATCAACAGGTAGCTGTTTATGTCTTACCCCATCTATTTGATCCTCAATCCGGTCGTCTAGTGTAGTCACCGTCCTTACTTCACCCCAAGCTCGAAAATCAGATAGGACTGACCAGAGCATACCCAGGCCCTCTGAAGTTAAATCCTTGGGCAACTGACCAGACGGCCAACCGCCACCCGAAATAAACTCGTGAACAAAAATTGTTGGAGGTAAAGCCATGCGACTGATCCCGGTGATTGATTTAAAAGCAGGCTTGGTTGTCCATGCGGTTAAAGGCGAACGAGAAAATTACCAGCCACTACAAAGTATATTGTGCGATGGTCCTGAGCCAAAGGAAGTTGCCCGATCTTTTCGAGATAAATTGGGTCTGACAGAAATATATATAGCCGATCTGGATGCAATCCAGGGCACAGGTAATCATAAGCAGATAATATCCTCACTTGTAAACCAAGAAGAAATGCAAGTGTTATTAGATGCCGGGGCAGGAGATCCCCAAGCTGTCCATTCTCTGCTTGAACTCGGCGTCAAAAAAGTAATTATCGGAGCCGAAACTTTGTCGAATTTGGATAATTTGCGGGTTTTGCACTCCGGTATCCCTGCCAGCCAATTGATATTCAGCCTGGATATGCGAGCTGGCCAAATCCTTTCGCGCTGTTCAGATCTTGCTGAACTGAGCCCGCTGAAAGTATTGGAAATGTTGCAATTCGCCGGTTGGCATGAAGTAATTCTACTGGATTTGGCGAGAGTCGGTACCGGTAAC
>DATFYI010000159.1:0-3876 GCA_035315125.1 Anaerolineaceae bacterium | reverse complement strand
TAAGTACCAAACCAGTTTTGCTACGTCGTATGCAGCTTGGGGATGTCCTAAACGGTCAGCATTTTGAACTCGCTCAGCATATAACTCCTTCCCATTAGCCAACCAGTGACACATCACTTCAAGCACCTCTATGGGATCTTTGGCAAGGTCGCCAGCCTTACCCGAGATTACATAATCGGCATTACCGGTTTCCTGACCAGGAATGACACCAATTAAGATGAGAGGGAGGCCGCACGCCAGCGACTCCGTTACGGTTAATCCACCCGCCTTTCCCAATACGCAATCTGAGGCTCTCATCAAGGTTGCCATATCAGCGACGAAGTTATAAAGATGCGTTTCCTGATGCCATTCTGTTTCTTCCAAAAGCTTGAACATTTGATTATCACCACCTGCAACGATTGCCAATTGCAACGGGAAGCCTGAATGATTCAAAACGCGCAACGAATCATATAAATTCTCAACGCGCTTACTCCCTACAGCAAGTACGGTAAAAATATCCGTTTGCCAACCTAAACCTTGTCGAATAGTAGTTTGATCTTGTTTCCCTTTTGCCAGAGCTGGATGAACCGGAAGGCCTGTAATCTTAACTTTTTCTGGGGATAGACCAGCATCGATCGCTAAATTGTAGACGGTTTGGGTAGGCACCAGGCATAAATCTACCGACGGATTGAACCACACCTTATGTACAGTAGCCAGGTCGGTCACTACACTAATCGTCGGGATTTTATATTTCTCAATCGTGAAGATAACCGACAAAATTGCCTGGTACATTGGATAGGTACAAACGATCACGTCAGGTTGGTATTTATGGATTGTCTCTCGTAATACATTATAGAGTACCAGGGTTACCGCGCCTACGATCAAGTCGCTGGCTGCCGTGATATCACTGACCTGATAACCCAATTTATATAGTTCCGGCATCTCTCGAACTACTTTGTCGTAATTGGCTTGATCTTTCCGTATAAAACCAGGGAGACGTTTATCATCCCATGCATTTACGATTTCTACCACACACTCCTGCCCGTGAATTTCTTGCAGCGCTTCTGAGATCGCATTGGCCGTACTGCGGTGACCATATCCAAAATCGGCGGTCAAGATAAGGATACGTTTCATTTCACCTCCAAGGCTTGTTTTACTGCAGAACCATCCAGGCTTTCTTTCTGTAATAATTGCTGGGCTAAGGATTCCAAAGCTGCTCTATGTGCATTGAGAAGTGCCTGGGCGCGTTCATATTGCTCGCCAACGATGCGCCGTACTTCTGCGTCAATGGTTTGCTTTGTTTCGGGGCTAATCTGGTCGTTTTCTTGCGCCATGCCTCCCATATATTGAAGTTGTTGTCCTACGTATCGCACCGTCCCGAGCTTTTCGCTCATTCCAAACTCAGTAACCATTCGCCGAGCCAACTCTGTAGCGCGTTGAATATCGTCACTGGCTCCAGTACTGATAGTTCCAACTGCTACTTTCTCGGCGGCCCGACCGCCCAGCATTACCGCAATACGGTCGTAAAGTTCATCTATTGTGAGCAGATAGCGATCTTCCGTGGGCATCTGCATTGTATAGCCCAGTGCACCTTGCCCTCGTGGTACGATGCTGATCTTGGCTACTGGATCAGCATGGGGCACCAATCCGGCAACCAGTGCATGACCTGACTCATGGTAAGCTACCTCGGTGCGCTCCTGCTCGTTCATAACGCGGGATTTTTTCTCCATCCCGGCTACGACACGTTCAATTGCAGCTTCGAAATCGGTCATTGTAACCGCATCAGCCTTACGGCGGGCAGCTAAAAGCGCTGCCTCATTCATCACGTTGGCCAGGTCAGCCCCGCTGAAACCAGGGGTGATGCGTGCGGCGCGCTCCAGGTCGAAATCTGACGCCAGTTTGATTTTCCGGCTATGGATTTTCAAGATTTGCAAGCGGCCTACAAGGTCGGGATTGCCTACGACTACCTGGCGGTCAAAGCGGCCGGCGCGCAGTAAGGCCGGATCGAGTACTTCTGGACGATTGGTGGCCGCCATAATAATCACCGGTGCGTTCGGGTCTGTCTTAAAACCGTCAATTTCAGCCAGGAGTTGGTTCAAGGTCTGCTCGCGCTCGTCGTTGGTGCCCATGCTATTTGCACCCGCCCGGGTCTGACCGATGGCATCGATCTCGTCGATGAAAATGATCGCTGGCGCGGATTTGCGCGCCTGATCGAACAGATCTCGCACCCGCGCTGCCCCCACTCCTACATACATCTCCACGAACTCTGAACCGCTGGTCTCAAAAAAGGGAACGCTTGCCTCTCCGGCCGTAGCCCTTGCCAGCAGCGTCTTACCAGTTCCGGGTGGACCGACCAGAAGCACGCCTTTGGGAATTCGTGCACCCAACTGGGAAAAAGATTCGGGTGCCTTCAAAAACTGGATAATTTCTTGCAATTCGGCGATTGCCTCATCACAGCCGCCTACGTCTTTGTATGTAACGCCGGTTTCCTCAGGTTTAACTTCAACGGCCTTGCTTTTACTAACTCCGAAGATACTGCCCATCCCGCCGCCTGGATTTGCTGCCATGCGCTGATAGCTGTAGTACCACAAGCCGGCTAACACGGCCAACGGCAGCACATAAGCCAACAATATCTGTCCAAACGGGTTGGGAGGATCTTGGACCTGGTATTGCACCCCAGCGGCATCTAATTCATCGATTAATTTCGGATCGCCATTGGTCGGTACCATTACAGTCGTGAACGGCACAGTCGCGGGATTTTGACTACCGGAAGTCGGGGTATTTTGTACCCCGGGAGTCGGGTTCTTCATTTCACCAACGAGGCGAGTATCTGTAATGGTGACCTGGGTAATCTGGCCTGATTTTAGTTTCGCTTTAAACTCACTGTATGGAATCTCCGTTTCCTGGATGGCGAGCGGGGTCAGTACAAATTGCTGGAATAGCCATAACACGATCAAGCTGACAATCAAATAGCTTGCGCCGAATTGAATCTGGCGTTGCAAGTTTTCATTTTGTTTCTTATCCTTGTTTGGATCTTGTTGTGGTGTCTTAGCATTTTTGTCCATTTTTGCTCTCCTTTTCAAACAACACGTCTCCCCAATGATACGGATAGGGTGGATGCCAATTTTCAGCTGGTGATACAAAATCAACTGCATCGAAATAACGATGTCCAGCCGCTTCATTACTGCTGATATTTAACATGGTCGAACTTTCTGTCTCGTAACGCACTGAGTGGATTGGCAGAACGACGCGCTGCTCGGGCTGCTTATTTTCTCCGGTCAAATAACTTTCACTTGCGTATTTCGGTTCAGGGAAATAACCATGAACCACGAATGCAATCACCCGGCGATTATGCGGATTGATGATGACTCGCTCAACCTGTCCTAAGAGCATGTCTGTTGCATATACCTCTCGACCGATGGCGGGTTGCCGAACTTGCTCTTCCTCAGGATCGAAGCCAACATCCGGCGCATGGAGATAATTGGTAACCCCGCGCACCAATGGAACGCTGGCTGCAAGTTCTTCGGCAGCCTCGCGTATAGCCGCACTTCCAACCCGACCATTCAAGATGATAACCCCATTCTGGGCGCCAACGGATATCATCTCCAACTGTGTAAGCTTGTCGCTACCCAATACCTGGGCTACTTGTATGACCAGGTCCTCATCCACGACCAGTTGATTTTCCACGCCCAATACACCTCGAACCAGGTTGGCTGCATTTTCTGCACGAACTCGATTCATTGAATTAATGACATGACCTTTCAAAAAAACGATCCCATTTTCAGCCGTTACTTCAATTTCCTTGTAATCCGTCTCTCGAAGGATCTCGTCTGCCCAAATGACATCATGTACCTCTTCAGCGATGGCAAAATCAGGACTATAATCTAGCAGGTTTTC
>DATFYI010000158.1:0-2741 GCA_035315125.1 Anaerolineaceae bacterium | reverse complement strand
TTTACAATACTTCAGGAACAGCTTTCGGAATCTGAAATGCAGAGAATTGCTGATGCCATTCTCGAAGAATTTAGTGGAAACAAACAAAAATAATATCGATTCAGGAATCTCTAAATAATAAGATAATCTTAATATGTACCGCTTTTATCCGTGGGGTATAACTCCCTTCCCCCTTCCGGGGGAAGGGCAGAGTAAGGGAAATGCTAGTGCAGTTCCAGCAAACCTTGAAAGATCAATAGGGCAATAATACCAACAGCAATGGTCAGAAACATATTCTTTGTGCGCCAGGCCACCACAACGGCAACAATACCGGACAAGAGTTGCGGATTGCGCCACGAGATATTCAGTGCTCCATTCGGTGCGCTGATTTCCGGCAGGATGATAGCCGATAACACCGCTGCCGGAACGAAACGCAGGCTGCGTTTGAACCAGTCTGGCATTGCGACACGCTCCAAGAGAAAAATAAAAGAGAGTCGAATCGCAAACGTCAGCAGACCCCCCAGCAGGATAATCAGCCAAATATTCATTTTTTTCGGCCCTCGACCCACAAACCGGTCAGGATGCCAATCAAAGCCGCCAATAACAACCCCGTTTTGTAGGGAAAATTGAGCGTCAGTAATCCAACCAGTCCGGCTAAACTGGCGGCAGCCACACTGGTCCGGTCCTTTAAAGCCGGGACGACTAGGGCAATAAAGGTGAGAGGCAATGCAAAACCCAACGGCCAGTTCTGCGGAAGGCGCGCCCCAATGAAAATGCCCAGGGCGGTGCTGATCTGCCAGGTGCTCCACAATGTCAGTCCGGCCCCCAAAAAATACCAGTGCTTATTCGTGGGATCGCTGGCCTGGTTGTAATGGGTGATCGTAACGGCATAGGCCTCATCCGTCATAAGATAGGCCAACAGCATTTTCCAGCCAGTCTTGAGGTGTTTGACGTGCGGCGCCAGCGAGGCGCTGTAAAGAGCATGCCGCAGGTTCACAACGAAGACAACCACAACGATTACCAGCGCCGAGGCGCCTGCGCCTATCATCTGGACGGCGATAAATTGAGCTGAACCGGCGAAAATCACCGCCGACATGGCCTGAGCTGCCGTAATGGTCAGGTGAGAGTTGATTGCCAGAGCCCCAAAAATCAGCCCAAAGGGGACAACACCCAAAAGGATAGGCAGTTCGTCTCTGGCTCCATTCCAAAACTCTTTTTTTGGCGCATTGCGATCATAGAATAATTCCAGTACTTTATTTGGTTTCATTGCCACTGTTTGAAAAATAAGTTTGGTACAAATTGTCACGCAAATAAGCCGCCCCAAAATGGCTATCCAGCAAGAGTTGGTAACCGGCAATTTGCTTTTTAGAAGCATCCAAATAAAAAGCATAGGTTTGCTTCATATCTTCAGGGTTGACGGCCTGGCCGACTGCGCTGGGCTGGGAATAGGCTTTAATATTGTCCTCTTCCAGCAGCATTAAATCCGGATTGAGCTCTTTCATGTAGGCGTAGTTTGGCAATGTCCAATCAATTTCGACATCTTTACCTTCCCGTTCAGGGAAATACATATGCCAATCGCGGTAAACTACTAGTTTTTGTCCAGGCAATTTGGCTTTTAGCTGAGTTTCAAGCTCATTATAAAAAATGATGCTCGGCGATGTTTTCTCCCGGTTCAAAGTGTTCAGATAGTCTTCGATGTCGGTATGCAAGAACAAACCAGCCTGTAAGACGATCAGCCCGCCCACCAGCCAGGGCGCCAAACGGTTGAGCCACATGCCGAACTTTTCGGAGCCGAGGCCTGTTTTGATCCAGGTCATTCCGTCTACTGGAAAAAAATTGACCAGGCAGCAAAATAGCGGCAGCATGACCGGTATAAAATAATAGCTCCGGCGTGTAGCGGCTGTATCGATGGAATAGGTCAGCGGAATGATCCAGGCCAAAACCAATGCGTTCTGCAGACGGTTCTTTGGCCTGACCAGCCCCAAGACCAGGCCGGCCAGCGCTAACAGAACAAACAGCAGCTCACCGTAATTAACGCGGAAAACCTGTGGGTAACCGCTTTTCAGGCTAAAAAAAGGCTCGGTCACTTTCATAACAATGCCAACGGTAGTTTGCTGGAACTGCAAGGCCTGGGTACGGATCAATTCGGCACGCTCTTGCGGCAATAAAAGCAGCGGGTTGGAAACAACCACCGCAATTGCCATCACCAACACAAATAAAGCCCCCAATCCCAGGCTGTACTGCCATTTGATCTTGCCAGTCAAAATTCCCCAAACCAGATAAAGCGGAATGGCAAGAATAAAGAAGACGCCCATGTACTTGGTGCCGACGGCCACACCACAAAAAACGGCTGCCAGCATAAAATTCCGTCCGAAACGCTGGTTATCCTGGTCGAGGAAGAAGAATACCAGCGCCACAAACAACATAGCCAGGCTGTCCGGGTGCCACCACAAGTTATTATCCACTACCGCCGGGACGGCTAAAAGCAAGAGAAGCAGACCAAGCGAACGCCAGAGCGATTTGAAACGCGTCCAGATATATACCAGCAACATGACTGCCGCCAGCATCGGCAAAACATTGATAAATTGTCGCAGCACGGCAACGATAACCGCCGTGTGGGATTGCCAACCAGCGCCATAAATCCATTTCAGCGGCAAGATTGTCAGTGCCGAAAAGAAATAAAAGGGATAACCGTAAAAATAATGCAGATAGATCAGGAAATTTCGAACCGTCTGGTAAAAGGTTGGCCCAGGCGTGAGCAT
>DATFYI010000157.1:0-29033 GCA_035315125.1 Anaerolineaceae bacterium | reverse complement strand
AAAGGTGTCCATCTTCGATTAAGGCCTGCATATAGCGGAAGAAAAAGGTCAATAGCAAGGTACGAATATGGCTACCATCCACATCGGCATCGGTCATGATAATGATACGGCCGTAGCGCAAGTTTTTCAAATCAAAATTGTCGCCAATACTTGTGCCCAGCGCAGATATCAGTGCTTTAACTTCGTTATTTCCCAGGATTTTATCAAGGCGGGCACGCTCTGTATTTAGAATTTTGCCTCGCAAGGGTAATATGGCCTGGAAATGACGATCGCGTCCTTGCTTGGCAGAGCCACCAGCGCTGTCACCCTCGACGATATAGAGCTCGGTTTTGGTAGCATCGCGTTCAGAGCAGTCCGCCAGCTTGCCGGGCAGGGTCAGGCTTTCCAAAGCCGATTTGCGAATAACCAGGTCGCGGGCTTTACGGGCAGCATCACGGGCACGCGCCGAGGTCAGGCATTTTTGAACGATCGCTTTTGCGGCGGACGGGTTTTCTTCCAGGAAAGTGTTAAAAACTTCGCCGACAACCTGCTGGACATAGGTCTGCACTTCCGGATTCATCAGCTTGACTTTAGTCTGGCTTTCAAACTGTGGGTCAGGATGTTTGATACTAACTATGGCAGTAAGACCCTCACGGGTATCGTCTCCCGAGAAGTTCGGATCTCCTTCTTTCAATAAGCCAGTCCGGCGGGCATAATCGTTAATTACACGGGTAATGGCTGCCCTCAAACCGGTGAGATGTGTGCCGCCGTCGATGGTGTTGATGGTATTGGCAAAGGAATACACAGATTCGGAGTAAGCGTCAGTATATTGGATTGCAGCCTCGACGCCGATCCCATCTACCTCTTTCTCGGCGTAAACTACCGGGTGTAATACCGCGCGGTTTCGGTTCAAATAATGGACGAAGGAATTGATCCCGCCTTCAAAATAAAAACTCATTTCGTGTTGATTGTTTTCATCGACCAGCTTGATTTGTACTTTGCGGGTAACAAATGCCATTTCACGGAATCGTTGTGAAAGGGTATCAAACCGAAAGTCCATCTCGCCTTTGAAAATCGTGGGATCGAATTTGAATGTGGTTCTGGTGCCCGTCTTTTTCTCGTCGCATTTGTCGATGACCTTGACGGGCTCTTGGGGAATACCACGTTCGTAGCGTTGGAAATAGACTTTTCCTTCACGACACACGAATACTTCGCACCATTCTGACAAAGCATTGACCGCTGAAACGCCTACACCATGTAGACCCCCGGAAACTTTATAACCACCTCCACCGAATTTACCGCCTGCATGCAGGGTGGTCATGACGACTTCCAAGGCGGATTTTTTCTTCTCCGGGTGCATATCAACCGGTATTCCGCGACCGTTATCCTCAACAGTGACACTCCGGTCAGCATGAATAGTGACGTTGATCCGGTCACAGGTGCCGGCTAAAGCTTCATCTATTGAGTTATCAACTACCTCATATACCAGGTGATGGAGCGCCCTGAGATCGGTTCCGCCCACGTACATGCCCGGACGGCGCCGTACAGCCTCAAGACCTTCCAATACCTGGATGTCTTTTGCATCATAAGATCCGCCAGGTTGTACCACAAATACCTCCCAAACGATTTAATTTAGGCCTTGGCAGCCGGTGTTGTTGTCAAACGTTGTATATTCTGTTGCATCCAGCTCATTCCCCCCCGGTAGTACACAAAACTGGCTGATAGTAGGCCTGTAGTGATAAAGGCATGACCCAAAATACCGATCAGGGCCATCCAGGAGGTTTCTGGAGGTACTAACCAGAGCAAGTCCAATCCTTGACTAATCAATAAAGCGAACAATAAGAACAGTCCGGTCATTGGCAAGAAATAACGGACCATTCGTACGCTCAATAAAACGGATGAAAACGCATTTTGTTTGTAAGCAAAGATTCCATGCGGTGAAAAAACCAACGGAATCAGCAGCCAAAGCACAATAATACTTAATATTAATACTGCAATCTGTGCAAGCACGGGGTTGATCATGGCGAGGATGGAAACCAGGATGCTGGCAGGGATTAGAATAACCATCAGGATTAAAATCAACAGGATACCCAGAAAAATGGATTGGACTATTTGCCAGATCAATCTTTTTAACGGAACTTCAGCCCGCTCGAGGCTGGTAATACGGGACACTTCATTAAAATAAAGACTGCCACCGATAATCCCAACCAGGATCACCAAACACCAGATGCCAAATGTGATCGCCGCATTGGGCAATTCGTAAATCTGCGCCGCACCAAGCGGCGTATTAAGGGGTCCAATGGAAGCGAACAGGCTGGGTATACCGATTGGATACGTACGTAGCAAACTTAACAGGTTGAAATGCTCCAGGGTACTTGTCCAGGTATCTTTGGCCGCCTGGACGAGTTCGGACATATCGGGTGTCGCCATCTGGGATAAGGTAGCATTCAGCTCGTCAAGCATCGGTCCTGCTAATTGTTTTAATCGAAGGTGAGGACCGAACCATAATAGTAGATCGAGCACCACTGGAAATAAAATCAATTGAATGTTATTTGCGACTGCATTGAATCCTGCTAAAAAGGATACAATTAGACGAGGTGGTGTGTTTGTAAGGGTTTCGTTTTTTTCCATATTCATACAGACTAATTTTACCACATCTGAAGGGTATCGACATGACCTTGGCAGGTGTAAAGGAGACGGTTACAATCAATAACGTGGAAGAACACCAGCACCTTCCAGATGCCAATAGGCTCAGTATCCTGGCTGCAACGATTCTGTTGGCTTATGCCCTGACACCGTTTTTTAATATCCCCGCCAGTAACCTGGAGATCAACCTGCCCGGTGTTGTTTTTTATTTTAATTTAAATATTGTTACAATTATTTCTCTTCTGGTTGCCGCCTTGGCGGCAGTGGGCTCAGATTGGATCGTGCGCGACCACCCAGGTCTCGGGAAACAGAATACCATGCAGCATTGGTTGATGCCAGCCCTGACCGCCTGGGTAATCGGTGTACCACTTTCTACATTGAAAGTGGGTCCGCAGTGGTGGGCTTTATTTGCATTCGGGGGACTTTTATTGATTTTGGTTTTTGTGGCAGAATACATTGTTGTGGATCTTTCTGATATCCGGCATGCTCCTGCAACGGTTGGATTGACAGCATTATCCTTTGCACTTTTTCTTATTCTGGCAATCGCAGTGCGCGCCGCCGGTCTGCGTCTTTACCTTTTATTGCCGGCCCTGGTTATTCCGCTTGCACTGGTGGTTCTTCGCACATTGTATTTACGCCTGGGAGGACGCTGGTGTATTAAATGGGCCGTCGGGATTGCGGTGGTTGTTGGTCAAATAGCGCTCGGTTTACACTATTGGCCTGTCTCTCCACTGTCCTTTGGCTTGATTATATTGGGACCTTCTTATGCGATCACCAGTATCGCTGGCTCGATTGAAGAGGGACATTCATTGCGAATCTCCTGGATTGAACCTTTGATCATGTTAATCGTACTTTGGGGTTTAGCCGTTCTTATTAAGGTATAAAATCAGACATGGTGGATGGATTAATGCTATCATTAGAACATTGGCAGCAAATGCTCCAGCATGTTCGCAGCTGGTTCCCCGAAGAGGCCTGTGGCCTGATTGGAGGTAAACAGAACCGTGCCAAGCAGATCATTCCGATCGAAAATGAATTGCACAGCCCGGTTCGCTTCAGGATGAAACCTGAACAGCAGTTAAATGGGTTTTTAACCCTGGAACAAGCCGGTCTGGATCTGATCGGGATTTATCATTCCCACCCAACTGGGCCAGATTATCCATCCGAAACAGACCGGTTGGAGTATGCTTATCCGGGTACCGTCTATCTGATAGTGTCTTTGAACAATATGGAGTGGAAAGTACGCGGATTTCAATTGGATGATAAAAAGGTTATTGAAATCCCGGTAATTATCTTATGACGAAACTCTTTTCACGGTTTCGGGTTAATACATAGGTACAAAGGATAAAATATGCTGATATCCATTCTGAACGTGCTTGCCGTACTTGCCCTCTCATTTATGATTGGTTCAATTCCATCCGGTTTGATCGTGGTGAAAATTGCCAATGGAAAAGATGTGCGTACGGTTGCCAGCGGTCGGACGGGGACAACAAACGCGATGCGTGCGGCCGGATTTGTGCCAGGTTTGGTTACTGCGATCCTGGATGTTTCAAAAGGGATCGCCACACTTTGGTTAGTTCAATGGATTTATCCAGGCAGCGCCTGGATGCAGGTATTTGCAGCAATAGCTGCGATTATAGGGCATAATTATTCGATCTTTTTAGCCAGGCGGGACGAAAAAGGTCGATTGCATTTTAGTGGTGGAGCGGGCGGAGCGACTGCTGTCGGTGGGGCGATCGCACTTTACCCACACATTGTCTTATTTATCCTGCCTGTGTGTGTGTTTGTTTTCTTTGTTATTGGATATGCATCGGTGACTACCATGAGCATTCCGATTATTGCTACGATTGTATTTATTTATCGCGCCATTAGCGGCGAGGCATCCTGGATTTATGTAGTTTATGGTATCCTGGCTGAACTGGTGGTCATTTGGGCATTACGTCCCAATATCCAGCGTCTGCGACTAGGCACCGAGCGTATCGTCGGGCTACGGGCTTATATCAAGTCGAAAATTAAATAAATATTTATTGGTGGATATAAAAAGTTGCTATCAGAATAACAAGTTTTGTTATTCTACTTTACTGCCGAGCAGGTCATTGGTAGTCTCGCTGCTGCCTTCTTCCATGAGTTGACGCAGCAGTGTGCGTAGATTGCGCCGGTGCAGGTCTTCAGCCAATCCGCCCAGATAAACACGGCTTTTGCCACAGGATTCAATATCCACCATAGCGATGGCATCTTGAGGGTTTTTCCGGCGAGCCGCATTGCGGGCGGCTTTACGAATTGCGGCCAGATAGGCCAGGTTTTCCTTTACAGCTTCGTCGATTTCCCCTCTAAGAATGATATCGCCATGTCCTTGAACGATATTCTCCAATCCCATTTTGCCAATTTTCTTAATGGTTGTGGATAATTCATCCAGGTCGCCGTCAACAATATAGGGAAGGGGTAAAAAGGCATCCCCTGCAAATAAGACGCGATCTTCTTCGACTAATATAGATATCCCATCTATGCTATGACCTGGGGTAGAAAATAGCACCAGGTTCTTTTTGCCTACCCTCAGAGACAACTCCCCATCGTCAAAGGTAATATGGGGGAGAACCAGCTTAATTTGTTTGAATATTGGATTCTGACGGCGAGCCGCGTCAATAGAGTTTTGGCCCCGTTCTATCATCAATTGACGGCAGAGTGAGTGCGCTATGATCGTGGCTCCTGGAAAAAAACAGTTTCCCCAGGTATGATCCGCATGGTAATGTGTGTTAATAATATAACGGACGGGAACGCTTAATTCTTCTTCGATAAATGAACGCATCGCCAGGGTTTCTTCTGGGATTGGCAGAGTATCAATAACAACCGCCCATTGCGGCCCTGTGACTACGCCAGCAGTTACCTGCGCGTAAATTTCACTTTGAAACCAATACACGTTATCAGAGACGCGTTCGCGCTGCATTAATGCCTTCCTCAGACTGGGGATATTCGCAAGGAATTATTCTATAGTAATAGCACAAAAAGGTGTAAAAGTCAAAAAAGTGTAAAAATTAGTGATGTTTTTTAAACTTATTGCGGATCCAAAGACCACCCAGTGAAAGAAATGAGATTCCAACAATACTACCAGAGAGAATGATCAGCCAGTTGACCATACGTTTCAATCCATCCCAACTGAAAAGTGAAAAATCCTGGCTTGATTGCGGTGCTGCATTCGTTGCTTGAAGAGTTGGAAACTGTGTTGTTTCTCCGGCAACATTCGTGGCAGTCAAGGCATCCCCAGTGCTCGCCATGGTTATTTGATAAACTTCCGTGGAAGAACCCTCTGGTATTTCACTGGACGAGGGCGCTTCGGGGGTCTCTTCAACCCCTGGAGCAATGTATGCAGATTCTGCTGTTCCATTGGCAATATCAGTGTCGTTCGGGGTTGGGGTCAGGAAGGGTGTAGAAGAGATTGTTAATGGATAAATTGTATAGTTGCGGGTGGGTGACCGGTATATGTAAGTTGGATAGGTATAAGTATAAGACGTTGGGGATTTATAAGGTGTGGGGGAAAGTGTACTCGTCCGGGTGGGTGTGGGAGAATTGGTAGGGGTAGGTGTAATGGTGCTGGTGGTTACAAGACCGCTCAGAAAGATCGGGGGGATATAAGATGAGGCAACCAGCCCACGATAGGTGTCAGCCTGGATAATTTCCAGGCGATAGTAATAGTCTGTACCAACCGCGATTTGATAATCTTTATAAGTTGGATAAGTATAGGTATTATTACTTAATTGAGCAGGAGTCCAACTGTCATCGAGCCTTATAAAAGGACCATCCTCTGATTGGCTGCGCTGCCAGTAATATCCGTAGATATTATTTTCGTTGCCTGTCGTCCAATTTAATTCCACCCGGTTTGAGTAATAATTTGCTGTATAAGAATATAAATTTAGAGTTGTGGCGTTCGGCGCCAGCAAACCAACTGCAAAGGGCAGATAAGCAAGGTCAGATAAACCTGGGCTACCTGTTTTTCCAAGCGTGATCTGGATTTCGTGTGTGGAAGTATTTTTTGGGAAATTACAGGTGGTTATACTTTCATCGGATCTATTCCAACTTTTTGATGAAGGATTGAACCATAACAGAGGTGATACAGCTGGAGATTTTCCGTCTTTTGCACAATATTTTGTTGTTTCAATTATATTTGGGCAAACGCTGTTCTGATTATAGTTGAAGAATAGATTTAAACTTGTCGGAACAGGTCCATTCAGAAAAATGTCCCAATAATTACCACAGATAGCGAGCTTGTTCGGCGTGGTCGAAAATGGGACATTTTGAGGGTCACCGGCGCCGTGGTTGATGATATATAGCTGGGTATTATTATCACTGGATTGGAAACCGATCTGTTTATTGAAAGCGTAGGTTTCAGCGCTGGATGAGACTGAGACCAATTCAGCACTTAATCCGGGTGTACTGGCATTGTGTAAAACCGGGGCGCCAAGACGTTTATCATTATCTACACTGCATTTTGTGGTTGCATCAGTAGGAAGAACAGCCGGACCCCAATAATTATGGTCAGCGATCCCTTGATTGTTACAATTTACCTGAGGGTTATTTTGGTTGCCGAAAATATTGTTTGCAACCACTTGTAATTGTCCATTGGAATTTTGTGCATTTATCCCAAATCCATTATTGCCGGTAATCTGATTGAATACAATAATTATATTCGCTTGATTACCACTCTGAACTGTCACGGCGTTTTGTCCGCCGCTCAAATCATTGGATTGGATCGAAATAGGATCATTATTTGGATCATTGATTGAGATCAAATCACGTCCGGGTGATCCGCAGCCACCGTCATCGATGGTCAGGTTTTGGATTGTTGCTTTGGTTGTGACATTTAGCATGGGCTCGCTATTCTGATCGCAAGCAGAACCGTTGTAGGTCAGTTTGCTGTTATTTGTGCCTTGCAGGGTAATGCTTTGATTAATCAGAACAGCATTGTCTTTTATTAAATACGCTCCGAGAATGTTAACGACAGGATTTGAAGAGGAATTCACAATTGAAGCATCAATGGCGTCTTTCAATCCGGTGCCAATTCCGTTGGCTCCGTCTGTTAGATCATCACCGCTGTCAATATAGCAAGGAGAATGGCTACCGCAATCCCCTGGATTATTGGCTACGTATGCATTTGATGATGCGGGTTTAACCGGAATATTAAAAAAAACCTGTTGAGTGATTGACCAATTACTTGCGGAATCCTGCTCCTCGATATTTACTAAAACAAATCCATTTTTTTTCGCGCCAGAAGGAATGCGCAACGAAAATTCAAGAGTCTCGTTGTATGGAACCTGAAGGCTTGTCTGTGCACCTGTAATCAACGTATAGCCATTAGGTGTTGGTGTGCCAGACAAATTAGTTGTATCGCAATTGCTTACACTGTAGTTAGAGCCGTTATCTCCTGAAGATGCGACGGCAAAAGTTGAGGTACTATCTATTCCCCAACTTTGATATATACAAACTCGCACGTTCGAGTTACTGGTGGTGAAACTGACCTGCATATTCACCCGTTGGCCGGCTGCGCATCCTCCGCTCGGGCAAGCGGATGGGCTGACCATATTCACATTGGCAACCGGCAAGGCCAGTGGATGAGCCGATATTCTCGGAAATGAAAATATCAGAATCAGGGCTAGTGTCAGGCGGCTTTTGTTCAGCATTCCAAAATACCCATTCGGAGAGTTTTCCCACCCACGTAAAGAAATGAATGTTATCAAAAGTGCTATCTATTGGAATAATTTCATATTGATATATCATTTTACATCGTTTTTTAAATCTACAAATAGCTCAGGAAATATATTTTGGCATTCGATGCTGTCGAGGAGCAAGGTTCATTCGGGAAATGGCTATGTAATGGCGGCGCGTATCTAGATTATCGTAACTATGTTAGAATCTAGAGAATCAGCAACATTATTGACTGCATAATTAATTTTTTGGAGAATTATTGTGCTTCGGACGGTCTTTATCTCACTTTCAAAAGCAAGTTGGGCGCAGAAAGCGATTACTCGCCAGCCTTTTGCTTGGAAAGCGGCCTCCAGATTCGTAGCAGGAGAAACTTATGCGGATGCCATACGGGTAGTCCGCCAATTGAACAGCCGAGGTATCCAGGCATCCCTGGATTATCTGGGTGAAAATACCAATAACGTTGAAGCAGCCAGAGAAGCGGCCGAAAATGTTATCTCTCTATTATCAGAAATTCAAAAATCGGAGACCCGTTCAAATGTTTCGATCAAGTTGAGCCAACTTGGTTTGAGTGTCGACGAAGAGCTATGCCGGAATAACCTGGCAAGAATATTAAAGGAAGCTGTCAAATCTAATAACTTTATTCGTATAGATATGGAAGATGCAACAACGACAACTCAAACACTCAATGTGTATCGTTGGGCACTTGAGCAGGGTTTTGAAAACCTGGGAGTTGTTATTCAAGCTTATCTTTTTCGAAGCGAGAAAGACGTAAGTGATCTGGCGAATTGCAATGCCAAAATCCGGCTGGTTAAAGGCGCCTACAAGGAATCGAAGGACGTCGCCTATCCGAAGAAAAAAGATGTCGATGCCCAGTTCGATCGTTTGACAGAAGCTTTGATCAACAACTCAGTGAAAGCCGGGAAGGTGTGTGCCAGTGAGGATGGTCGCACTCCGCCAATTGTTGCGATTGCCAGCCACGATGAAAAGCGTATCCAATGGGCGCAACAGACTGCCAGACGTTACAACTTACCATCCAGGTCAATTGAGTTCCAGTTGCTGTATGGCATCCGGCGTGACTTGCAGGAAAAATTGGTATCTGCTGGATATCCGGTAAGGGTATATGTTCCTTACGGTACCCACTGGTATGCATATTTTATGCGGCGTTTAGCTGAAAGACCAGCAAATGTATGGTTCATATTCTCAAATTATCTTCGCAACTAAGAAGATGGAACTCTATAATCCGGTTGGTTGAAAAATTGAAATTTTAAAATCACCGCATATCTAATTTCGAAAGCAAATTATGAAGAAATCTACACCATCTCAGTTATCACAATTCTTGCAATATTCCCGGCCTTGGAATTTGTTGGAAGGCATTTTATTTTATGCGCTTGGTGTCGGTATTGTTCATTATCTGGGACATCCAATCGATTGGAAGATTTATATTCTGGGTCAGGCTTGTATAACGATGCTCCAATTGAGCAGCTATTATCTGACAGTTTACTATGATCGGTTGTTTCCAACTACGCCCGAGTTAATCAGCCAAAATTCAAAAAAAGAAAATGACGATGAATCAGCTAAAGAACTGCCCAGGCAAGTATTTCAGCTTACTTCATTGACCACTTTGACGGTGGGCGCAGTGATGACAGTGCTGCTTTTAGCAAATCGAGCACTTAATCTCCAGGCGTTGCTTATCCTGGGCATTGCTTTTTTCCTGGCTTTTTTCTATGCGGTTCCACCTTTGAGATTGGTCTATTCCGGTTATGGCGAATTAAGTCAAGCAATATTCATCTCCACTTTGGTACCCGCTTTTGCATTCCTGTTACAAACCGGAGAATTGCATCGCCTTTTACCAATGCTCACTTTCCCGTTGGCTGCTTTGTATTTGGCAATGTTACTTGCTCTTTCTTTAAAAGATTATTCCCGGGATTTGAAAAATGAGCGGAAGACATTATTGGTTCGTTTGGGATGGCCGCATGGTATGCGTTTACATAATATACTCATTGTGGCTACTTACATCCTATTGCTGCTCGCATTCATATCTGGTATGCCGTGGGGTTTGACCTGGCCTGGTTTATTGACTCTTCCTCTGGCAGGATTTCAGATCTGGCAGTTTATACAGATCAATGGGGGAGCAAAACCTCATTGGGGGTTACTTTCTTTAACGGCTACAGGCACTTTGCTATTGACGACTTATTTGATCACTTTTACACTTTGGACAAGCTGAACGATGCCTGAATTTCTGGAATTATTACCGCCGGCCCAGGCATTATCTTTATTAAACAGCCATTTGCCTGATTTTTCCGCGGAACCGGTGTGGGTAGATACTTTGCAGGCGCTGGGCCGGGTGACAGCCAGGCCGGTTTTTTCACCGGAACCGCTGCCAGCTTTTGGGCGTAGCACAGTTGATGGTTATGCGGTTCGTGCAATTGATACCTTTGGGGCCAGTGAATCCCTGCCGGCTTATCTGGCGCTGGTTGGAGAGGTCCCCATGGGCGCGGCCCCAAACTTTACCCTTACGACTGGTCAATGCGCATTGATCTATACGGGCGGGATGCTACCTGAGGGATCAGATGCGGTGGTCATGATAGAAAACACCCAGGTATCACGACCGAGCGAAATGGAAATATTGCGAGCTGTTGCAAATGCAGAAAATATTCTCAAACCCGGTGAAGACGTATCTGAGGGGCAGGAAATCATCCCGGCTGGCGTGAAATTGCGGCCAGCCGAAATCGGCGGAATGTATGCACTTGGGTTGACAAAAGTTGCCGTCAATCCGGTTCCAATCATAGGCCTGATATCCAGCGGCGATGAAGTAGTGTCTCCTTCCAGCCTGCCCGCTGCTGGTCAGGTTCGAGATATCAACAGTTATTCACTCAGCGCCCTGGTTCAACAAATCGGCGGAGAACCACATCGCTTTGGAATTATTCAGGACCGTCCTCAAGTTCTGCGTGAGACTTTATCGAAGGCCTTAGCTGAATGTGATGCTGTGGTTATTACGGCCGGCTCCTCCGCCGGCACCCGGGATCTGACCGCCGAAGTAATTCATTCGATGGGTGCGCCAGGAGTATTAGTGCATGGAGTGAACGTTCGCCCGGGTAAACCGACCATCCTGGGAGTTTGTAACGGAAAAGCAATTATTGGATTACCTGGAAACCCTGTCAGCGCGCTGGTGATTGCCGGTTTATTTGTCACTCCACTGCTGGAAAGATTGATGGGTTTACCCGCAAATGGGTTTCGAAAATCTGTTTTCGCACGGCTTATGGTCAATATTGCTTCTCAGGCTGGTCGGGAAGATTGGGTCCCCGTCAAATTATTGCCATCCGAGCAAGGATTACAGGCCGATCCGATTTTTTATAAAAGCAATCTGATTTTCAGTCTGGCGCGAGCCGACGGTTTAGCCTGTATCCCTGCGGATGCAACCGGGTTTGGTGTTGGAGAACTTGTAGAAGTTGTTTTTTTATAAGCGATCAGTTCTTTTGTGGGATTATTAATAGTTCAGGGAAATCAATTATGTCAATATATTTAAGAGATATTCCATTATTTGAAGCCCGTGCTATTTTTAGGCAAGCACTTACCGAAGCAGGTTTGTGGAAAGTTCTGGCAGAAGAAGAAATTAGCATAGATGAAAATGCGCTTGGTCGGGTATTATCTTCTCCGGCCTGGGCAAAAATTTCATCGCCGTATTACCACGCTTCAGCAATGGATGGCTTTGCGATCAGGGCCGAAGAGATCTCTGAGGCCATGCCTACTCAACCAGTTGATTTAACGATTGGCAGTAATGTGCAATATGTGGATACTGGCGATCCCTTACCGGAATGGGCAAATGCGGTTGTGCCGATCGAAAATGTTGAGTCGCTGGACCGGTCAAGGCAACCCGTTGAAGATATTCGGCATCCTGAGATCATTCGTCTGCGAGCTGCTCTGCCGCCCTGGTCACACGTACGTCCAATGGGAGAAGATATTGTTGCCACCCAGCTTGTGTTGCCTTCCGGACAGGTGCTTCGCCCGTTTGATCTGGGCGCATTGGCAGCCAGTGGGCATAGTACTGTTCGCGTCAGCCGCCTGCCGCGTGTAGCAATCATTCCGACCGGCAGCGAGCTAATTCCGGTTGGTCAAAATATTCAGCGGGGAGACATTATTGAATACAATTCAATTGTTTTAGCAGCCCAGGTCAAAAATTGGGGCGGTCTGGCTACACGTTACCCGATTACCCCGGATGATTATAATTTAATTCGCCAGTGCGTGCAAAAAGCTGCGGATGAGAACGATTTGATTTTGTTGAACGCCGGCTCTTCGGCTGGATCAGAGGATTTCTCGGCCAGGATCGTTTCTGAATTAGGTGATTTATTAGTCCATGGAATAGCTGTAAGGCCAGGACATCCAGTGATTCTTGGGATGATTCGACGAACCTCGGGTGGAAAAGTACCTATTATCGGGGTGCCGGGGTATCCTGTCTCAGCTGCTTTGACAGGAGAAATATTCGTTGAGCCGCTGTTAGCTCTCTGGCGTGGATGTCCGGCAGCTGTGCCAGTCGAAATAGATGCGAAATTAGCTCGAAAAGTTACATCTCCAGCCGGTGACGATGATTATCTGCGTGTGGTGGTCGGAAAAGTTGGTGACCATTTGCTGGCAGCCCCGCTTGCCAGGGGAGCCGGGGTGATTACTTCTTTAGTCAGAGCTGATGGGATCACGATTCTCCCACGCGGTGTTCAAGGGCTAGAAGCTGGTGAAACGATAAAAGTCCGGCTTTATCGCTCATCAGATGAATTGGATCGAACGATTTTTGCAATCGGAAGCCATGATATGACCCTGGATCTATTAGCTCAATATTTATCCGGGCGAGATCGCAGATTAGTCTCATCTAATGTCGGCAGCCTGGGTGGATTAGTCGCCATCCGCCGTGAAGAAGCCCACCTGGCTGGCTCGCACTTACTTGACCCCCAATCCGGTGAATATAATGTAAGCTATATCCGTCAATATCTGCCCGGGATTCCGGTGCGCTTGATTACCTGGGTAGGGCGAGAACAGGGATTGTTGCTACCCAAGGGAAATCCCAAGAGAATCAAAAATCTGGAAGATCTATCCAGAAAGGATGTTTCATTTATCAACCGGCAGCGGGGAGCCGGCACACGCGTTCTGCTAGATTATCATTTGCAGCAATTAGGTATTCCCGTCACGGAAATACGGGGTTACGACCAGGAAGAATATACGCACCTGGCCGTTGCCGCAGCAGTATCCTCTGGCCGTGCGGACTGTGGTTTAGGTGTAGCTGCGGCCGCCAGGGCGCTGGATCTGGATTTTATTTGCCTTTTCCAGGAAAGATATGATCTTGTTATCCCATGTCGTTATCTGGAAGGAGATCTATTGAAGCCATTATTCGAAGTTATGAACGATGCGAGCTTCCGAAAGGCCATTGCAGAACAGCCCGGCTATGATGTTACCAAGATGGGCGAGGTGATATTGGATTGTTGAACCAGAATGTGATTTGACGGTTTTTAAAAAGCTTGATTTTTTATCTTACTACTTTATAATTATTATCATAAATATGATCGAATAAAGGAGCAAAAATGCCTATTCAAGCAAATATTATGGCGCCAGATTTTACACTGCCAGACGAGAACGGTAGCTTAACGACATTATCCTCTTTTCGGGGTAAGCCGGTCGTATTATATTTTTACCCGAAAGATGACACACCAGGATGTACAACCGAAGCGTGCAGCTTTCGCGATGATTACAGTATCTATCAAGAGGCAGGCATCGTAGTCCTGGGTATAAGCCCTGATTCAGTTAAGTCGCATACTAAATTCAAAAACAAATATAACTTACCTTTTACACTTTTAGCTGACGAAGGTCACAAGGTCTGTGAGCTGTACGGTGTTTGGGGACTTAAGAAAGCTATGGGCCGCGAATATTACGGTGTGTTTCGCACAACTTTCTTAATAGGACCCGACGGAAAGCTCATTAAAGTGTTTGAGAATGTGAAACCTGATGGGCATAGTGCCCAGGTATTCGCCGCGCTGCAGAGATCCTAAGGGTTTTTGAGTGCTTTAATCTGAACTGCCGTAACTATTTTGACTGAAGGACATTGCCAGGACTGGCACTTGATTTTCTGATTGATCAACCAGGGCGTCTAACCGGACGCCTTCCAATTGGTGAACAATCTTATCCTGAATTTCTGTCCAAAGCGAGTCCGTTGAGCATTTATCCTGGCGTGGGCAATCTTCTTCTAATTCGCCGCACGGGTTTAGCGTAATTGGGCCTTCCAATGATTCGGTAATATGGAGAGCAGTAATGTTTTCGGCAGGGCGGCTCAGGCGTAACCCGCCACGTGGACCTGGAGAAGCCTTAATCAAGCCAGCTTGCATTAAAGTATGGGCAATTTGATGCAAGAAAGGCAGGGGCATTTGTAACTTTTCAGCTAATGAAGCAGTAGATTGGGCATGATTATCTGGATCTTGCGCTAATGCGATCATTAACTGTAAGCCATAATCTAATCGACGACTGATACGGAACATTTTTCACCTCTAAATATAAGATTTATTGATGATAAAGATACATTATCTTGGTAATTGATGGAAGTGACAAATATCATAGAAAAAGTCTCCAAACGTCCATTTATTGACTAATAAGATAAATTATACTTATTACTTAACTAGCATTAACTTACCCTTTAGAATCCTTTAATTTTAGCCAGCCTGATTTGAGCATCTCTAAAAACTGCTGTTAAAGTGCGATCCATTTTATAACCCTGCCCTTAAGTTAATTTGCGATAATAATAAAGTGTTCTGTTGTGAACAATGATATAAAATGGTTTTTTTAAAATTCATCATGCACAGTTCATTTGCCGGTCTCGAACTGGGAGTTGATTTAGGGTAAAATGACAAAGATCATGCGAATTCGTCAATATCTCAACCGGCTCTCTTTATTATGGTATTGTGTTCTAACATTCATGTTAGTGCTTACTTTATTCATTTCCATTGCTAGTCATTATGGATTTCTGAATAAGTTTGGATATTGGATTGGAGCAATACTGCTGGCATCCGCGCTTACCTGGTTGGTAACCAAAGTGATTGCTCTCTCTCGTCAAAAAACGCTCCAGCAAAACCAAATTAAAGAGATTGAAAAATCTCTGGCACTTCAAAAGAACTATATTGCCGGTATTTTGTTATTAAATCAAAGCATGATCAATGCTCAAAATGAAAAAGAGCTGGTGGATTCAGCCCTGGAAATCATTGCTGGCCTGGTTGGAGCGAAAGCTTGCTCGTTTATCCCATTGGATGAGATCGGACAAAGTCTGCCGGCGTATACTTTCGGAAATCTTCCTGCAAATGACTCGACAATCTGGACAGACAAACTAACCTCAGTTGATGTGCGCCAACGATGTAAGATCTGTAAGATCAACCAACCTGCTCATGATGATAATTGCCCATTTCTAGACGAGCCGATGGCAGGAGATCTTAATCTCTATTGCATTTCAATGAAAAAAGATCAAAAAATACAGGGGATGTTAAATTTGTACATACCTGCTGATATTCGTATTTCCGAAGATCAAATCAGTTTTATGGAAGATTTATTAACTGAATTGTCCAACGCCATCCAAACAATTCGTTTGCGCAATCAGGAATTAGCGACATTAAGACAAATGCAGAGCATGAATTCTTCAAAAGCAGAATTAAGTAATTTACTGGATTGCTTGCTGGAAGGTCTTCAAAATGCGCTTGATGTAGATTCTGCCTGTGTGTACGTTCAACCATTGGACGAATGGCAGCCAGAAATTCGTCTAAAACGAGGCGATTTACAAATCGATGATGTCAAAATCAATCGCTTTTTCGAGCAGGTTAATCAAACTGGTTTGACTTATAAAACTGGAGATAGAGAGCAAGAGTTACAAACCGCTATCGGATATCTCATTGCGGAGCCGCTTATTTTATCTGATGGCGAGATTATCGGAATCCTGCTGATTGCCTCTAAAGTGGCTCAACCTTTAAATCCCCGCCAAATGGCTGTGCTTGAAACTGTGACGGCTCAAGCTGCTTTATTAATAGAGAACGAGCGACAAATTCTTTCACTTCAATTTAATACGATCATTCAGGAGCGTACTCGTCTGGCCAGGGAAATCCATGACGGTCTGGCCCAAACACTGGCTTTCTTAAAATTACAATCTTCCCAAATGCAAAATTACTTATTGCAAGGGGATCTTAGTCGATTGAGTCTGGTTCTCAAGCAAAATTACAAGGCGCTAGCTGAAGCTTATTTGGATACCCGCCAGGCGATCGATAATCTGCGGATGACGCCCGGACCTGGATTATCGAGTTGGATGGAACAGGTCATTCGAGATTTTGAGGAAGTCAGCAATTTAAAAGTAAGTTTTAGTTTTCTTCCCCCAGATTGGGAAGTGTCTCCTGAGATTCAGGCACAATTGATCCGCATTGTACAGGAAGCAATGAGCAATATACGAAAGCATGCTCATGCTCAACAGGTTACAATCTCAGTCCGTGAATGGCAGGATGATTTGATTGTAGAAGTCAGGGATGATGGTCAGGGTTTTCTGGCTGAAGATGTACCTGAAGTAACACAATATGGTTTACGAGGTATGCGTGAAAGAGCAGAGTTAATTGGAGCAGATTTCCAAATTATTAGTCAGCCTCGCAAAGGCACAACTGTTCGATTACAGCTACCCAGATTCCAGGAGGCGTCTGTATGATCTCCCATAGTTTGCGATTAGTAGTAGTAGATGACCACACCCTTTTTAGACGCGGGTTGATCAGCCTTTTAGAAGGGATGCCAGAATTCCAGGTAGTGGGCCAGGCAAACGATGGCGAAGAAGCGCTAAAAGTGATCGAGAGCACCCGGCCTGATATTGTTTTATTAGATGTGAATATGCCTCAAATGGATGGGATTGCCACAGTTCGTGCGCTAAGAAGCAACCACCAAACTGTAAAGATATTAATGTTGACGATTTCAAAAAACGATCAGGATTTGTTAGGGGCGATACGGGCTGGCGCGGATGGATACCTGATAAAAAGTACCGAACCGGATGATCTACGCAAATCGCTGTTACGTCTGGCAGATGGACAGGGTGTTCTCTCGCCTGAAATTACAGCGCCATTGATGCGTGCCCTTGCCCATCCGGATACTAATGATCATCAGCCATTCTTGAGTGATCGGGAGTTGGAAGTTTTGAATTGTTTAGCAGAAGGCCAGACTACCCAACAGATTGCGGCATGCCTGTTTATTTCAGAAAATACAGTAAAGACTCATATTCGTCATATTCTTGAAAAAATGGAATCTTCCAACCGCACAGAGGCCGTTAGCAAAGCGATTCAATTAAAGTTGATACAAAAAAACCAATAGATCTATTCGTCTGACCGGTTAATTTGTTCTCACGCTTATCCCAGGGGGGTGATGATAGAAATCACCCCTCTGGGAATTTTAATTTAACCCACTCTGTAGAGCTAGGTGGATAGAAAAGCATCCCGATATTTGATAAATTTATAGACAAGAATACCAATGGAAATCAATTAGGGTCTGGAGCGTTCCTTACATGACCAATTCGAACCAGGAGTTGCAAAGACGAGTCTTGATTGCTTCCGCAAACCGATTGTTTGGCAAAGGTCTGGAGAAACTCTTTGTCCAAAAATGGGGAGGCAAGGCTATTCAGATCCGTCTGGCTTACAGTATGACCGAAACGATCTACAATTTGGAGAATTGGCGGCCCGACTTAGTGGTTGTGGACTACGACGACAATACGATCAATCGTGTTGAGTTTCTAAATCATTTTGTCAGCGACGAACGGTCGATGCAGGTTGTGTTGGTTTCGCTTCAGGCCAGCGGTGGGGTTGTTGTTTATGACCGGCGCACATTGACCCCCGATCAGGCAGAAGATTGGTTTAACCTGACCTGGTTTACCGATCATTCTGATCAAGAGTCTTCAGGCGATCAGCCTGGGTGAACTATTTCAGGTTCAAAAAGCCTTCTAGCCAGTTATTTGGATTGTTAGATAGGATGATATGCGAAAATATTGGATCTGGTCAGGCTTAATTGTGCTAGCAGCATTAATCGGACTTATTTTGGTAGCATTTGAGCAACATTATGCTTTCCATGGTTCTATATACCAACCACCTCTGCCTGCTCCCGACTTTTCGCTAAATAATACGAATGGACAATCATTCCAATTGAGCCAACATAAAGGCCAGCTAGTCCTGTTATTTTTTGGTTACACCAATTGTCCGGATGAATGCCCCGCTACATTGGCCGTGATGAAACAAGTATTTGCCAGATTGGGATCTCAATCGAAACGGGTTAATTTTGTGTTTATTACTGTTGATCCTCAGCGTGACAATCCAGCCCAGATACGAACTTTTCTGGCGAAATATGATCCTTCATTTATTGGGCTGAGCGGCAGCCTGGCTGAACTGACACCGGTCTGGAAGGCTTACGGTGTTTATCAAGAGCTGCCAATAAATTCATCTGTAACCCAGTATCAAGTAAATCATTCCACCCAGGTTTATTTGATCGACCCTCATGGTCAATTGCGATTAACCTACACTTTGGATAACTCGGTTGATGATATTTACCAGGATATCCAACATATTATCAATGAGGGATGAACCAGTGAAATCATTATTGGGTTGGCGTTGGATTTTGGGCTCAATCCTGGTTATTGTAATATCGGTTCTTTTTATTCGGCTGGGTTTCTGGCAGCTTGATCGTCTGGCGCAGCGAAAAGCTTTGAATGCGAAGGTGGAATCCGAGATTTTGGCGCCTCCCCTTAATCTGAATCAGGAGTACTCTGATCCTCAATTAACCTCCATGCAATATCGCCAAGCGATTGTGATCGGCCAGTTTGATGTTTCCCATGAAATCCTGCTAAATAACCAGGTCTGGAATGGACAGCTTGGTTACCATATCCTAACGCCCTTGATTTTGCAGGGCAGCAATGAATATGTCCTGGTGGATCGTGGCTGGATCCCCTATGCAGATGGGCGCCAGGGTAAACGCTATGATGTAAATGGTCTCGTCAGCGTGAATGGCATGATTCTCTTGTCCCAGACTGGATTTGATTTGAATAGTTTGTTTGCTGGAGGCAGCTCAAGCAATTCTATATCAGACGGTTTGGTGGGAAGAATCAACCTGGATCAAATTCAAAAGCAAATTGGCGTCGTTTTATTGCCAATCTATATTCAAGAAATACCCGATCCTTCCTTTAGCGGTTACCCTGAACGCATAATGCCCACAATTGATTTGAGTGACGGTCCACACTTGAGCTATGCCATTCAATGGTTTTCTTTTACGGCGATCCTTCTGGTTGTTTTTATGGTGTTTATACGCCGAAAGTTGCGTGCACATTCCGAAACAAGAAACCCTTCCTATCTACCCAAGGATCACCAAAACGTAGAGGCATAAAAAATGAAATTAATAGTTAAGAATAATGAATATCAACCAGAGTTGGTAAATACCAATCAAAATCACTTGAACAGTTTTCGATATTTCCTTCTGGCAACCTCGATAGTCACTTTTTTATTAATTGTGGTGGGTTATATTGTAAGCGTGAGCGCAGCAGCCAATGCTTGTCCGGATTGGCCAACTTGTTTTGGGGGTTGGGGTGTACCGATTGGCCTTGCGGCTCGCCTGCAGGTGCTTCACCGTGGTCTGGCAGCGCTTTCAACTGTAATGATTCTGGCAAGTGCAATTTTGGGTTGGAGAAATTTCCGTTCTTTCCACCGGGTTAACATCGCCCTATATATTTCCAGTGGGTTGATGCTAGTGCAGATCATTGTTGGCGCTTTTTCAGCCAGTTTAAACTACTCCGCAGTCATTAATCCCATTCATCTTGGATTAGCATTGGCCTCCCTGGGGTTACTCTTATCAGCTACAGTCGCGGTTTTCTACCCAACTATAGAGTTTATGAAGTTAGATCTTAAGATTTTCCAAACGCCTTTTAATAAGCTGTCCTTGATCACGGTATTTGCCATATTCATCTTAATGATCAACGGAACTCTGATTGCCAGTTTAGGCGCTTCTCAATCTTGTTCAGGTTGGCCGCTTTGCAATAGTCAGTTGCCGGTCACACCGCTGGCCTGGTTGGAGCTGAGCCACCTTTTGGTAGTTGCAATTGCCAGTTTATTGGTTACTGCCCAATTCTTAGTTGCCTGGCGTAGCCAGCGCAGTCAAAGGGTGGTCCTTACAGCAGTTACGGGTGCATTTATTCTGTTTTTCGGGGAAGTATTAATCGGTGCCTTGAAGGTAGCCCGTGGTTTTCCAACTGATCTGGTAGGGTTGCATGCTGCGGCTTCATCAGGATTATGGGCGGCTCAGGTCATTGTAGTGGCTGCATCCGGCCTTTCGCTGCGCACTCGAGAGCAAGAAATGGCTGAAGCTAATATTCCACTGCCGTTCGGACAACGGTTGCGTGACTTCTTTACCCTCAGCAAACCGGTTATCGTACTATTGTTATTGGTGACAACTTATGCAGGTATGGTAGTGGGTGGAAGGAAGCTGCCGGGCTTGAGTTTGACATTTTGGACCATGTTGGGCGGTGCTTTAGCTGCAGGCGGCGCAAGCGCAATCAACCAGTACATCGATCGCGATCTTGATCGCGCTATGCAGCGCACCTCCCGGAGGCCGCTGCCGGCCGGCCGGTTGATGCCTGCCGAAGGATTGGCGTACGGGCTGGGAGCTTGCCTGGCTGCTTTTTTCCTGCTGGCGGGTTTTGTTAACCTTTTGGCGGCTGTACTTTCTCTGGCCGGTATGATCTATTATGTTTTACTTTACAGTATCTGGTTAAAACGTTTGACAGTACAGAATATTGTCATTGGGGGTGGGGCAGGAGCCATTCCGCCTTTGGTGGGTTGGGCTGCAGCAAGTGGTTCTTTGAATATTCCTTCGCTCTTTCTTTTTGCAATCATCTTTTTGTGGACACCGCCGCATTTTTGGGCTCTGGCAATCGTACGGCGCAATGATTACGCCCGTGGTGGGGTCCCTATGCTGCCGGTTGTGCGCGGCGAAAAAACAACCCGCTTACAAATATTAATATACACAATCGAGTTGGTTGCTCTAACATTAGTAATGCCAATTTTCCACATGGCTGGCAGTCTATATCTGGTTTCTGCCATATTATTGGGCGCTTGGATGTTGTATTCTGCCTGGAGAGTTTATAAGACGGATGGAAATAAAACTGCTTGGTTGATGTACCGTTATTCGAGCATGTATCTGGCACTCCTATTTTTAGCGCTGGCACTAGATGTATTGATATAGATAAAAAAAGCCCCACATTGTTATAATATTTTCTGGAGCGGGGCGAAATCGAGTATTTCTTTTTTTATTGCAGGGATACCAATACTTTGCCGCGCTCCCAAAGTTGTTCCAGGTGATAATATTCACGTTGGTCTGGGGAAAAAAGATGGACGATGATATCACCCAGGTCTACAACCAGCCAGCCATCTGAAGGCCGGCCTTCTGTCTTGCTCAATAAATCAAATTGTTTTTTTGCTGTTTCGATGACAGCATTTGCCAGACTATCTAACATCCGGTCGCTGGTGCCTGAACATATAATAAAATAGTCTGTAAAAGATACGATCTCGTGAATGTCTAGCAAAAGGATGCTTTCCCCTTTTTTATCTTCTAAGGTCTGGATGATACTATGAGCTGTTTCTAAAGTATTCAGATTTCACCTCTCCTTGGAAATATATGAAATGAGTCTCAGGATATAATTATATTGCCTGATCAATAAGATTTCAACGACTAAATTCAGCATTTGCTATCGCAGTATAAACTGCGCCGCCGGGTTTTAAATCACTTTTAAATAATCTAACTGAGTCAACCGTTACAGAGCCTAATTCTTCTACGTGAGTATTGGAGAGTAAAACTGATATTTGGTGAATATCCTCCTGGGTGGCGTTATGAGACATTCTTCCAATCGTAAGATGGGGAGAAAAAGGCTTATCTTCTGCAACATAACCCATCCGCCGGATTTCTGCTTCGAGGCTACGCTGAATAGTTCCAAGAATTGGGGGGGCTTGTACACCTATCCAAACCACACGCGGCTGTCGAAGGTTTGGAAAGGCTCCTATCCCGCCCACGGTAATCTCGAATGGGCGATATCGGCTTACTTCGGATTCAACGATATGTGTCAATACAGGTAAACCGCTGGTTGAAACATCTCCAAGAAACTTCAGCGTGATATGAATGTTGTAAGGCGGTACCCAACGGATAATATCAGTTTTTTTGCTTTTCAATCCATTGATTACCTCTCCAAGCTTCCTTTGAATAGAAGGGGGTAGTTCAATTGCAATAAAGGCTCGAATAGTTTCCATCAATTTTCTTGGATTATTTTCCTAACAATGTTTATTGGTTTCCAGTATACTGATAGGCAGAATTGATGTCAAGCGGACATAAATGATTCAATATCACTCCCAGATCATTTAATCTATTCCAACTTTATTGCATTGGACTAGAAAGGCAAGCCAATATGAAGCGAATCTTGATTGTAGATGACGAAGAAAGCATATTGATGGTTTTGAAAAAAAGTCTGACGCTTTTGGGTGAAGATTATCAAGTGGATACTGCCACCAGCGGAGAAGAAGCAATCAATCATTTGCACCAATCTAACTTTGATCTGGTAATTACCGATTATTTAATGGCTGGCTTAGATGGCCTTGAATTAATGGCGGAAGTAAGAGTGTTACAACCAAACGCTCGTATTATCATGGTCAGTGCATATGGGACGGATGAACTAGAAACTGAGGCGAATGGATTACAAGTTTATCGTTATATCGAAAAACCAATTGAGATAGACAAATTTCGTAGAGTCGTACAAGAAGCTTTAGGTGGCGATTCTCAGCTCATATCACCAGCAAATCAAACTGCTGAGCCAGCACAGCTGCCTTTTGAACATATTGATTTATTACTACAGCTACAACAAGAGGTAAGCGCTCGTTGTGTACTTGTTGCGGACAAGGCTGGGCATATTTTGGCTCAGACCGGAGATCTGAATGAGCTTAAGACCGACGTATTGACGAAATCGTTGACCGAAGGCTTTGATAAATTATTACAGGCTGGATGTACCATCGATAATGATTTTGAGGCTGTGAATTTGGCATACCGGGAAAGCAAGCTACATAATTTGTATGCCGTTTCTGTCGGACAGGATTTTCTATTAGTCTTGGTTATCGATCGTGGGGATTATAGCAACAGGCTGGGGACAGTCTGGTTCTATGCGCGTCAGACGGGCGTTGCTCTTAAAAAACATTTAATCGCTTCTGATTCCCGGCCTTACAAAAAGTCATCAAAATAAAAAACCAATTCCCATATAGGTGAACTCATGGCGAATGAAAAAATACTTGTAATCGACGATAGCCCAGAGATTGTAAGATTTCTCAAGCATTATATATTAGGTCCATTGGGTTACGAAGTGATCACAGCCAATGATGGGCAAACCGGATTGGAGATGGCAATTTCAAGCAACCCTGATTTGATATTGTTAGATATGAGCATGCCGCGCATGACAGGATTGCAAGTTTTAGCTTCCTTACGAGAATCGAGTTCTAAGGCGCCTGTCATTTTCATGACAATGCATGGCTCGGAGCAGATTGCTGTTGAAGTATTTCGTCAGGGTGTGCGTGATTATTTAGTAAAGCCATTTACCGTAGAAGAGGTCACTCAGGCGGTTGATCGTTCCCTGCAAGAAGGGCGGTTAGCACGGGAAAAAGAATCGTTAATGAGGGAACTGGTTGCTCAGGAGACCATTCGTCAAACTGTGATTACGCTTGCGCACTATCTAAATAACAGTTTGACCGTAGTACAGGCCGGTTTATCGTTGATCCAGGAATCAATACAAAAGAAAAACTTTGATACTTCACTGCTATATCAGGTCGTAGAAGATAGCCTGGCAAATGTTCGTCAAATTGGCGCTGTGATGCGGGTTTTACAAAGGATTACCAGGGTTCAGGATATTTCTTATCATGGTCAAGTAAAAATGTTAGACATTGAACAAGCTCTAAAGGATGAGCTAGATAAGGGATAGAAACAAACTCCGAATTGTTGTATCTTCGGCCCAATCAAATCCTCTATACAGTTGATCAATTTTATGGTATAAAAAAATACCCTGCTGTGTTCGTGATGCTGCAACGACCGGTTTTGAGCCAACAAATTTAAAAAGGGTTCTTTACTCTGCGGCAGGGATGCGATAGGCGTGAGCCAAGGCAGACCTGACGGGGAAGAACCCACCTGCGATAGCAGGTTCAAAACTATGCTGCACACGGCATGGCGGGGGCTTTTTATTGGTAAATTGGAGATTGTAAAAAAGCCTGGAAATTTTTCCAGGCTTTTTTGATTATCCTTATTTCTTATCCATGTAGATTTATAGCGGTAGGTGAATTTTATACGCCCAGGTAAGCCGCTTTCACCTGCGGGTTTTCTGCAATTTCTTTTGAATTTCCTTGCAAAACGATACGACCGGTTTCCAGTACATAAGCCCGGTGCGAGATTGATAATGCCATCAAGGCGTTCTGCTCAACCAGCAAGATGCTGGTTCCTTGTGAATTAATCTCCTTGATAATTTTAAAAATCTCTTCAACCAGGATTGGGCTCAATCCCATGGACGGCTCATCCAAAAGGAGCAGAGATGGTTGGCTCATTAATCCACGCCCTGTTGCAAGCATTTGCTGTTCGCCGCCCGATAGGGTGCCACCCAACTGGTTGATACGTTCTTTCAGGCGTGGAAAGCTGCTGAAAACCCGGTTCATAGCCTTCTGGATCTCAGCCGGGTCATTGCGAGTATATGCGCCCATTTCAAGGTTTTCGCGCACAGATAGGGGCGCAAAAATCTTTCGGCCCTCAGGAACCTGACTGATACCCATTTGAACAATTTGTTCGGCAGGTGTTAAACTGATATCCTGTCCCTTGAACGAGATGGAGCCATGGCGTGCACGTAATAATCCGGAGATGGTACGCAAAGTGGTCGACTTTCCAGCTCCGTTGGCGCCGATCAGTGAGACAATCTCTCCTTCTTCTACAGAGAAAGAAATTCCCTGCAGTGCATGGATTGCGCCATAATAAACATGAATATCTTTTACATCAAGCAGCATGGGTGGCTCCTTTACCCAGATAGGCTTCTACAACTTTGGGATTATCTTGAATTTCTTTCGGTGTGCCCCGTGCGATGACTTCGCCAAAATCCATCACCGATATCTTTTCACAAATACCCATCACCACGCGCATCTGGTGTTCAATCAACAAAATTGTTAGATCGAAACGGGAGCGAATAAAATGGATCAGATCCATCAGTTCTTGAATCTCGTGCGGGTTCATACCGGCGGCAGGTTCATCCAACAAAAGTAGACGTGGGTCGCAGGCCAGAGCGCGGGCAATTTCAACTCGTCGTTGTTGCCCATAGGGCAAATTTTTAGCCACTTCATTTTGCAGGTTCTCAAGTTTGAAAATCGCCAGAAAATCCTGGGCTCGTTCGGTCAGCTCTTTCTCTTTGGTCTGGAATTTCCGGTTATAAAGAATGCCATCGATTAAACTATAGCCGGAGTGTGCATGATAGGCGATCCGGACATTATCCAGCACGGTGAGGTTTGAAAATAAGCGGATATTTTGAAATGTCCGGCCAATGCCCTCCCGGGTGACCTCGAAAGGTTCCAGGCCAACGATACTTTCATCCTGAAAAATAATGTCCCCACCGGTCGGTGTGTACAGGCCTGTAATCATGTTAAAAACAGTGGTCTTGCCTGCACCGTTTGGACCGATCAGCCCCGTCAGACTGCCTCGTTCGAGGGTCATATCAAAAGTTTTTACGGCTGCCAGGCCACCAAAATACTTGGTCAATCCTTTTATTTGTAAAATCGGTTGTTTAGTCTCGGACGTATCAACTGTCATGGTTAGTCTCCTGTTGATTGATTGACCACTACGGTGGAGGCTGGTGGTTCAGGTTGAGCACGTACGAGCACCTTTTTTGCCTTTAAGAAACCCCATTCTACCGTTCCTAACAGGCCTTGTGGTCGTACCAGCATTAATACAAGCAGGGCAACCGGGTAGAGTACAAAGCGCCAGTTTGCCGCCTCAGTACCAATGCTATCGAGAATTACACGTAGCAGACCTTCCAGGAAGAAAATCCAGCCAAACGAGGCTGCGATCGTCCCAGTCATACTCCCTAAACCGCCAAACACCACGATGATCAGAGGATTGAAACCGGCCAGGAAGGTGAAGGTTGCCGGGCTTAAAAAGCCGATATAGTGTGCGTAAACAGCACCACCGATCCCGGCAAAGAAAGATCCGATGACAAATGCCATCAACTTGTTATTGGCTACATCGATACCCATTGCTTTGGCGGCTGTTTCGTCCTCACGGACGGACATAATTGCCCGCCCGCTGGAGGACTGGAGCAAGTTCCGCATGACGATGATCACGAAAAGCAGGAAAAAGAACGCCCAGAACCAGGTGGTCATCTGGGGAATACCCAACATACCACGACCGCCCCTCATCTCTGGGAAGGGTAAGATTGTATCCGTGTTGACCAACAGCACATTTGCAACGATTGTAAAACCGAGCGTAGCAATCCCGAAATAATCACTCCCCAGCGTGAGTACTGGCAAACCGAACAGAAAGCTTACCTCGGCTGCAAAGGCGCCAGCCAGGATTACAGCCAGAAAGAAAACAACTTGCATCGGCGCTCCGGTAGCCAGCACGCCCAACTTGTCACTTGTGCCAAGCAGCGGGATGATGGCCGGATTAAGAGCAATTCCGATCTTATCCGCAACAAACCACACGACCACCGTTCCGAGTAAATAGAGCGTAAAGGCAGATAGTACCGGCATACCACGATAGCGTTTCAAGAATTGATTGACGCCATAGATTAACAATGCCTCAAGGATCACACCCAGGCCAACCACTACCAAACCGGTTGAATCCCCGTTTATCCAGCGGAAAGTGATGTCTGCGCCGGTATAAGCTCCAATACCATAGAAACCCCATTGGCCCAGGCTGAATTGGCCGTTGAAACCATAGATCAGGTTCAGGCCGAGGGCCACCATGCTTATTGCGCAGGCTTGAAAAAGAAGGCCTCGATCAAATGTATTGAGAATCTGGTTATTATTTCCAAGCTGAATCGATAAAAATGCTTGAACGACACCAAATGCAACCACGACCCCGGCTATTTTCATCCATAATTTTGGACGGCCTAACACCCATAACAAGCCGTAGATATAGGCCAGGATACCCAAAATTTTTATGATTGAAATAAATAAGCTGCTAATTTCCATGTGGGGCCTCCTAGGCTTTCTCTTGTTCCGGCTCGCCAAATATGCCAGTTGGCTTGACAAGCAAGACAATAATCAAGATCGTGAAGGCAACCGCATCCCGCATGGGGGTCGATATATATCCCATGGTCAGTGCTTCTGCCTGCCCCATAATTAAGGCGCCTACGAATGCACCGGGGATACTTCCAATTCCACCCACAACCGCAGCCACAAAGGCTTTTAGACCGGGCAGAATACCTAATTGAGTCCAGATCGAGGCGTAGGCAATCGCATAAAGCACACCACCTAATCCGGCAAAAGCAGCTCCAACCGCAAAAGTGAAGGAGATGATTTGATCAACATTTATGCCCATCAGACGAGCAGCCTGCTTATCGTAAGAAGTTGCTCGCATGGCAATCCCAATTTTTGTGCGGCGCACCAGATATTGCAGGAACAACTGGACTAAAATCGCCGCGATCATGATAATAACCAGGATGCTCGAAAAGGTAATACTGTGTGGTGGTACCTTTACACCGGTGGTGACCAGGTGGATGCCATTCGAAATGTACCAGGTCAATGTATCAAATGGCGCGGTATAGGGGATAAAACGGGATGAAAAAACGAAGCTGAGCGCCCCAAAATATTCCAGGAAAAATGAAACACCGATTGCAGTAATGAGGGCCGCAATACGAGGGGCATTGCGCAAAGGTTTGTAGGCTACCCTCTCGATTGTAATTGCTAAGAGAGTGCACACAATCATCGAAAGTAAAATCACAGTTAAGGATCCGATGACAATCACAACAGAATGTGGTAAGCCCGGGAATACCGCAGCTGGCCACAGATGCAGATTAAAATAACTGACTGCAAAGTAGCTGACAAAAGCGCCAACCATGAAAACATCGCCATGGGCAAAATTGATCAGCTTGACGATGCCGTAAACCATGGTGTAGCCGAGCGCGATCATGGCATATACAAACCCCAGTTGCAACCCACCGATCACAATTTGGACAAAGAAAGTCGGTGCTTTAATCGCATTCGAAAAAATAATATACAGAACCACCAGCGCCAATAGCCCCAAAAAACCCTGACCAATCCATGCAAAGCGGGCGCCGGGTCGTAGATTGGCTGCTGAGGTTGTAAATTGGGAAGTATTTGCCTTGTGCATCGGCCTGACACCTCCAAAATCAAATTTCTAATTTACAGAGATATGGAGGACGGATTCCGTCCTCCATATCTTTAACTTTCAAATATGCAACCGTTTTACGGAGCGACAACCGAATTGAATTTTACACCTTGAGCAGTCACAGCCAAAATAACGGCGGACTTGATCGGGTTGTGCTGGGCATCGAAAGTGATGTTGCCAGTAACGCCCGGGAAATTAATCTTCTCGAGAGCGGTCTTGACCTGGTCGGTATTATCTACACCGGCCTCTTTGATACCCTCGAGCTCCAAGTCGGTCGCATCGTAGGCCAGAGC
>DATFYI010000156.1:0-14857 GCA_035315125.1 Anaerolineaceae bacterium | reverse complement strand
AAATACTTATGAATATTCTGCCGCATCTTCGAACTTATATCCCATTTTTTCAGCATTGATCCAGAGAATTTATATGCTAAAATTGGCTATGCGCAAACAATAAATATTTGGGGATTGCCCAATCCACAGCAGCTCGCCAATTAGTCAAAATAAGACTCGACCGCCTTTGAAGGTTATAATACATTTTATCCCTTTTGATTTCATGTTGATTCAGGAATGGATTCGAATGGCTAATATTGATGACATTTTGAAGAAATTACCCGCTGGAACTCAAGAAATGTTCCGTTCTATTTGGGAATCAATTCCCTTATCCGAAAGAAGCACTCTTCAAGTATTGCTTGGCAGTTTCCCGAATGATGCCAATTTGCTTCGTCTTTTGGTAAATCTGGCTACAGTTCAGGTAAAGATGACTTTTGGACAAAAACATCGGGTAGCAATTGTCGGTCCTGCCAACGTTGGCAAATCTACGCTTTACAATCAACTTGTTTATCACAAAGATGACCGAGCGAAAGTAAGTCCCTTGCCAGGGACTACAAGAATTAACCAGCTCGCCGACGCAGGTTTATTTGTTATTGTCGACACTCCAGGAGCAGATGCAGTCGGCGATGTGGGTGAGCAAGAACAAGCACTGGCGCTATCTGCGGCTGAACAGGCCGATTTTCTTGTCATTATCTTCGACGCCATCCAGGGTGTCAAAAAAACAGAACTAGAACTATATAATCGCCTGCTCGCCTTAAAAAAGCCATACATTGTCGTACTTAATAAGGTCGACCTGGTTCGCAGAGAAACAAGCATGCTCGTAGCACATACGGCGGCAACCCTTCAACTAAAACCCGAGCAGGTAATTCCAATCGTTGCCAGAAATGGTGAGAATCTTTCAAATGTTTTAATGGCAATTACTGTGACCGAGCCAGAACTGGTCGCGGCTCTTGGTCAGGCTTTACCACAATATCGTTGGCAGCTTGCATGGCGAACAATTGTCGGTGCTGCATCAGTTTCTGCTGTTATCGCGTTTGCACCCCTGCCAGTAATTGATTTTGTTCCACTCGTAATAACCCAATCGGTCATGGTGCTGGGTATTGCCAGAATTTATAATTACAAGATCACATTGTCACGCGCCCGCGAGCTAGTTCTCACATTTGGACTGGGTTTCTTAGGGAGATCTCTTTTTGAAGAGTTGAGCAAATTTGGGGGCTTGCCTGGATGGCTACTTTCCGCCGCAATTGCATCCTCAACGACTGTTGTAATGGGCTATGCCGCTGTCATTTGGTTCGAAAAGGGTGAAAAATTATCCAATGAAACGTTGAAAAAATTGACCAATGAGATGACCCAATACTTGTTAGGTAATTTAAAAGATATCTTTAAAAGAAAACCAAACAAGCAGAGCCTGCAACAGCGAATCGGCCAAACTTTGGAAAAATCTCCTTTGGCAGAAAATCAAGATTATTTGGATACGGAATCACAACTCGAAAAACACAAATCATCATCAAATTAAGGTACAACATCGAACGCATATGATCACAGAAAAAGACAGCCTAAGTAATATGTCCTACATTCACCGCTGGTGGCTTGGAATTCGCCCAAGAACACTTCCGGCCGCAATTGCGCCGGTATTGGTCGGCTGGGGAATTGTGATTGGAACGAATAGCTCGAGCTTTAAAATATTTCCAGCCCTGGTCATTTTATTCTGCTCGGTATTGATCCAAATCGGTACAAATCTTGTAAACGATGTCGTCGACTTTGAAAAAGGCATTGATACCCAGGAACGCCAGGGGCCAACTCGTGTAACTCAGTCTGGATTGCTCACTCCATCTCAGGTTCGTGCTGGCGTTGCCATTACTTTTGGTCTGGCAGCCGCGGCCGGCATCTATCTATTTTCCATTGCGGGTTGGCCAGTTCTTATTATTGGCGCCGCCTCAATTCTTGCAGGCATTTCTTATTCAACAGGTCCCTTTCCATTAGCTCATAACGGATTGGGAGATTTGTTTGTTCTGATTTTTTTTGGATTTGTTGCAGTATGCGGAACAGTCTTTGTATTATACGGATCAATACCATTGATAGCCTGGCTCAGTGGGCTTGCAATTGGAGGGTTGACCGTAAATATCCTGGTTGTAAATAATATTCGAGATATTGAAACTGATCGAAAGAGCGGCCGGAGGACGATTCCGGTTGTATTTGGACGATTAACCGCTGAAATCGAATATGGAATTTTCTTTGCTATAGCATTTCTGATGCCAGAATTCTTGCTTCTATTTCACCTATCCCAGATTTGGATCCTGATCACATTAGTATCATTACAATACGGTTTTGGGGTTGTCCGAACGATGCTATCTGCCAAAGAAGGGCCTATGTATAATAAGGCTTTGGCGAAAACTGGCCAGCTTCTTTTATATTACAGTATTCTTTATGCAATTGGTTTAGCGGCAAACGCATTTTATTCTTCCTTTTCTCCCCAATGAATGGCCATCGTACCAAACATCCGCCTTACAAAAGCCACTCTTTTATACCCTGCCTCGGTTAATCGATTTGACAATACTTCTGCACTCAAGAAATTCTCGGTTGAATCCGGCAAATACCTATAAGCCTCAGCATCTCCAGCAATCATTTTCCCAAGTAGTGGGATGATGTAATGAAGATGAAATTCTACGAATGGATGCAAGAAACCTGGCTTCGGTGGTGTGGTGTCCAAAGCAACCATTTTCCCACCCAACTGGAGTACTCGATATTGCTCGCCTATTGTCTGGATAACATCAGGTACATTACGAAGTAAAAATCCGGAAATTACCCCGGAAAATGTACTCTCTTTGAATGGCAGATTCATCGCGTCGGCGATTACCCATTCAATCCGCTCGCTGGCGTTTCGGCTCTTTCCAATAAAAACCATTTCTGGGGTAAAGTCGCATGCAACAATCCGCGCTTCAGATTGCTGTTTACAGAGCTCTCGGGCAAAGTCCCCGGTGCCTGTTCCTACATCAAGGAGAAACCCTCTCTCTACTAACCCAAGCCGGCGAACTGCCCCTTTCCGCCATCGGACATCCTGTCCCAAGGTCATTAGCCTGTTAAGCAAGTCATACCTGGGCGCAATGCGTCCAAACATATTTCGGACGTATTGCGCCTTTTCATTACCTTGAAGCGATCGCATTTTAATTCATACAAACTGGTAGAAACGACTGTATTCGTTGACCAAAGGATACAAAATTGGTTCATCTTCTTCAATTTGTGGAAATCTTCCAACATTTTGATAAAATCGATTGTCAATATGGTCATCATTAACCACAGATACTTCACCAACCAGGATTTTTCCGCCTACCCCCCAGAATTGATGATACAGGAAGCTGGGATAGGTCACACTTTCTCCAGGTTCCAATTCTATTATTGAACCGGCCTTCAATATTCGCTGCTCACCATCAACACTGATAGTAACATCCGTCTCAGCTAAACCTTCATCCTTACTGGCATTATAAAGTTGCATGGCCAGCTTTCCCCCACCACGATTAATAATATCTTCGGTTTTCGTCCAGTGGAAGTGAAATGGCGTAATTTGCCCTTCATTTACAATTAATAGTTTTTCGCAATAAATCTTACCCTTCATCGTCTTCAGATTCTGCGGATCACCGTTTCGGATCGTAAACAACAATAAGCCATATTTTCGAAAATCTCCCAATCCAAAATCCGTGATATCCCAACCTAATTGGCGATCGACGATTTCACGAACCTTTTCCCCTTTTGTTTTCCAGATCTCTCCACTCCAATATGCAAATGAGGGCAAATAAAAACCTCTTTTTTGTATAAAATCACTTGCTTCACGCATCAATGCATTGATCTCTGACCGTTTCATAATTGTTCTCCAGGAAGATAAATTCAAATTATTGCTTTAAAACAGATATTTCAATACGAAAGTCCTTTTTCTCTCCGGGCTGAATAAATTGAAGTGTCCCCCGCTCCCTTTCTTTCTGGCGTCCTTCTACCAGACAATTAGCCGGTTCGAGGCCTAAAACATAGGTTTTATTTCCCATCATTTTCCATTGAATCAGATTTGGCAGTCCCGTTTTCTCAAACCGGACACTCAATTTCAACCTTAAATCAGGGTTTAATAAATTCATCTGCGCCCAGCCATCAGAAGCGGCCGGCAAATCGTGATAAAAAGCTTGTTCTCGGAAGCCCAATGTCGGCCTCTGGAAATGATGCCAATTTTCAATTCCGAGCTCCGCATCCTTGTCACGAGGTTTTATATTGTGGGCTTCCGCTTCAAGATAACAGCTTTCATTCAGCATAGGAAAACCCAGGTTAATGTGATACAGGATCATTAATGGACTTAAGCTATCCGCCAGATTTTCAACTCTGTCGTGTAGGCTAATTTTTGTTCCACCTAAACCAACCGAAATCTCTCGTTTAAGCAACAGGTTTTCACCAAACATCCTGGCTTGCCTGACTTGCCCTTTTAGCCAGAATGTACATTCATCACCTTCCCATTCCTCGCCGAACTGAACATGGCTGGTCGGCGTAACTGAAAGGCGACCGTGAAGTCCTAATTTTTCGCCATCATCTTCTGAAGGAGAGCCTAGATAAGTCATGCCGCAGCCTGTTAGTAAACCGCCCCCAAAGGTCCTGAGCCAACCCAATCCCTCCGGCTCAAAAAAAGATGGCGCCACAAATCCTGCCATGGATAGCCATGCTAACGGTACACTACAATATTCTGCGTCACCGATATCCATTCCTCGGTCAAGCATCACGCTGAAATTCAAGCCGCCCCCTGATCGGAATTCGGCTACCCGGTTGCCTCGTTCAACACCATCCATCAATTCAGACAGGCGCCAACCTGCAATCTGAGATAATTCTCCGATATGACATAATAATTCCGTTCGTGACCAATCTCGACCATAAAGGGTTGACATAGAGACCTCCTATAGATAAAAAACTTCCTTATAAATTTTATAAATGATTTTTATACTAAAAAAGCCTTTGACCAGCAAGTTACTTTATTCTATTGTATTCTAATTTATTTTTTTATTTAATAAGCCTGCTTGTTTTATTTCACTTTCACCTCTTTATACAAAACAACCCCAAAAATGATTTTTGTGACAAATATCACTTGTATTTTCATCCAATATAATAAATAATTTAGTTTGTTTCGGAAAATAATTTAATAATAATTGTCGAAATGGAAAGGTCAGGTGCCTATTCGTAGGTATAAATGACAATTTCCGTTTTTAATTACATTTATTAAGTTATCACCAGTTTGTTCCCCTTATCGTCATAATTCCCATAAAAGAATATTTGATAGCTCAGGCTTTTTAGGCAGCTCAACGACACTAAGCACCTTCTGCTTCTTAAATTCGTTTATTTTTTGAACGGAGGAAACAATCTATGTCGCAGTCGCTGGATGAAGCATTGAAATATTCTGAACGATGGTTAAATATTATCCATCAACCTTCGGTTACAATCGATGAGGGCAAACAAATCATTGAAGAATCAAAACGCAATTTCAGCGATTGCTTCAATAAGGGCTGGTTAGATTACCGTAAATCGGTGACAGAGGCCGGGGACTGGGCCGCTCTTGAATGGAGCGGCAGTGGAGCAGTTTTTAAGGACATTCTGAATCGAGAATATATCGATTGCCTGGGTGGGTATGGGCTACTAGATCTGGGTTGGGCTAACCCAACAGTTGTCGATGCAGTCCGCTGCCAGTTGAACCGTACCCCTATGCCCAGCCAGGAGTTAATTGACCCACTGCGCGGAGTCTTAGCACGCCTCCTGGCAAGCATTACACCGGGCGATATCCAATATAGTTTCTTTTGTGCCAGTGGCACTGAAGCTATAGAAGGGGCCATCAAAGTTGCTAAACTTTATACCCATAAAAATGGCTTTATTGCTGCATTAAAGGCTTTCCATGGCAAAACGATGGGATCATTAAGCATGATGGGCAAAGCCGATTACCGGTAACCGTTAGGGGTTCTCTATGGCGGTCAGGTATACCATGTCCCCTTCGGCGATGCAAAGGCGGTGGAGCAGCAACTGGATATTTGTAAAAAAGTTGGTGTAGATATTGCTGCAGTAATCATGGAACCAATCCAGGGTGAAGCGGGGGCAATCGTACCACCCGATGATTTCTGGCCAGCACTACGGGAAATTACCCGGCATTATGGCGTCCTGCTCATCGCTGATGAGGTCCAAACGGGCATGGGCCGTACTGGCAAGTTGTGGGGTTTAGATCATTGGAATGTAGTACCAGACATCATGGCTATGGCGAAATCGTTGGGAGGCGGAGTAATGCCAATTAGCGCATTTGCTTCAACCGAGGAAATCTGGCAACCCATGATGTATCCAAATCCATTTATTCACACAACGACGACAGGCGGTGGAGCATTAGCATGTAGTGCGGCTATTGCAGCCATTAATGTGACCTTGCGTGAACGGCTGTGGGAACAGGCAGCTCAGAAAGGTGCATATTTGATCCCAAAGCTGAACGAGCTGGCCAGGTGTTTTCCACAAATTGTTGAAAAAATCACAGGTCGTGGACTGCTGATTGGTATTCATTTTACCGATCCTGAAAATGGCTACAAAGTGGCTGCCGGTCTCTTCAAGCGCGGTGTCCTGGTTGCCGGAACACTAATAAGTGCCCAAACAATCCGGATTGAGCCACCGCTTGTGATCACCTATGATCAGATCGATGCCGTTTTAAACCGGCTAGAAGATACATTATCCGATGTAGCGAAATGCGACTAATCTGGATTCACCCGTCGGAGTTGAAAGGAGGCGGGCTCACGATATCTTACCAATAAATTAAAAGATCAGCAACTACATAAAACCAGATAATTCGAACGATTTTTTCTATTTCTTTTTTTAGGAGAATGAATATGGCTGAGAAAATTGTTTTAGGAGCGCAAGAAGATGCGGGAAAGCTGCCGGGCCAAATGGCTTTTGCCCGTAAGGCTAGCGGTCTGGTTCGCGGTCTTTCTTTCGTCGATGCATTTGGCGTCGGTTTTATGAACCAGGGCCTGACAGTCAGTATGTGGGTGATGATCAGTTTGGGGCTTTCAGTCTATACTGGCGGCAACTTGATCATCGCAACCATCCTGTCGGTGATCCTGTGTGGGATCGCTATTCCTCTTGTTTGGGGCATTTTGGGTGGCAGCATGCCACGTAGCGGTGGTGAATACATTTATAACTCGCGCATCATCAGTCCCTTGATCGGTATTGCCGAGAGCTTTGGCAATGCCTTTGTATGGATCATGTGGATTTATGTGTTGGCGCCCTGGACAGTTAAACCAGGTCTGACAATGCTTTTCCAATTCCTGGATATGCCAAATGTAGCAAATTGGCTAACGCAGCCAATCGCATTGTTTGTGATTTCTTCAATCGTCAATTTAATTGCTCTGCTTTTCCTTGTTTTCGGTATGAAATTTTTTGCATTAGCTCAAAAAGTTGTAATGGGCCTGGCTATGTTCGGCGGCCTTGTCATTCTGCTGGTCCTGACGTTCACTTCTCATGAAACCTTTGTAAATATCTGGAACAGCATTGCAGCCCATTACGGCTCATTGAATTACACGGCCTTCCTGGATACAGCTCGTACGACAATGGCGACAGCAGGCACACCACTAAAGCCGACCTGGAACTGGTTTGATACTTTTGGGGTCATGGTGGCAGGCGCCTGGCTGTTTGCCTATTCTTATTGCATCACGTTTATTGCCGGAGAGGTGAAGCGGCCAGATAAAACCATTATCCTCAGCAACCTGTTTGCAGTGGTGGTTCCAGCCGTATTCATGATTTGGCTGGCTGCCGTACTCTATCACCTGGTTGGCTTTGAATTCTTATCTGCCACAGCCTGGGTAGACAATGCTGGCGGGATTGCAGGATATACCGTCCCTTGGATGCCAAACTTTGTGGGCTTTGCTGCCATGATCACACGTAGTCCCATAATCTGTATCATTATGGCCAGTTCATTTATCCTGTTCAACATTTGGTACGTGGCTCTCTCCTATCTTGCGTTCCCGCGCATCCTTTTTGCCTGGGGTATGGATCGCATGGGGCCAAAATGGTTTACCGATATCGATTATCGCTGGTCGACTCCGGTGAAAAACCATGTACTCTGTTTTGTACTGGGTGAGATCGGCATTGGCCTGTATGCTTTCTGGCAAAACCCAATGACAGGTCTCTCCGTGACAGGCATGGAGGTTGTATCGGTGTTTGGTGTAACGGCAATCGCTGCGGTCATTTTCCCCTACGTCAAAAAAGTTCGCCACATTTGGGATGCTTCTCCCTATCATAACTGGAAACTTTTGGGTGTTCCAGTTGTCACACTTGGTGGCATAGTGTATCTAATCTACCTGGGAATCCTCTTCTATTTCTACTTCATGATGGGTGGCCCAGAAGTAGCCATGGTGCAAGGATCCGCCATCCTCTACGCAGTTATTTGGGGAATTGGCATCGCCTGGTACTTCTACTGGAAGAGACGAAACAAAGAGGTAGGTGTCGATGTAAGTATGACCTACGGCGAGCTTCCACCTGATTAACTTTAGGAGAGACATAGGAGAGGATAAATGAGTAAAGGCATAAGAATCTTTTTCGTAACCGACGTACACGGCTCTAATGTTTGCTATCGCAAATTTCTGAATGCCTTAAAAGCCTATAATGTCGACGTTGGTATCTTATTGGGTGATCTGACCGGTAAAATGCTGATCCCGTTGATCGAGAAGCCAGGTGGTGGCTGGGCCACCACCTTCATGGCCCAACAGGTAGAGGTTAACACCCAAGAAGAGCTTGACAAACTCAAAAAAACCATCGAAATGGTCGGATATTACTGGGTCCATCTCACCAAAGATGAATTTATCTCGTATAAGGCGGATCCAAAAAAATTGGATGATTTGTTTAAGCAACTCATGCTCGAACGCCTGAAACAATGGATCAATTTGGCAGATGAGCGCTTGGCTGGCACCAGCTACAAGGTTTATATGGCGCCTGGGAACGACGACCATATGGAAGTTGATCAGGTGATCGAAGACTCTTCAGTCATCGTCAATTGCAACGACCGCTGTGTTATGCTTGGCGACCATGAGATGATTACGTTTGCCTGGACCAACCCAACTCCCTGGGATACTCCGCGTGAGAAGCCAGACGAAGAATTGGAGCCAATGCTGGAGAAACTTGTAGCAAAAATCCAGAATAAACAAAATGCCATCTTCAACTTCCATGCCCCGCCATACGGCTTTGCTCTCGACCTGGCTCCTGAATTAACTGCCGATCTGGTACAGGCTGCAGATAGAAAAATCCACGTTGGCAGTAAAGCAGTAGCAAAAATGATCCAAAAATACCAACCCCTGTTAGGATTGCATGGTCACATTCACGAATCGCGCGGCGTTCAAAAGATCGGCAAGACGACGATCATAAACCCTGGTAGCGAGTATTCAGAAGGGATCCTGAAAGGGGTGGTGATTATGTTAGATAAGGGCAAGATACAAGACTACGTTTTTACGTCCGGCTAAGCCGATGATCTTGCCTGAATTATCCATCAACGATGATGGCTTATATGTTATTTGAAAAGGAGACCTGATATGTCTCTAGAAAAGAAGTTTAGACTTCCAAAAGAGATACCGTTAGAAAAGTACCCTTCACCCGAGAAATTCCTGGAAGAAGCCCGCAGTTTGATTGAAAAAGCCCAAAAACAGGGCATCATTATACGTGTCATGGGTCCAATTGCCCTGCATTTTTACTTCCCGGAATACGTCGACCTTTACCATCGCATGGAAAGACTTGGAGATCGGGTCTTTACCGACATCGACTATGCCAGTTATGGAAAATGCCGTGGGAAGATGGTGCCTTTCTTCCAATCTCAAGGCTACGAAATCGAAAAACGTGCGGCTGTGATCAGCGGAAACACGCGCCACATTTACTTTGGTGGCGGTGTTCCGATGATAGATGTCTTTTTCGACCGGCTTTCCTATAATCACCCAGTCGAATTCAAAGACCGGTTGGAGATTCATCCACTGTGCATCTCGTTGGCGGATCTTCTGCTCCAAAAAATGCAAATTGTCCAGATCAACGACAAGGATCTAAAAGACGCCATGCTCCTGTTTCTTGCTGCACCAATTGGCGACGACGATCACGGGGCAATCAATAGCAAATATGTAGCCAAAATAATGTCGGATGATTGGGGGTTTTATTACACTGCCACGCACAATCTGGAAAATGTAAAGAATGCCACGGTTGGGGTGGCAGTTCTGGATGATAAGCAGCGTGAGACGATTTGCAAAAAAGTAGATCAGGTCTTACAAAAAATCGAAGATGCTCCCAAATCGGGTAACTGGAAGCGACGGGCAAAAATAGGGACTCAGAAGCCCTGGTACAATTTAGTTGAAGATTGGGGTTAGGGTTCTTGCAAGAAAAATCCTGGTGATTTAGATTTATAGCAAACTAATAAACCAGATCTGCAATAAATAAACGCTGCTCACCTGGGAATTTCCAAATGAGCAGCGTTCTTTTTATCTTAAAACAATGGATATTTTAGAAGCAACCTTTTGCGGCGTTTGGATCCGCAGGATCTTCTTTCCGTGAGGCTGCCATTGCAATCGCCTGGCTGGCTTTCAAGCTGGGCCTGGGAGTTGGGCTGCCCTCGGGCATCTTAATATAGCCAATCGCCATGGCATCCTGTACAAGCCCGCGTGCCCGCATGATCATCGCCATAGCGTTTTCGTATTCCTGTTCATAAGTCACATTCGTGATGCCGGCAATGCCCTGTTCGATCGCTTTCATGGCAACGGCTGCGGCCTCCCGAGCGAAAACGTCTACTTCATCCATAGAAGGCATAATATAATCACAACTGAGGCCTTTTTCTTCGGCCACTCTCGCCAGCTCGATTGCAGCGGCAATGCACATTTCATCGGTGATGGTCTTGGCGCGCACATCCAGAGTACCTCGGAAAATGCCAGGGAAGCCCAGGCTATTGTTGACCTGGTTTGGAAAATCACAGCGTCCTGTAGCAAATACGGCTACGCCGGCTTCAGTAGCATCCCAGGGCCACATTTCTGGAATTGGGTTGGCGCATGCAAATACGACTGCATCCTTGGCCATTTTGCTGACCCACTCTTTTTGGATCACGTCTGGGCCGTTGTGGGAGAGGGCAATGCAGACATCCGCCCCAACCAATGCTTCGGCGATACCGCCATCTCGGCCTTCAACATTCGTCTTATTACATAGCTTCCACTTATCCACATACTCCGCTTGCTTTGCAGCGATGTCCGCACGCTTTTTGTTCAATATTCCCTTGCTATCCACTACGGTGCACAATTCGGGAGTTGCCCCATAGGAAAAGATCAGGCGGGAAATGGCAACATTGGCTGCTCCGGCGCCGATAAAGACAATTTTGGCTTCGTCGATTTTCTTGCCTACCACCTTCAATGCATTGATCAGGCCAGCCAGTGTTACACAGGCCGTACCCTGTTGATCGTCATGCCAGATAGGAATCTCACATTCACCACGCAAGGTGTCCAGGATATAAAAACATTTCGGCTGCGAGAGATCTTCCAGGTTTACGCCTCCAAGGCCAGGCTGCAGCAGCTTGACCACTTTTATGATGTCTGCTGGATCTTTGCTGTCGATCATAAGTGGAAAGCCATCTACACCCCCCAGGTATTTATAGAGTAAGGATTTTCCTTCCATGACGGGTAAACCGGCTTTGGGTCCGATATCACCCATACCCAGTACACGGGTACCATCCGAGACAACAGCCACGGTATTCCACTTGTTGGTATGTTCGTACACCATCTCAGGGTGGTCACGAATATCCAGGCAGGGCTTTGAGACACCCGGCGTATACCAAATAGAAAAATCATTGAAATCACGCACACAGCATTTTAGTGTGGTTTCAATCTTTCCCCTGTAAAAGGGATGGAGCACTTGAGCATCAGCCATTGGTTGTGCTGCTTGTGCTTTAAGTTCTTCCACGGTTGGCTTATGGGTTGCGAGCATACGTTTCTCCTTTATAGGTTTGAAAAAGATGGAATGATTCATGTCATTATCTGAATTAATTCTTTTTTCATTAAAACACACGAGTGTAATTGGGCAGAAGAACAGGCGAATGAACCTTGCCGTTCAAACCAACTTCATCCAACTCTTTATTCCACATTTCAACATGTTTCAAGTTTGGTTTTCCCGGAGTTACACCCGAGATATAAATTGCAGCTGCTCTCCCTGCTCGCCTGCCAAAAACGCAAACATCCAATAGACTGTTACCCATTAATCGATTGCGTCCATGTACGCCACCGCTTACCTCACCGGCCATAAACAACCCGGGCACCCCGGTCGAACAATCAACATTAATCCTTGCTCCACCATTTTGATAATGCAGGGTTGGGTATACCAGTATAGGTTCTTTCGCCATATCGATGTTAAACCGTTTGTATTGCCTGGCCATGGCAGGTAAGGCTTTATAAACTGTCCCGGGACCATGAATCAGGTCAATCATCGGCGTATCCAACCAAACGGTGGATAAGCCTGTAGATGTAGTGATTCCCAGGTCACGCTCGCTGCATTCACGGATAAAAGCCGCAGCTTCCACATCACGCGGTTCAAGTGGGTATACAAACTGCTCGCCTTTGATGTTCACAGGCTGGGCTCCCAAACTGCGCACCTTTTCAGTTACTAGCTGTCCCAAAATCTGTTCCGGATAAGCTGCGCCGGTGGGGTGATATTGCATTGTATCCAAAAAAGTCAAATTTGCTCCAACTCGATAAGCCATCACCAACCCGTCTCCAGTAGCACCAAAATGGTTCGTTGTTGGAAAATTCTGATAGTGCAAACGTCCACTTCCACCGGTCGCCAGAACCACAGCCTTGGCACGCACATATAAATAATGTTCGGTTTCCATGTTATACAAAATTGCCCCACAGGCCTTTCCGTTGTCATCCAGTACCAGTTCTACAGCCGCACAAAATTCGATTACTTCAATATTCGAACGGTTACGTACTTCATCGCGCAATGTTCGCATGATCTCGGCGCCGGTATAATCCCGCGCGCAATGCATGCGTTTCTTGCTGGTGCCCCCACCATGCTCTTCATACATGGACCCATCCGGTAATTTATCAAACATGGCTCCCAGGTTTTCCAGCCATTGAATTACCTCTGGCGCATCCTTAACCAACGCTTCAACCAGGTCGGGGAAATTAGAAAAATGACCTCCGCCCAGCACGTCCAGATAATGGATGGCCGGAGAATCTTCCGGCCGGTCCGCCGCCTGAATCCCTCCCTGTGCCATCATCGTATTAGCATCTCCCAGGCGAAGCTTTGTCACAAGCGTCACTTTCGTCCCACCTTCGTCAGCCAATAAGGCCGCGCAAGAGCCTGCTCCACCGCCCCCCACAATCAATACATCGGTTTCAAATTCAGGCTGGCTCAGATCAAAATCCGGGCTGACACGCGGGCGCCCTTCCAAAACATCCGCCAGTTCCAATGGCATTCGACTTCCTTTGTTCACGCCAACCCGAATTTCTCGCATATTGGCTTTTATATAATCCGGGTGAAAAGAATTCAGGACTTGCTCACGTTCTTCCATGGTCATAGAGGGGAAACGCTGTCCAACTCGTTGAGGTCGAGTAGCCTCCACGACTTTAATCAATTCCATCATCTCAGGTGTATAAGTCATGGTTTTCTCTCTCTTCGCTTAATTTGGTTCAATATCGCGGGCTTTATACAATTGTTTTAGCTCATCAAGACTCATTTGTTTGAGTTGGGAGATTTCAGTATCGTATTCTCCTGCCTTGATGGCTACAACCCGCTTTTCTAAATGTTCCGATCGGACCGCCAGATAGCGCCCATAGAGACGTCTGCTCAAAATAGCAATGTTATATTGAGGTTCTTCTGCCGGGCAGCGCGCTGAACACAAACCACACATAATGCAATCAAATGACATATTGGCAACTGCACTGATATCACCGCGCATGGCCGCTGCCATATAACCTTTGACATCCAATTCTTGCGGGCAGGATTTTGTACAAGTACCACAACCCAGGCAGCGCAGTAATTCGGGATACAATTTAAATAAAGTACTGGGCTCGGCTTTCAGTTTGGTAATATCGTAACTGGCTCGTTTGGCTGGGAAGAAAGGAATCTGCGCCAGATACATTTCCGGCTGCACCACAGTCTGGCAAGCCAATCCAAAATACAGCTTGGGATCATCTTTAATACGATAAACGGTTGCACAGGCGCCACAAAAACCACCCCGGCAGCCAACTCCCCGGACAAGTGAATATCCGGACCATTCCATAGCCTTCATAATGGTCAGACTGGGTGGTACATCATAACGCTTGCCCATAATATAAATGGGGATCATTTGTGTTTGATCAGACATTGTCAACACTCCTCCCAAAACTATTCACCAACTTCAGTCCATTCATCTGCCTTGAAAGTAACCAGAGGTGGTTTTTCATCCAGGTTTCTACCGGGCAAATAGTTGAATACTCCCTGTACCTGCTGCCCAATCATGCTGAAAACTGTCCCAACAGGTAGTTCAGCCGGACAGGCTTCAATACACATTCCACAACCAACACAAGATAATGCCATATGGTTTAAACGGGTCAGGTGAAAAAGCATGGTATCCGCAGGCATCCGGTAAGCGCCTTTTTGCTGGGCCCAAGCCAGATATTGCATTGGCTCGTGGTCAAAAACCTGGCTCTTGAACACACAGGTTTTACAATAACAAATTGGGCAAACAGTCATACAGTTATGGCAGCGAATGCAGGCAGCAAAAATATTGGATAGGTTCTCATTGCCTTCCAAACGCTCTCGCAGTGTAGCAAACTCTTTCTCGCGTACAATTGAGTGAGCCTTGGATAGTTTTTCTACCACGGCTGTACGCTGACCTGCT
>DATFYI010000155.1:0-2484 GCA_035315125.1 Anaerolineaceae bacterium | reverse complement strand
ATGATATGCCCGGATTAAAAACCGTTGAAGGAATAGCAACAATTGGCCGGGAAAAAGCCGCCTGGTTCAAAGACAGCGAGGGGAATATCCTGGCTCTTACACAAAGGGGAAAATAATTTATAAAATCTCTGCCTGGTAATCCGTTATTAGTTCATTGAAAACGTATGGACTGATTTACCTACCCCGATCAGTCCATTTTTTTCGTTAAGCGGCTGCTTGGACGGTATAATTGGTTCATGAATTCCTATCGTTGGGATGCACATGATTACGAGAAGAACTCAGCGCAGCAGCGTCAGTGGGCGCAAGAGCTGCTGCAAAAACTTGAACTGCGTGGCAATGAAACAATCCTCGACATTGGTTGTGGGGATGGCAAAATTACGGCTGAGATTGCAACGCTCTTGCCCGCTGGTTCAATTACAGGCATCGATCTTTCCGAGGAAATGATTGCCCTGGCCAGGCAACGCTTTCCGAGCCTGATTTACCCGAATTTGCATTTTCAAAAAGCAGACGCAGCCAGCTTACCATTTGAAGCTGAGTTTACGGTGATCTTCTCAAACGCGGCGCTGCATTGGATCAGCGACAACCGGCCGGTTGTAAATGGGATGTCACGGAGTCTGAAATCGGGTGGAAGGATTTTGCTGCAGATGGGGGGCAAAGGCAATGCCGCAGAAATAGTAGCTGTGCTTGATAAAATGATCCAATCGCCAGGCTGGTCGGAGTATTTTGCAGACTTCAGGTTCCCCTACGGTTTTTTTAGCCAATCAGAATATGAGGTCTGGCTGAGGCAAGCCGGGCTGAAACCTGGCAGGGTTGAGCTGGTCCCAAAGGATATGGTTCATCCAGGCCGGGCCGGTTTGCTGGGCTGGTTGCGCACCACCTGGTTGCCCTATACACAGCGGGTGCCAGAATCAAAACGGGAAGGCTTTCTGGACGAGCTGGCCGATACCTACCTGATCGACCATCCATTGGATGAACAGGGCCAGGTTCATGTTCGCATGGTCAGACTTGAAGTCGAGGCAGTAAAAGTATAATTTTATTTTCAAAGGGAGAAAAATGGAAAATCAGCGCATGCCAGTTTTATTTGTGGGTCATGGCAGCCCCATGAACGCCATCGAAGATAATCAATTCAGCCGGGCCTGGATCGAGGCCGCCCAAAAAATTCCTCATCCCAAGGCGATCCTATGTATATCTGCACATTGGGAAACCCTGGGTAGCCAGGTCACGGCCATGCAGAACCCTCCTACGATCCATGATTTTTATGGCTTTCCGCGCCCGTTATTTGAGAAGCAGTATCCTGCTCCTGGATCGCCGCCGCTTGCAAAACGCGTCAGCGAGCTGATCACGACCACAAATGTGGAGATGGATCAGAGTTGGGGGCTGGATCATGGCACCTGGTCTGTGCTTTGTCGCATGTTTCCAAACGCAGATATCCCGGTGGTGCAATTAAGTCTGGACCGCAGCCAGGATGCGGCCTTCAATTACGATTTGGGCATTCAGCTAAAGCAGCTGAGGGATGAGGGTGTTTTAATTGTCGGCAGCGGCAACATAGTCCACAACCTGCGGGTAGTTGTGTTCGAGGATAGGGCTTATGACTGGGCCATTGAATTTGATGAGAAGGTCAAACATTGGATCCTAGCGGGTGACCATGATCCTCTCATCCATTATGAAAAACTGGGCCGGTCGGCGCAGTTATCGATCAATTCGGCCGAGCATTATCTACCTTTGCTTTACATTCTGGCTTTACAACAAAAAGATGAGCCAGTCAGTTTCTTTGCCGAAAAAGTGTGGGGCGGTTCTCTATCGATGCGCTGTGTGCGGATTGGGTGAGGGTGGGTCACCTCTATACAGATGTGGCTGTAACACTTTTAATTCCCAAATTGTTTATTGGTTAACGGGAATACGTCCAGGATGACATAAGCGCGGAAGTCTTTGGGAAGTATTGTCCCCGCTGGCAGCCGCAAAGTAACTTCAGACAGATTACCTGAACTATCTGCCTGAGTGCTGAGTAAAGCGTGATAGTCCATAAATATCGCCTCCGAGGAAGTTGAATTCACCAGTAATATGGCTGGGTTATGATCCTTTAGCGGGTACGTCGTCGCCGGCGCCAGTTGAAAATGTGCGCTAATAGAACCATCTTTGGAGGTGTCAGCAGCCTGGTACTGGATTTCAGTTACCTGAACACCCGCTGGTGCTTTATTCGATGGCCCATCGGCCGGATAGGGCCGGGTGATATAAGTTCCGGCAACCAATAATTTTTGGTAGATATTGTTGGCCAGGCCAGCAATGACCAGATAGGGGCCAAATTTGGGGATGGAAAGGGCCTGAGTATCGGCAAAGGCTGAAGCGCCGGGTTGCATAATTCCATCCTGACCGAGCTGGCCGCGCAGCTCGAACAAATTAAATGGGATATTGATGCCGGTGATCGCCATTTTAAAATTTTTGTTTGAGAGCAGCAGTGAATCGTTTTGATAACTGCCTGATAAC
>DATFYI010000154.1:0-14934 GCA_035315125.1 Anaerolineaceae bacterium | reverse complement strand
GCTCTGGGCATACTGAGCGTAGTCTTCAAGTTTATCAAAGTAAATGCGCCCGACGGCATACTGCACATCCAGCTGGTACTGGAAGTTGAAAGGAATTGCCTCCGGTGAACCGGCAATCAGGATATAGTAAGGTACGCCCTGGGCCGGGTCGGCGGGGCCCGGACCACGCCCATTGCGTTTGAGAAAATCATTCTTAGTTTCACCGCTTTTGTAGCCCAACTCGGGGCCGATAAATTCCTTATAAAACCTTGGGTCTTTTTCAGTTGCTTGTGATTGGCGCAGGGCAAGCAGCGGTTTAAGCGCGTCTTTGATACTATCCACTGATTTCTGCGGCAAGCCGGCCGGAAAAACGATACCCCAACCAGCCTGGGAAAGGTCGGACATGTCTATGCCTTCTGCTACGCCAAAGTGCTCCGCTTTCTGGGCATCGAAAGCCCTGCGCAGGCGTGCATCTTTGAGGTCTTCCGGGGTCAATTTGTATCCGCGAGCCACTTTGGCAATCAACTCGGTGTCAATGGTTATTTCGCCATCGATCGGGCCGCCAGTTTCAGCGTCAATACCATTCAAGTAGAGCTCGAGAGCCATAATTTCTTTCCTTCCAAGAAAAAGACCTCACTATGCTTGAATTGCGAAACCTCGGGCGCAGAACTATCCCCAGGCTACGCAGATTTGGAGAAGATTATCCGCCTGGATTTGGGTAGATCCTCTCAGCCAGGTAGGGATTGACGAAAAGTGGGCGGATGAACGGCTTAAACCGGTCAAACTGGAAATGGTCACGTACAAACTGCTCGTCCATGAAATTGATTTTGCCCCAATGCGCTTTGAATGGGATACTTGCGCGCATGAGCTCTTCCCACAAGCCTTTCAGGTGAGCCATCAAAGTAGCCCGTTCGCTTTCACTGCCGAGGATATCGGTCAAGTACATGAAATTAAGCTTCACAATGTAATCCAGCCCTGGCCAATTCCAGGGCGACATAAAGTAATTGTCCGTTTTGGTCAGCTCGATCTCAATCGGCAGGTTCGGCCAGCCGCTCTTCTCGAAGTATTTCCGGCAGGTATCCAGCAGGCGATGGATATCCGTTGGGTTGAAGCTCCACTCGGCCATAGCTACGTGTAGAGGTGAAGTGCGGTCGACCGGCAGCATATTGCGCATCGGGCCGCTGGCTTTGATCACCCCGAAGGTACGGGTCAGGCCGGTATAGATGAGGCGCATCGGATTATCCAGGAACGGACCGGCCGACTCAATCTTATCCAATTCTTTGAATAGCGCCTCCAGGATGTTTTGCGATTGATCTTTCGGGTAATTGCCCTCTTGATCACCAGGCGGGATCCTTTTCGCCGTCCAGATCAGCCCTACATCCGTAGCCGGGATCCAATCAATCCGCCAGAAATCATATTTCTGGGATGTCAGGCTAACATCTTTCAGGAACTCGTCTAGTTTCACGATTTTTTGGACCGTTTCAAAATAGAGCTCGTCGACCACCCGTAACTGGATTTTAGTGAGGATGCCGATCGCACCCAGCGAGCAGATCACGGCCGGGAATTCAGGATCGTTCTTTTGTACCCTTTTTTCGATAATCTTATTGGTTAGCTCGTCAAGCGTGATATATTCAATCCACTCCACCAACTCATAAATCGTATGGTGAGGGGTTGCGGGTGCAGTATTGGTGGAAATGATACCAGCCAGGGTCTGCTCGTCAGTTCCCCCGGTGGCGGTGATCGACTTCCCCTGCTGGCTCAGCGCAAGCAAAAATTCGTGGAAATGCCAGTTAGCCGACACCGTGACGATGGAACGATCGCTGTTGAATTCAAGCGTTTTGGGGAGATCGCAGACATCCACGATCACGTCAGAGACGCAGATCTCAGCGCAGGAATGTAATCCTCCCAGCACCCGCAGGCTGCGCTGCTTGAAAATACCTCCTTGTAATGCAATCAGGAAACCTTTGAGCTCTTCCAGACTCTGCGGCCTGAAATAGAGCTGGGGTTGGAAAGAAACCCAACGTGCCCAGTCCTCAATCCGAGGCCCGGTGTAGTAGTTTTTATTTTCAATTAAAGGATGTCCAGACATAAAAGTCCTCCGCGTCCCTTGCCTTATGAATCATCACTATTTCACCGATTTTTCCCCTTGTGATTTGATCTGCTGGGCGCGTTCCTGGCAGGTATTCCACATTTGCACGTAATCATAGGCCGAGCGGAAGAGGGGGACAAAGTCTTCCGGAGTGAGGCCGCTGTTTCGGAGATCTTGCAACATATCGGGAAGCATCCCATAATGAGCCATGCCATCCAAGTTGATATCAAAATCGCGGTGCTCTCCCGCCAGCGAACGCTCTAACGGTGGGTTATCGCCCTTCATATCATTCCACTTGGCCCAGATAGCTCTAACCTTTGTAGCCAACTCGTAGACTTTTTCTATAAAGCCAGGACGGTCATTACTTTTTTCCAATTTTGCAAGGTATCCGGCCTGCATCTCTACGGGCCATGTCTTGAGCTCTGCATCTTCTACCGGTGTTGGGTCGTCCGCCCGCCAAAAACCCTGGGTGACATTATCGACCCAGGGTTGAAGGTGCTGGATCTTTGCGCGCTCTAATGATTCACGGACTTTTGCATCAGGAAAATCACTGGCTGGATGCGCCTGTTTGCCCGGGTTAAAGCCGGCTTCGTACTGTGCAATCGCCTGCCAGATATCGCACTCCTCTTCATCATAAGCTCCCGGGCCGCTGCTTTCGAAACGGTGCCAGCGATGATCGCGGATCGGAGTGGAATAGGCCACTCCATTGGTCTGCTCATCAATTTCTTTGCGCCGCTCATGCAACCTTCGGGCGTCGTGATGAGCCCCAAAGGCGGAATTGGTGCCGAAGCGTGGGCCGGGTAAGCCGGCCGCCCCGTTGATATCAGAGCCCATCGCTACTCCCCGCCCGCCCATTTTAGCCACAGCATACAGGTAGGCCTGTCCCCAGGAGGTGCTTGAGCCACCATTCGGCCTAGGGATTTTGTTCTGCAGTTCAGGCAGACCACGACGCAAACCGGCGATATCACCCTGGTTCAGGATGGGAGCAACCATACCGCCCAGTTTACCAATACGTTCCACCTGGTCGCCACGTTTGCCGGCTTCGTGAGCCACCTTGTGAACATCACTGGTACCAAAGGGCTCATGATTAATAGGGTCAAACTCTGTTTGAGCGCTGAAAAGTAAGTCCCGCATCCAACAGTGAGAACAGATAACCGGGTAATTGTTGCGTTCCGCCAATGCAAGCGCCGAATCAGTTGCTTTTTCTGACATATGATCGACGTCGATGATCATCCCGCGCGCCATCATCTCTTCCAGCAGGATCTCACCGTACATGTTCAGGCCGCGCGTGTTACCATGCCCGCCCGACACAGTCGGTGTCCGGATTGCTTCGTAAAGCTCAGAAATCCCCGGGATATGGTCAATCAGAGTGCGGCGATGCATCGCCCGTTGCCGTGTCCCGGACAGGGCCACAGTGCGCTCGAAATCATCCAGGACGTCAACCCCGTCGTGGTCAAGGCGGTAGCGCACACCGGTGTCCCAGGCGTTCTCGACCGTCCAGCGTTCGCCGGTGACAAACAGGTTCACTGTCTCAAGGAACCGCAAATAAATGGCCGTCCCGCCAAACGCATTATTTGTCAGGTGAATCGGCGTGATCTGGCGGACGCCAAGGCTGTACAGCCAATCCAGTTCTTCGCCTAGAACCTGATGTGCTCGTTGCGGGTTTTCCCCGGTCAGCTGGTCAAGATCTTCCTTTCGCCGCCAGTTACCCAGCGAGTCAACCTCAACCCCCAGGAGAACGGCCAGGCGGTTTTCTGAAATCACCTGGCGTGCTTCATCAGGCGTATAAACAATCTGCATCCATCCATGTCCATTGCCCCCTGACTGCGCTTCAACGAAGGCAGCCATCTGCTTCATGCCGGCAATTTGGACTTGTATGGCGCTGCGGTCATCATGAGGCATTCCAGGGCTGGATTTAGTGGCTAACAGCTCGTTGTTTACCGCCAGACAGGTGACCAGCCGCAATCCTCCTTGATAAGCGCGGTAAATCCAATCAATGTAAGCCTGTTGGTGAACAATGGTGGTAAAACGCGGCCAGACGATGAATTCCGGCCAACCGCCGGAAGGCGGGTGGCCAAACTCTGGGTTTACATTCATAAAGCCGCCATGGATTGGCTCGCAACTGCTAAGGGCATATTGGATTTCTTCAGGCCCAGCATGATCAGGGTCATAAGGCTGACCCCAGAAGGCCCTTCCCCCAAAAGCAAGGTGCGACATCAAGTGAGCGTGAAGATCAGCGAATCCCCAAAGAGGAGCCTGCGGTTCAGCTTTCCAGAAGTCGCCGCCCAATGGTACCCTCTGGGAAGGGTCTGAAAGGTTCTTTTGATCATTCATCGTGTCCCTCTCTTTTTAATATCGGTCGATTAGTTTAGAATAAACCTTTTTCGTGTTCGCACGCCTGCAAAAACCCAGCACGGTTTTCTATAATAATCGCTCGATACTGATTGCCAGATTTCAGCCTTATTACAGGGCCCAATACCCCCGATTTCCGGCCTTCTTCCGACTTTTCATTTGAGCAATTTGATTCCTTCTACTCGATACCAATCGTCCACTGGCACAAATAGGATCGTCAAAATGTCGTTATAGGTATATCTTTCCTAAGAAATGCTCCTTTCAGATTTGGGTCAGCGCCATAATCTAGAGAGCATTCCCTCTTTTCGTCAATCACTTTTTTGCATCACATCAGATATAAAATATATTTCAATTCTATCATAATAAGATAAATTATACATTAGATATCTATATTGTTAATATTAACTTATAATCTTGATGTTTCATGTTTGTGGGGGCTATGAGACCACTTTTACTTACGGATGGGATGCACTCGGTTCATATTAGCCACGTTCTACGGCAGGCGTGCGTCCCAGGAGACGTAATTCGCGCAAGTGGCTGGCAAATGCTTCGCGCCATGTTGGGTAACAATTGTAATGGACACCAAACTCCTCGCACGTCGCCTGCACAATCGGTGCAAGACGCGGGTAATTTATATGGCAAATATGTGGGAATAAGTGGTGCTCAATCTGATAATTCAGCCCCCCGATGTAAAAATTTAGCAGCCTGTTATGCGGTGCGAAGTCAGCAGTCGCCTCGACCTGGTGAATGGCCCACTCGTTATCAATGTGCGGCGGGCTGCCCACAGGTTCTGGGAAAACAGCCTTGCCATGAATATGGGCGAGCTGGAAGATGATGCCCAAAACCAGGCTGACCGTCATCATCAATAACAGGAAGCCAATCAGCACCTGCCACCATGGGAAGACCAGCATAGGCAGCGCGAGCATGATCCCGAAGAAGAACAGCTTGCCGGTCCAGAACGTGAGCTTATCTGCCGGGCTCATCTTCGGGTAAACATGGTTGGCGTCGGACTTGCCGGTCACCGCCATCATGAAGTCGCGCAAGAAAAAGTCGAAAGCGGTCATGCTGTATACCAACGGAAAGTACCAGACCTGGGCCTGGTACTGTGCCTTCCAGGGCAGGCGCGGTGAGAGACGCATCAGGCCAAATGTCTCGATGTCGTCATCAAATCCGGCGATATTGGGATAGGTGTGATGCCAAACATTATGTTTGGTGCGCCAGCGGAACCCGCTCATGCCAATCATCTCGGCGCTCAGGCAGACCAGCCTATTGACGAGCGGATGATTGGAGTAGCCGCCATGGTTGGCGTCATGCATAACGTTGAAGCCTACCGAGGCGATGGCCATCGCCCACACCAGGCCCAAAATGAGGTTGACCAGAAGGGGGAAATGGCCGAGCATTAAAAGAAGATATACAGCCAACCACCAGGCCAGCGAGATGACTGTTTTGAGGTACATGGCCGGCACGTCACGCGACGGGATGTTGTTGTCGCGCAGATAGGCGTTTACACGCTCATTGAGCGTCTTTTGGAAACCGATGTGCTGTGTGAACCTGAGACTTCTATTGGAAGTCTCGCGATTAATTTTCAAAGAAGTAGACATTCGAATTTCTTCCCTCGCGGATTTATTCGTTTAGCCCACAGAATGCTTTCTTCGAGTTGTCCCTTCCAATCGGAAAAGCCACTTCCCAATTGATCTGATCTTTCCTTTCTCACAATTGGTTCAATCATTCTTATATAATAATAATTTTATTACAAGAAAACAATAATTGCCATCTATCGGATAGGCTCTTTACTTACTTTCTCAACCTGATTAGATTGACCTTTTACAAAACGCTAATTGTTAGGCATCATTAATTCGATCTCTACCTGCCCACAACCTGCTTCGGTAGCTTCTTTCTCTTTACAACAAATTATTATTAAATTATTAATTGACTAATATGGTCTATTATCTTATAATTAAATACCTTGGGCAGCAGTGAGATATCACCGCTTTGGCACAAAGGTTGAAATTATCGTTTGATAAAAACAGCAATTCTCGATATAGATCCCTCTGAGAATATTTAGGGAGGTTAGTTATGGACAATGGCGAGCAGGTTTTGGTCAAAATGAATGATCTTTTGGCTTCCTGGGAAGTCGCCAACGACCGGCGGTCGATTTTCCTGAGCTGTTATAAAATGATGACCCAGAATGTTGTGGCAGCCATCCGGGCCAACGAATTCGAAGATACTCCATGGGTGGCAACCCTGATGGATAACTTCGCTGAATATTACTTCCAGGCGCTGGATGCCTACGAAAATAAGGCGGACAGCCCGCCGGATGTGTGGCGGATTGCCTTCATTGCCGCCCAAAACCCGCGTACCCACGTCCTGGTAAACCTGGTTTTGGGGGTCAACGCTCACATCAATTATGACCTGGTCTTCGCCCTATCTGAACTGCTGGCCGGCGAATGGGGGCGGCTTTCCCCCGCCCAACGCCAGATGCGCTACCGCGATCACTGCCGCATCAACCTGATTATCAGTAATACCATCGATGAAGTGAAGTATCAGATCATTGACCCTTACCAACCACTGATCGGCGTGGTAGATAAGATATTTGGCCCATTGGATGATTGGATGACCAGCCTGCTGATTAGCGAATGGCGTGAAGAAGTGTGGAAACACGCCACCCGATTGCTCGACACGGGAGAATCCGACATTCGAACCGCTATCGTTCAGCAAGTGCACCAGCTTTCCCTGGACCGCGCTCAGGATATCCTGGGTAAAGCCAACCTTCACGACCTGGTCGAATTTATTTAGGTCACCTTTTTAATACTATCCTGTTGGCATGGGTTGTATCATGCAGATTCAAGCGAACGTTTTTTTCACTGCTGCACGCCGCCGTTCCTTGCCTTTGCTTTGTTCCACTCTCGTAACTAAACCTTTACTTAGATGCGCCCTACGCAACCGAATATAGTCGCGCCGTGTTCTTGCTTAACTGCAACTGGTTGAACCGAACATAGCCGCGCCATGCAGATGCAACGATTTGTGCGACTGGTGACAGATAACTTGCCGGCTGCTGGTAGACCGGGATCAAGTCAGTCACCAGCTTTACCACCAGAACGATAGAACGATTTTTAAAACAATAAAGGGCCGGTGATGATTCACTGGCCCATATTCACGTTATAAAATTGGAATTGAAGAATCGCCAGGCAGGGTTATTTCGTAATGAAGATCAATTGTGAGAATTTCTGAACCCCGCCACCTACCACCTGGACATACCAGTATTGGCAATGCTGTGCAATGTCTGGAATAGGAACGGACATCGTGTAAAAGCCGCTCGAATTGGTCGTTCCAGTGTAATTGGCATATGAGCCCAGGCCCTGCAGGCCGATACGAATGGAAAGATCTACGTTCGCAGGAAATCCGTTGGCTTCTGCGGTGATGGTCTGCCCGGCGGTGGCCGAATACGTATTCAGGTCTACACTTGGACGGTAACTATAGCGGTAATAACCGCCGTAATACTGGCCAGGGTTATAATAGCCGGCGTTCCACCACTTGCTATTGGAATAATAATTGCCATACCAGGGGTTCGTGTTATAGTAAACGGCGGGTTTTGGCCGCGGGGCATAATTATAGACCGGCCCTTGCTGTGGTCCGTAGTAACCGCCTCCGCCCCCACCCAGGTTCAGTACCATGCCGGCGTAGATCCAGTGTGGGTTGTAGATCTGCGGGTTTAGAGCCAGAATAGCTCCGATCGATGTACCGCATTGTGCGGCTATGCGGGCCAGGTAATCACCATAATGAACCATATAGCGACCACCACAACCGCCCCAGGATACGGACGATACCCCGGTTGATGGGGCAGCCACTGCTACTTGAGTGAGCAACATCCCAGCGATCACGGTAGCAGTGACAATAGCAATGGCAAACCTTTTCATTTTTCCCTCCTTGGAAATAATGATAACTTATGATGCAGACATTGAAATTTTTAATATATTCTTGACTAATTCTATACTATAACGACAAGATTAAAATTACATTAAAATATAATTTTGACCCTCTTTTTTAGAGGAAAAGGGCGATTTTAACTCCGGCTGGATGCTTATTCACGAAGGCGCGCTTCTGGTTTAAGAAGGCGTCGGGCTTTCCACCCCAGGGCCGAGAAGCACAGTGCTGGTTGTATTGGGTTCCGCCGTGGGTCTGCTGGGAACTGGCGTACTGGTAATGAATGCAGTCGGTTTCTGTGTCGCACTGGCCCCCCAGGTGGGGATGGCAGTGGGGGTGACACCCACAAACACCTCGCCTTTGTTTAAATTGGTTTGTAAATACCGGCTTATCATCGTGTCATCGACGACGCCGGCCGTGGATAAAGTTAAAGGCGATACCCCTACTGCTTTGGCGGTAAACTTCAGCACAACCGTAGCCCAGCTATCTCCTTTCAATAAAATGGGATTGCAGCAAGATTTTGTTTCCGTCCAATTTCGCAGAACCCGATTGCTCGATCGTGTTTGCGCAGGTGATTTGGACATCATGTGGCAAGATCGCAGCGCTGACCTCGCCGGCCTCGTTGTTGTTAAAGCACACCTGCGTCTGGTTATCATAGGATTTATCCCTTACCTGACCTGTAATTGTATTCGGAAGGTATGGATGCGGGGGATAAGCGTGAGCCAAGATTTAATCTCCTTTAATTGAAACGCAAGAGTTTCTTAATATATTTGTCATACGATAAAAATGGATATAGACAATATCCATTGAAGAAAAGGTTTATTTCTTATGGCGATTATGATCGCAGGTTGTCCTATACATCCTGGTGATCACCCCTCGCCAGCCTTGGCATAAGTTTTCAGGAAGGGAATTTAATGAACGCTCAAAGGAAAAATCTCACAAGGTTATTTTATTTGTTCGGCCTGCTGCTGCTGGCGGGCGGTTTAATGGGCATGCTGGCCGGCGTGCCTGTGCAGTCCAACCAGGCCGTCTTTGCGGCTCGAAGATCTCCCACTCCCACCCGAACACCTACCCCCATCAACACCCCCACTCCAACCCCATTGCCGTATAACTCCCCAACCCCAGGTCCAACCACAATTGTTTCGGGTAGCTGGAAAATTGTTTCCAGCCCGAATGTGGGTACTGGCACCTACGGCAATACGCTCAATGCGGTGTCGGTCGTCTCCGCCAATGATGTCTGGGCGGCGGGTTTCTCGCCGGCTCCCAGCGGCCAGCCGCTCTATATCTGCCAGAGCCTGGTCGAAAACTGGAACGGCAGCCAGTGGAGCGTCATCTCCAGCCCCAATCCCACTGGTATGCCCGATGTCGAATTGAATGGGGTAGCGGCTATCTCTGCCAGTGATATTTGGGCGGTGGGCCATTCGAGCGACCTTGTTCACATTCCCTATCAAACCTTAACTGAACACTGGAATGGCAGCAGTTGGAGCATTATTTCAAGCCCCAGTCCGGGCACCTACAACGGCAACGACCTGTATGCGGTCGCGGCAGTTTCTACAAACGACGTTTGGGCGGTCGGCTGGTATCAATCCGGTCAAACTGGACAGATCGGCGGCGCCCTTACGCTGCACTGGGATGGCACGTCCTGGACGGTCGTACCTAACCCCGGCACGACAACTCTTTATGCGATTAAGGCTGTTTCTTCGAATGATGTCTGGGCTTTTGGTGTGCAGGTGATTTTGCATTGGAATGGTAGCAACTGGAGCAATGTTTCGTTTCCACTGCTGCCAGGGAGTGGAAACACGTATTATTTTCGGGGAGCGTCGGGTACCTCTGCCAACGATATCTGGGCGGTGGGTTTCAGGCAATGGCCTTACAATGAAGGTTACTTGAATGCGCCAATAACCTATCATTGGGATGGGACAAGCTGGAGCCTGGTCTACAATGCAGGAACTCCATACCAATACTTATGGGCAGTATCCGCGCTTGCCCCGAACGATGTCTGGGCAGTTGGCGATAACGGGCAGATGCAGCATTGGAATGGTGCGGCCTGGAGCAGTGTCGCTTCAACGTATCCTGGGGCTGGTGGCAGGCTGCTTGGATTAGCAGCCACCTCATCCAGTGACCTATGGGCAGTAGGAAATTATGGAGACCCGCTATCTGGCCAAAGGCTGACCTGGATCGATCGCTACACTGTCCCGTAGGGGCACCGTCCCGTAGGGGCACCGTCCCATAGGGCCAATTCATTATTCAACCTGTTACTAATAAAAAAACCTCCGCTTGCAACGGAGGTTTTTAGTCTGAACCATTATAATAAACATGCGAGGATCGATAGGATCAGCCCTTTTCGATTGTGCTATACTTTATACAATTTTTTTCTAAGTTAAACTTATTCTGTTACAAGGCTTTTTTTCCACAAGTATACGCAGCTTCAAAAAGCTGCATCACCCCCGGGTGCGTTGGCTGCTATATACATACTCAAATGATTTATACCAACGATGATGAATTTCCATTGCCGCCCATCTGCCAGATGCAGGGTCAGTATTTTTCCATCCACCGATAAATATTTTCCTTCCAATATTCGGAACTGCCCGCTGATTTCCTTATGGCCTGGAACTGTACTTTGACTCGCTGGTGTACTGTTTTCATTCAATTGTTGGCTGATGGTCAGGCAGTATTCGACTTTGGCTAATTCCTTGTCGTCCTGATAGACTTTTCCAAAACCGCCAGGGGTCTCCAGGATTTTTATAGATGTGTCCACTAAATCCTCCCCTTTGCTACCTGGATAAATAATACTTATAGGGAATTTAGATTGGTTCCCCATCATTCTAGCATGCCTGTTTTATTGAAGAATTAAAATAAGATGTATATTTGATGATAAAAGATAGGTTATAACTGCTCAGCCAACCGAAGAACATCCATCTCTTTCATCCCCTCCATCCCCTTTATGCCCGTATCATTTCTTTTCGCTCCCTAAAATACGATTACTTTATCCTGCTCGCTGCTCTCATACGCCCCATAGATGATCTTCAGTGTCCGGCACGTGTCTTCTAGCGTGGAAAGGGGCGGCCGGCCGTGCAGGATGGCATCCGTAAAGGCCCTGGCCTGGTTGACGAAGGAACCGGCATACGAGGCGTCCTCGTTTAATTGCTCGCCGTTAAAATACAGCGCGTCCGTCACCTGCAACCCGCCTTTCGGCCCGATGATCTTGATGCCGTTCAACCCGTCGCCATAGCCGGACGTCCAGGATTGCATGATCGTGCCGATGGCCTGATCCGGGTAAAAGGCGTTGATCTGGGCAATATCCTCGCCCTGCATCTCGCCCAGCACCCGCCTGGCGCGGAAGGCCTGGATCTTTTGTGGCATGCCCATCATGTACAGGGATAAATAGACCTGGTGGTGGCCGCTGTCCATCAAGGCCCCACCCGAGCTCTGGTCGAGCTGGCCGCGCCAGCCCCGAATGTGCTCGGCCGGCAGCGTGTGCGTGCTGATAAACGAGGCATAGGTCACCCGCCCCAATTGCCCGCTTTCGATCAACTGTTTGGCCTGCTGCACCGCCCCGCGATAGACAAAGTTGTGGGCCGGGAAAACCAGCACGCCTTTCTGCTGGGAAGCCTGGATGATCTGATCTAGCAGGCCAAAATCGGTCACCACCGGTTTTTCGGCCAGCACGGGTTTTCCCAGTGCGATGGCCTTCATGATCTGGCTGAAATGTTCCGTATTGACGCTGCCGATCTCCAGCGCATCGATTTGCGGGTCTTCCACCAGCTCGTCAAAATCACGGTAAGCCTGAATGTTCCACTCCTGGCACATCCTTTTCAGCTTCTCCAGGTTGCCGCCCTGGCGCGTGCACATGCCCAGCACCTGGGCGTCCTCGTTTTTGATGAAACTGTTGAAATGAAAGGGTGCGATGGAGCCGCTGCCCACCAGGCCGATCCGGATTTTTGCCATGTTTGTCTCCCTATTGAATGTATTCTTTCCACCATAAGGCGAAATTTAACATCGTCCACAGTTGCTGGCTTTCATGCTGCTCGAACAGCGCCGAGACCTGCTTGAAATCAAAATAATCCGTCTGGCCGCAAAAATCGCTCAGCTCCTGGCGCGCCAGGCTGCCCAACCCGTTGAAGAACCAATCTGCTATTGGCACGCTGAAGCCCTGTTTGGGGCGTTTGAGGATCGGTTCAGGCAGCAGCCCGGCCATCGCTTTCTTTAATATCGATTTCGAAGACCCATTCCTGATTTTAACCGCCTGGGGCATGCTGAGCGCCAGTTCCACCAGCTTGTGATCCATAAACGGCAGGCGCCCTTCCAGGCTGGCGCCCATCAACATTTTATCGATGCGCAGCAGCAGTTGCTCTGGCAGGCGCATATTCAGCTCCAGATAACTCATCCAGTTTAGCGGCGATTTTTCCCAGGCTTTGTCCATAAAGCGCCCATACAGCGCCGCAATGCCGGCGGTTTCCCATAAAGAGGCCGATTGAAATTTCTGGCGCAACCTACGGGAAAGCACGCTTATTTTTTGCGGGTGTGAAAACGCTTCGGCCATGCCAAAAAAGATTGGCTGGCCGGCGATGTGCCTATCCAGATAATCGCGGCGGTGCCGGTTGCCCTGGCCTATTGCCTGCAGTCCTGCCAGGGCGGCCCTGGCCAGCGGCCGTGCCCCGGGCAAATTGAGAATTTGTTGGCTATGGATCAGGCCTGGCCAATTCGCATACCCGCAAAACAGCTCATCCGAGCCTTCGCCCACCTGCGCCACAATCACCCCATGCTGGCGGGCCAGCCGGGCGATGTAATAAATCGGCGCGCAGACCGGTTCGGCGATTGGCTCATCCTGCAGATGCACCATCTCGGGCAAAAATTCCAGCAGGTCGTTCAACCCCATCACCTTTCCGTGATGCTCGGATTTGACCTGCTCGGCCACCAGCCGGGCGTATTTGAATTCGTTTGGGTAGCTCTTGTGCTGGCCATCATAGCCGATCAAAAAGGTTTTGATGCCCTCCGGCTCGCCTTGCGAGAAAAGCACGGCGTTGGTGCTCGAGTCGATCCCGCCGGAAAGGAATACACCCACCGGCACGTCGCTCAGCTTGCGTAGTTTGACCGAGGTGCGCAGCTCATCCAGCAACAACTCGGCGATCTGGTCGTCCGAAAGGTTGACCAGCGGATTGGTATGCTCCAACACGTCCCAATAGCGCTGTTCGCTCACCTGCCCGCCCTCGCATACGTGCAGCCAGCAGCCGGCCGGCAGCTTCTGGATGCCCTCAAACAAGGTATATGGAGCCGGGGTTGCCAGAAAAGACAGGTAATTGAATAAGGCTTCTTCATTTACGCACCTTTTTTGGCCGGGGTCGGCCAGAATGGCCTTGATCTCCGAGGCGAACACAATCCGATCCGGTTGAATGGAATAATACAGCGGCTTGATGCCGGCGCGGTCCCGCACCAGCCACAGCTCACGCTTGCGACCGTCCCAAATCGCCATGGCAAACATGCCGCGCAATTTTTCCAGGCAGGCGATGCCCCATTCCTCAAAGGCGTGCAGGATCACTTCCGTATCGGCGTGGTCCGTCTTCCAGCTATGACCGCCCATTCGTTCCAGCTCACGGCGGATTTCAGCGTGGTTATAAATTTCCCCGTTAAAGACCAGCCAGACCGTTCCATCTTCATTACACATCGGCTGCATGGTGGCTGGCGACAGGTCGATGATCGCCAGTCGGCGAAACCCCAGCCCCACCCGACCGTCAGCAGCGATCCATGAGGCTGCCCCATCCGGCCCGCGATGAGCCATCGTGTCGCGCATCCGATCCAGCATTAACGGATCGATCCGCCGCGAGTCTGCCTGAAAGTCGTAGATGCCGACAATACCGCACAAAGCTTTTTTCCTTTGAAATGAATATCAGCCGGGTGAGCTTCGATTATAACATTTCGAACTGTATTGATTTGAAAATTGATGTTGTTGCAGTATCGCGAAAAAATATTGTTCTCTTAATAATTTGTTATCTTTTTAATGCATATCGGATATGATTCAACCAATTGCGTTGTGTTATACTTTTAATCGTTAAACCGTTTTTTTATTTTGAAGGAAGGGAATTTCATGAAGACAGTCTTATTAATGCGGCATGCAAAATCGAGCTGGAAGTCGCACGACCTGCCCGATAGGGAGCGGCCATTGAGTAAACGAGGCCTGAAAGATGCTGCGAAAATGGGCAGTCTTTTATTCGATCGCGAGCTGGTCCCTCAGATAATACTTAGCTCCTCGGCCGTGCGAGCCAAAATGACCGCCGAAACCATCACCCAAAAAACCGGTTTCTCAGGCAAGATCGATTATTTAGATGATTTTTACCTGGCTGAGCCTTCTCACTATGAAGATGCCCTGAAGAATTTACCGGACGATGTGGAACGTGTCCTGCTGATCGGGCACAACCCCGGGCTGGAAGGTCTGGTGCAGACCCTCGGCGGAGAGGTGGAGGCCCTGCCGACCAGCGCCATTGCCTATCTGGTTGTGCCGGTCAAACAGTGGTCGCAGCTCAATAGCGATACCCGCGGCGAAATTATCCAGTTGTGGTCACCGTCTGACTTGAAAAAAAAGTCAAAAAAGC
>DATFYI010000153.1:0-9863 GCA_035315125.1 Anaerolineaceae bacterium | reverse complement strand
GGCGAGCACATGTGGGTACTGGGCGTACTCGTCTATTTCAAAAATCGACAACATGTTGGGGTCCTGGGCGCCGGTCAGGTTCGGAAAGATAAAAAGTACAAAATAAACACCGGATAGAACCAACAAAATCGCCAGGATTTTCTTCTGGGTGGCAGACATTCTCGAAATTATACCAGCCATGCAAACGGTCAAAGGGTTATTGTCCTGGACAATAACCCTTCATCAATTCGCTGCCCATAGATCATTATTCAGGACAATTGCCCATGATCTTTTCAATCCGCTCGAGGGTATCGTCATCGAGCTTGTTCAAAACCTCAGCGGAGCCCAAATTTTCATCAAGCTGCTCGACCCGTGTTGCCCCGGTAATGACGCTAGTGACCTCTTTGCGGCGTAACAGCCAGGCAATCGAAAGCTGAGAGGTGGTGACGTTTAACTCCTGAGCCAAGGCAGTCAGCTGGCGCACGGTTGCAATCCGCTCCGGAGTAATGCGGTCCCGCACCCAGGCCATATCCCCCAGAGTGGCACGGCTGTCAGGCGGAAAGCCATCATTATATTTACCGGACAGGATACCGGAATAGAGCGGGCTGAAGGTAGTCAAACCGATGCCAAGCTCCTTACAAACCGGCGCCAGCTCGATTTCAACCCGCTGGCGGTGGAATAAATTATATTGTGGCTGCTCCATACTGGGCGGGATCAAGTTGGCTTCCCTGGCATAGCCAACGGCCATGGCAATCTGAGAAGCCTGCCATTCGGATGTGCCCCAGTAAAGGATATAACCCTGGCGTATCAGTATATCCATACTCTGCACTACTTCTTCGACCGGTGTATCCGGATCAAAACGGTGGCAGAAGTACATATCCAGATAATCGGTACCCAGGCGGCGTAAGGAAGCATGCACCGATTCCATAATGTGCTTGCGGGAAAGCCCGCGGCCGTTTGGACCGGTTGAGGTCGGCCAAAAGACCTTGGATGAAATTACCAGGGACGTGCGTGCTATGCCCTGAATAGCCTGTCCGAGGACTTCTTCGGCTTTGCCGTTTGCGTACGAATCGGCCGAATCAAAATAATTGATGCCCTGATCATAGGCAGCGTGGATCAAATCACCGGCCTTTTTTTGATCGATCTGGTTACCAAAAGTGATCCAGGTTCCCAGCGATATCTCACTGACTTTTAAGCCTGAACGACCCAATCTACGGTAGTGCATAGTTCCTCCTCGGTGCTGGTTGGGAAAAGTGCAGGGCAAGGGCACCCCAATCCAAAACGTCCTTGGCTTGCATCTTCGACTAGATGATTTAATTACAATTCTTCGCCGCTCGAGGCAAGTTCAGCATGCCTCGGTAGCTGCGTATCGGAGATCGACCCATTTCTATTCTTGTGGATCTTATCAAAACCTTCCGGTTTGATGGACATTTGATCAGTTTCCAACAACCCGGCTACACCTTCTTGACCGGGTTCCGGGCGCTTGTTCTGGCAGTACTTGCAAGTCTGTGGATCGTGTGGTTGATATTCAAGCGGCTCTTCGTAAGTAGTGATATATCCTTCAAAATTCCGCACGACAACCTTGTGGTCTGAAGTACTGACCAGATAATTAGGAGCCAGCGGCACTTTTCCCCCACCGCCCGGTGCATCTACAACGAAGGTGGGTACGGCATATCCTGATGTATGGCCGCGCAGCCCTTCCATGATTTCAATGCCTTTGGCAACCGGCGTGCGAAAGTGACCGGCACCTTCAACCAGATCACACTGGTAGAGATAATACGGACGGACGCGAATCCGCACCAGATCGTGCACCAACTGGCGTTGGATATGCACACAATCGTTAATACCTGCTAACAAAACGGACTGGTTGCCCAGAGGAATGCCGGCCCGGGTCAGTTTATCGCAGGCTTCCGCCAGCTCAGCCGTGATCTCATTCGGGTGATTGACATGAATATTCATCCAGAGCGGGTGGAACTGTTGCAGCATATCACACAATTCCTGAGTGACCCGCATAGGCATAAAGACCGGCACGCGTGTGCCAATGCGGATGATTTCGATGTGCGGAATCGCTCGGATGCGGCGCAGCAGCTCTTCCAGCAACTTTGGCGCAAGGGTCAGCGGATCCCCACCCGAAAGCAACACATCACGCACTTGCGGGGTACGTTCCAAATAATCAATTTGCCGCTCAAAATCGGCCCGTGAGAAAGTTGCGGCTGGATCGCCCACAATGCGTGAGCGCGTGCAATAGCGACAGTAAGAGGCACATTGAGTTGTCACCAACATCAAGATACGATCGGGATAACGGTGAACCAATCCGGGCACCGGTGAATGAGCATCTTCCGCCAGTGAATCCTCCATCATACCGGTAAAGGGTACAATTTCACCCGCAGAGGGGATGACCTGCTTGCGGATTGGATCGTTTGGATCGTCGGGATAGATCAGCGAAGCAAAGTAGGGTGTAATGTCTACCCGAAACAGGCCAGATGTGTTAAGAGCCTGGCACTCACTGTCTGTCAGAAGAAAAATATCTTCAAAATCTTTGACAGAATTTAAACGATGGCTGAGCTGCCAGCGCCAATCGTTCCATTTTTCATCCGGAACATCCTGATAGATAGAGGCGCGTCGTGACAGAAAAGGAGCAGATGACATGTGTGAACTCCTAAAAGGAAATTATTACCTGAAATCCAGCCAGTTTTATGCAATGGTCATCATTTAGACCTGGCACTTATTCATAACGATAAATGGTTCTATTTATTACCAATTCGACCTGGCATGATAATTGTACATTTATTATACAGAAGATCAATATCCGGCAGCTTTAAAAACCTGTCTGATTTGATTTAATTTCTTATAAACATTTGATTGTAATGGATAATTAAAAAAACGGGGGGGAAAATCCAGAAGAAAAATAAATGCCAAAAGAGTATAAATATCAGAAATTTATATGAAAATCCTGTGCGCCTTGACGCACAAGTGCAGGCATGGTATCATCAATACTGTCATTTTAGCACTCCTAGACCTAGAGTGCTAAAAAGGTAGCAATAATGGCAGAATTAACGGAACGCCAAAAATTAGTCTTAACGCTCGTTATTCATGAATACATTCGCACTGCCGTGCCGGTAGGCTCCCAGCATGTGGTTGAGCATTATCGTCTTGATTTAAGTCCGGCGACTGTGCGAAACGAGATGGCCGTTCTAACCGAGTTGGGATATCTGCGCCAGCCGCATACTTCGGCCGGCCGGGTGCCTTCCGAAGAAGGTTATCGTTATTTTGTAGGGCGGCTGCTGCAAGAAACCGAGCTGCCGGATAATACCCGGCGTACCATCAGCCACCAGTTTTACCAGATGAATAATGATGTAGAACAATGGATGCGCCTGGCCGCTTCTGTGCTGGCCCACCAATCGAAAGCAGCCTCTTTAATTACGGCCCCTCACCCCGATCAAGCTCACATTAAACATTTGGAGCTGATTTCTACGCGCGGGCGCCAAGTTTTGATGGTGCTGGTAATGGCCGGCGGAGAAATTCACCAGCGTATCATGACCTCAAATGAGCCGTTTTCCCAGGAAGTGCTTTCATCAACCGCCAACCGGCTGACCAATATGTTCCAGGGTCTGGATGTTCAGTCCATCCAGGTACTTCGCCCTCAAATGCAAGGCTTTGACCAAGAAGTGGTTGATTGGATTATCGATGATATGAAGCAAGGGAATGCATTGGTTTCCGGAGAAGTCATCCTGGATGGACTGACCAATGTATTGGCCGAGCCTGAATTTGCCGGCTCCGAAGAAGCGCGGCGGGCTTTACACATAATCGAAGAACGCTCTTTATTGCAGGAATTGCTGGCGCGCACAGTGCCAACGGATAACATCGGCGGTGTGCAGGTATTGATTGGCGGCGAAGGCACCTGGGATGAGCTGCGCCAGTTCTCGGTTGTTCTGGCACGCTATGGAACCCCAGGTCTGGTAACTGGTACGCTTGGAGTTCTCGGTCCAATGCGCATGTATTATGGACGTACCATCTCAACTGTACGTTACTTATCCAACTTACTCAGTGATTTAGTCTCTGAAACATTGCTGGAGTAAGAAATAGCCCGAGAAATGGTCTCTCAAACCAATAAAGGAATTTGGCTTAAAGAGGTCATGCCTGTTCGAAAGAATGTCAATTATGAGGTGTTTTGAATGGTGAAGGAACAAAAGCAATACCAAAAATCAACAGCTTCTACTCAAAATCCGGGGCAAGAGGAGGAAAAACTGGTCTCATCTGGATCTATAGACGAAAATAACACCACAGACTCTCAACCTATCGAAAGTGAAGTGACTTTAAGTGATGAGTCTTCAGAAACCTGGCCAGAACAAGAATCTGTTATGGCAACTGTGCCAATGCAAGAATACTTAGCGCTGAAAGAAGAATTTGAAAAAGTTCAAAAACAGTCGAAAGAATACTTTGATGGTTGGCAGCGAGAAAGGGCCGATTTCTCAAATTACAAAAAACGTATCGATCGTGAACAGAGCCAGCTTAGCCAGACCCTGACCGGCAATATTCTTAAGAAATATCTGGTTATTCTGGATGATCTGGATCGCGCTTTGAGAACACGCCCGACCGAAGGGGAGGGGGCCATTTGGGCAGATGGGATTGAACTTATCTATCGTAAATTACAGAAGATCCTCGAATCAGAAGGTGTCACACGGATGCCAGCCGAAAATGAGACTTTCGACCCGGTCCGTCACGAAGCCATCAGCCACGAGGATAGTCCAGACCACAAAAGTGGTGAAATTATTGAGGTAGTCCAGCAAGGCTATTTAATAGGTGACCGGGTTTTACGTCCGGCACTGGTCAGAGTCGCTCGTTAGGAGGCATTCTATGGGAAAAATCATCGGAATCGATCTGGGTACCACTAACTCTGTCGTGGCGGTCATGTCAGCGGGAGAACCAGTGGTAATCCCTACGGCAGAAGGGGAAAGGCTTTGCCCCTCAGTGGTTGCCGTCAATAAAAACCACGAACGTCTGGTTGGGCGTGTAGCTCGCAACCAGTCCATCATCAACGCCGAGAATACAATCTTCTCGATCAAACGCTTTATGGGTCGCAAATTTGACGATCCAGAAGTGCAACGGACCCTCAGCCGGGTGCCTTATAAAGTGGCCAAGGCGCCAAACGGAGATGTACGGGTCATCCTGGATGGCAAAGAATATTCGCCACCAGAAATTTCAGCAATGATCCTAGCCAAATTAAAGGCGGATGCGGAGGCATACCTGGGTGAGCCAGTTACACAGGCTGTCATCACAGTGCCGGCTTATTTCAATGACGCTCAGCGCAATGCCACCAAGGATGCCGGGAAAATTGCCGGCTTGGAAGTGATGCGCATTATCAATGAGCCAACTGCTTCATCTCTGGCCTATGGCCTGGATAAAAAGAAAAATGAAGTCATCGCCGTTTATGACCTGGGCGGCGGCACATTTGATATTTCCGTCCTGGATGTTGGGGATGGGGTCTTCCAGGTGCGTTCCACCGCTGGCGATACCTTCCTGGGTGGGGATGATTTCGATCAACGTATTATGGATTTTCTGATTGATGATTTCAAAAAGCAGAATGGCATCGACCTGCGGCAGGATCGCCAGGCGCTACAACGTTTGAAGGAAGCCTCCGAGAAAGCCAAAATCGAGCTTTCCACCACCATGCAGACCGAAATCAATTTACCCTACATTACAGCTGACTCGACCGGCCCCAAACATCTGGTCATGAATTTGACCCGCGCCAAGCTCGAACAGTTGACCGGTGACCTGGTTACCAAAACGCTCGATCCGGTACGGCGGGCCATCTCCGATGCAGGTTTGAAGCCAGCGGATATCAGCGAAGTAGTTCTGGTTGGTGGCATGATCCGTATGCCGATGGTGCAGGATGCCGTCCGCAAAGAATTTGGTAAAGAACCCCATAAAGGTGTCAATCCAGATGAAGTTGTGGCAATTGGAGCGGCAATCCAGGGCGGCGTATTAGGTGGCGAAGTTAAAGATATCTTGCTGCTGGACGTGACCCCGCTAACCCTGTCAGTCGAAACCTATGGTGGAGTTGCCACCCCTTTGATTGAACGCAACACCACCATTCCTATTCGCAAGAGCCAGATTTTCTCGACTGCCAGCGATGGGCAAACCCAGGTAGAGATCCACGTTCTGCAAGGTGAACGCCCAATGGCAACCGACAATAAATCCCTTGGTAAATTCATATTGGATGGAATTCCTCCGGCGCCGCGTGGTATTCCACAAATCGAAGTTACATTTGATATTGACGCCAATGGTATACTCAACGTCACTGCTGCAGATAAGGCCTCCGGACGCAGCCAGCATATCACCATTACTGCCTCCTCCGGTCTGTCGGATAGTGAAGTGGAAAAGATGCGTCGTGAGGCCGAGGCTCATAAAGATGAAGATGCCAAGCGAAAGGAATTGATCGAAGTCCGTAACCATGCTGATAACGTCATCTACACAGGCGAAAAAACACTGCGTGATTTTGGCGACAAAGTGCCGGCAGACTTAAAGAGTCAAATCGAAGCCAGCTCAAAGAACCTGAAGGACCTGATGGCCAAAGACGACGCGAACGCCATTCGGAATGGCACTGAAAGCCTGGGGCAACTGATCCAAAAAGTTGGAGCAGGCATGTACCAGCAGCCAGGCGGCCCGCAGCAAGGCCCTGGCGGCCCGGGCGAGGCAGGCGGTCCTTCGGATGGAAATCCCGGGGCGGGGTCATCTGGCGGCGGTGAGGATGTTGTAGATGGCGAATTTAGAAACGCCTGATTGATAAAAATTTTTGACCCTTTCACCCCCTTTCTCCAATAAACAAGCTTCAGATGGAGAAAGGGGGTTGAGGGATGTTAAGGGTAGCCATGGCTCAAAGAGATTATTATGAAATCCTGGGTGTGCAACGCAATGCCTCCCCGGATGAATTAAAAAACGCTTTCCGGAATCTTGCGCGCAAGTTACATCCGGATGTCAATAAAGAACCAGATGCAGAAGAACGATTTAAAGAAATCAACGAAGCCTATGCAGTGCTTTCTGATCCAGAGAAGCGCGCCGCCTATGATCGCTACGGCGTTGAAGGCTTAAAAGGCGCGGGCGGCATGCCCGATTTCACACAAGTCGACTTTTCCGACTTGTTTGAAGAATTCTTTGGTTTTGGCGGTGGAAACCGCCGTAAATCTCGCAATGCACCCCGCCGTGGGGCGGATTTATCCTATTCACTCCAGCTAACCTTTGAAGAAGCCGTCTTCGGGGTCGAAAAAGAAATAGATATCACCCGCGATGAGGTTTGTAGTACCTGTCACGGCAATGGGGCCGAGCCGGGTTCCAACATTAGCCGTTGTCCAACCTGTGGCGGAAAAGGTGAAGTACGGGCCGTACGACAAACCTTCCTGGGCTCAATGGTTCAGGTGACGACCTGTCCAACCTGTAACGGCGCCGGCGAAGTGATCTCTACACCCTGCCACACCTGTCACGGGCGCGGTCTTGAGCGGCGAACTGTAAGAAAAACCATTTCAATCCCGGCGGGCGTCGATAACGGAACTCAAATTCGTCTGGCCGGTGAGGCTCAACCCGGCGCCAATGGCGGTCCAAACGGCAACCTGTATGTCGAAATTCAGGTCAAACCACACAAATATTTTCGGCGTAACCAGGATAATATTCTGCTCGACTTGAATATCAATATTGCTCAGGCTGCCCTGGGGGCCGAGATTGAAGTACTTACAATTGATGGTAAAACAAAATTGAATATTCCGGCCGGGACGCAACCCGGCAAGATCTTCACTTTGCGCGGTAAAGGAGTGCCCCATTTGCGGGGCGGCGGGCGCGGCGACCAACTGGTGGTTGTTGGGGTCGAGGTTCCAAGCCGCCTGACCTCTGAACAGCGCTCTCTGTTAGAACAATTAGCTAAAACTCTTGGCAGTGATGCAAACCCACAGGAAAAAAGTTTCCTCGACAAATTAAAAGAGGTATTGGGTGGCTGATGTGCATTGGCTGGAGGTATCTCTAACCGTAAACGGCGAGCTGGCTGAAGCGGTGGCGGAAGTGCTCGACCGGTTTGTTACAAACGGGGTGGTGCTTGAAAGCGGTGTAACTTATAGCAACGATGAAGATGAAGGCACTGTCTTCGGACCGGTGCGCGTGTTTGGTTATCTGCTGATTGACGAACATATCGAAGAAAATCGCCAGAGAGTGGTTGAAGCGCTCTGGCATCTAAGCCAGATTCAAGCCTTGCCCGAGCCCAGCTTCCGTGAAATCCAGGATGAAAATTGGATGGCAGCCTGGAAAAAGCATTATCATCCCATCCCAATTGGAAAACGTCTACTGATACTGCCAGCTTGGATTGAACAAGAAGACCCCAATCGTCTGGCTGTTCGCATCGATCCCAGTATGGCCTTTGGCACCGGGACGCACCCTACCACCCAACTGTGTATGGAAATGGTCGAAAAATATACTCGTCCAGGTGAACCGGTGATTGATGTAGGTTGCGGTTCTGGGATTCTTTCGATCGGGGCGCTCGAATTAGGCGCCAGCCGTGCACTTAGTGTTGATATTGACCTGGCTGCTATCCGATCCACGCGCGAAAATGCTGAATCGAACGGTGTCTCTGGACAGCTTGAGACCGGTCAGGGTTCAGTTTTAGAGATCTTGCAGGGGCAATTCAGCCTTAAACGCTCGCCCCTGGTTTTGGCTAATATCCTGGCCCCGGTGATCATCCGGCTGTTCGAAGTTGGCCTGGCCGATTTGCTCAGCGATGACGGTGTGATCGTTTTATCAGGGATCCTGGTCGAACAATCTGGTGGAGTGGAAGCAGCCGCCCGGCAACACGGCCTGTATTTGATTGAAACGCTCCAATCCAGTGATTGGGTCGCCCTGGCCTTTAAAAAATAAAACTACCAGACCTGCTCCAGATCGGGGTTTTCGCGATTCCGCCGGCCAACTTTGGCGAGATCAACCCACTCCCCCGCCACTTTCACACGTACAACATCCGCAGTAAAATCGGTCACAGTGGGCCCATGATTATCAAACAAGGCCGATCCAACTGCATATGTGTCCACGGGCACTTTCAACCGTTCGAAACGAGCAATCCGTTCCGCATTAAACCCACCGGATACGACAATCTTTACATCTTTGCAGAATTGGCGGGCGCGTTGCCACCATTCAGCAGGTAAATTCCAACTTTCCCAGGCATTATCAAGCGCCTGCCGTACCAGAAAAACCAGGCGTGGGGTTACACCCAGATCTAATTTCGGATCCCCCAATGGAGAGACTGATTGATCCCGCAAAGCCCCACTGGTATCCAGACGCACGCCATTCAACCGGTAGCGATCAGCTTCTTGCTCATTACCGGAATCGATGAGCTGGCGGTACATCTCAAACATTGCTTTGCACACCTTTAACGAATCATTCACACAATCATTATTAAAATCTACCAGGGCAATGCGTTGAATATTGGGCGGCAATACTTGAGCAAAAGCGCGCATCGCCTCTGCCGTATCCCCCAAAAAACAGGCGATTGCCGCATGAGCAACCGTACCTCCACCAGCCCCGCCCCACCAATCACCCTGAGCATCTGTGGATACGAATGGACCCAAACTTCCAGCATGGTCCATGTTATATCGCTGGATAGCAATGGCATAGGCGTAGCCATCAGCGGCTTGAACTTCATGCAGGTCAAAACGGGCCGGGAAGAAAAGCATCGGTTTACCGCGCGCCGCCAGCAGGGTTTCGTAGACATTGGTAGCTACCCGGCTGGCACGCGTCAGAACGCCCAAAGTAGGGGTTTCCAGCAATGCAAAATCGCGATAACGGCCGCGTACTTTTAGCACCGGCTGTGCGTTCATCGGCTCACCATCACTATAGACCGTGCAGCCATCCTG
>DATFYI010000152.1:0-23305 GCA_035315125.1 Anaerolineaceae bacterium | reverse complement strand
CGTGAGATTTTAGACGAGGGCGGGAAAACTGAAACCGTCCAACATGATCTCAGCCAACACCCGTATGTAACAGACAAATTGATCAAACAGGCGGCCCGTTTTTCAATGGAACGCCTGGTAACCGTCTATCACCGTCTTTTAGAATTGGACGACGCCATCAAATCCAGCCGCATATTGCCCGATCTGGCTATTGAAACTTTTATTGTTGAATTAGCACGCTGATCGGGTGATATCGGCTATTGCGCTAATTTCAAAATACTGGAACGCAATTCGCCCCAACGCAGTGCATCTGCAATGCCTTGTTCGATTGGCAGGCGCGCTTCCCAGCCCAGCAAGCTGTGGGCAGTATCGGCATTGGCATAAGCGCCGGCCACATCCCCCGCACGCGGCGGCGCAATGGTTTTATTAATAGGCTTACCCCACACTTTTTCAAAAGCGGTGATCAGCTCGAGCACGGTTACACCCTTACCCGTTCCGAGGTTGATGATTTGATACGGATCATCGGGATTAGCAGACCGGGCAAATACGCCATCGAAATCCTGAACCGCCAGGACATGGGCCTGGGCCAGATCCCAGACGTGAATATAATCTCGGATACCTGTGCCATCCCGAGTTGGCCAGTCTGTTCCTGTGATCTGAAATTCTGGCAGCTTGCCAAGCGCGACATCAACCAATTTGCCCAGGACGTGCGAGGGTTGATCGACATGAATGCCGGAACGCATTCTGGGATCCGCTCCAATTGGATTGAAATACCGCAGGGCAATCCCTTTCATATCGTAAGCATAACAAAAATCCTTCAGTATCATTTCCATCATAAATTTGGTGCGAGCATATGGGCTGTTGGGTTTAATCGGAGCTGCTTCAGTCACCATAAATCCCGGCACCACATCGTAGATTGAGGCAGATGAGCTAAACAAAACTCGTTTGCATCCCAGGCGATTGAGGTTGCGAAATAATTCGATCGATTTCGACACGTTCTCGCGATAATAATGATAAGGGTCTTCGACTGATTCGGGTACCACGATTAAGGCCGCACAATGGATCGTTGCCTGGATATCAGGATGTTCGCGGAAGATGGTTTCTAATGCGGATACATCCGCAATATCTGCCTGATAAAAGATGTGACCTCTGGTAAATTCAATCCGCCCTGTAACGAGCGAATCAAGGATAATTGGAGTATGCCCTACATCCTTCAAAGCAGAACAAATCGTACTGCCGATGTACCCGGCCCCGCCGGTGATTAAAAACTTCATACGATCTCCTTATATTTGAGCCCAGAAAACGGGCTTAATGATTTCAACAATTGAATTTTATCAGGAATAATCCTGTTCACGGATTGCAGTGTAGGCTATCCTCCACCATTTTAACGGTTTTATCTCTATCCGGACTGGCGCTAGTATTTCGACCGATACGTTGCCATAACCCGCACAGCATTGGACGCATCAAATTAGTGATATCAGCCGATTCTTGGGTCAGTTCTTTAGCTCGCGACCAATTCCCGACATGGGCATATCCCTCGATGAACGGCATCCGTTCCGATGGGTCATTGGGATAGTCTTTTAACTGAAAAGCCTGATCGCCCAGGGCGGCCACCTGCTTCCAATCCTGCTGCTGGCGAGCCAGGTCAGCCTTTTCAAAATAATAACACCAGCCATGGGTTGGCTCTTTACCGAATTGTGTTACCGGTGGAACCACCGGGCCAGGTGAGCCGGCAGGTAAAATTTGAGCGGTATTGGATAAGCTGGCACTGGAGCGGATCATCTCGGGCAGCATTTCGTTCAGCGGGTCCAGTTTTGGATCCAAAACCCTCAGGCAGGATGGCGGAGCAAAATCGATAGCAACCGCCCACGAAGTGCTGCCGTTAAAACTGGCTGCCAGGTAATCGTGCTGGACCGGGATACCTGTATTCAAACCTTCTAAAGAGGTACCTAACCGAACGGTCGGATAATAAAAAGCATACCAGGCCGAGCTACTGGTATTGGTCGGAGCATAAATCCAGTTTAAAGGCGCTGTCATCGAATTGTCGCTGAAATATTTTACTGGCAGATCATTGGATAAAATTAAAGTATCCTGTTTAAGACCCGGCATCCGCCAGGCCATCTCCCAAAACAGGATATCCTGAGTATTGGTATCCCGCCGATAAGAAGTGGCAACCTGAAACTGGTAGCCCACCGCAAAACTGACGGCCAACCCCAGCACCACCAGTTTGATCCATTGCTTGCCCGGGATCAAACCTAAAAGTCCCGCCATAAATAGACTGACACCCATTATAAACGGTAGAGTAAACCTGCTGACCGGATAAACCAGGCCGATCTGCAAGCCCGTCAGCCAGAACGGCCAGCCCGCTACAAACATTGTAAAAAGGCCAATACCAATTGCCGGGAGCGCCCATCTGCCAGGGTTCTGGTCAGATGTTATTTTTGGCTTGCGCTTGAGCAAATAAAATATCAGCAGGAAAGCAGTCAGGATTACCACCAGGGCATAAAGTTCAAACGTTCTGGCGCCCAGTACAGTGACACTTGGTAGGACAAACGCTTTTCCCCAGGCGCCAAAACTGGTCATCCACAAATCATGCAGCACCAGACCAGCCAGCCCGAGCATTGTTTGCAGCGGCTGCAGCTTGAGCTGTCCGAGCAACAGTGGTTGGTAATTATGGGTCTGTACCTTAAAAAAGAAGGCTCGCCAGATGGTCATGCCCAGGAAGAGCAGCAAGAAAGGCAGCCAGACCGACATTGTTTGCAGGAATCGTTTCTTCTGGCTTTGCTTTTCGGGCAGCGTTTCCCCCAAAACCACCCATACCAACAAAGGCCTGACCAGATCAAGCAGAAAAAAATATTCCAACGTCAGCAAATTTACAAAGGAAAACAGCAATGCCAGAACAGTATAAAGCCAATACCAGCCTGGGTTACGTAAAGCCAAAACCATAAAAACCAATGAAAGGAAAAAAGCCGTCAGCACCAAAAAGAAATGGCCATAAGTGATGGCGATCTCCTGCTGGTCAAAACCTGGATAAACCAGAAACAATACACTGACCCAGTCGGCTGCTTCAGGGGCTTTCTGCCAGATCAAACGCAGCAACCACCACAAGGACAATGCGCTCATAAGGCGCCAGAACAACCCAAAGACCTGCCAATGCCATGGCACACTTTTCAACAAGGCTGTGGAGAACTGGTAAATCATGCCCCAATAAGGTCGGTTAGTCATAAAATAGCGCGCCAACCCGGCAGAGCCCATCCGCTGAGAAATCCAGATGAAATGCCAATCGTCCCAATAAAATCCCAACCAGGGGATCAATAAACCGTAGCACACTGCACCAACCAACAGCAGTACAACTGGAAACGTAGCAGCAGAAAATGAAAAAGTTCGGATTCGACGCAAAAAGTTATCCACCGGGAGCCTCTGGATACGGTGAGTGTGCAGTTTCATCAGATTGGCGTGAAGGCATCATACGGCGGATCAAATAGACCGGCCTGTGTTTCACTTCCTGGAATATATATCCTATATAAATACCGATGAACCCAATTGAAATCATCAATATGCCGCCGACAACCAGCAGCATAAACATCAATGAGCTCCAACCCGGCGCCAGTCGTTGGGTTTGCCCGCTAACCCAAAAGCTGAGCACATAGATAGCCTCTGCCAGCGCCAGGACCAGGAACAAAACACCCAAAGAGATGCTTAAATACAGTGGCACCAGGGAAAACGAAAAGATGGCGTCCATCGCTAAACGAAGCATCTTACTGAATGAATATTTCGATTGCCCGGCAATGCGATCTCCGGGCTGGTAAGGTAAAATCACCGTCCGAAAACCAACCCAGGATACCATACCTCGTAAGAAGCGGTGATATTCGTGCATACTTCGCAAAGCTGCTACCACTGGCTGCGCCAGCAGACGGAAATCGGCCGAGCCGGGCAGGATTTGTGTTTCGCCAATCCTGTTGATCATCTTGTAAAATAAATCGGAGGTCTTCTTCTTGAAAGGTGGTAGAGAAGCCTGCTCCAATCGTTGGGTAAGCACTACATCGTAACCGCTTTCAGCCAACTTTAGCATTTCACCAATTAACTGGGGTGGATGCTGACCATCTCCGTCCAGTGTGATCACATAATCGCCCTGCGCCAGGTCAAGACCAGCAGTCAGGGCAGATTGGTGTCCAAAGTTTCGGCTAAATTCGACCAATTCTACCCGCTCATCCTGCAAACGGATTTGTTCCAGGCAGTCTTGCGTATGGTCAAGGGAACCATCATTGATATAGTAAATTTTAAAATGGTAAGGTAATCCAGCAATTGCAGCCTGCAATTGTGCATGAAACAAGGCAATCACATTTTCTTCGTTGTAAACAGGCACTACCAGATCCACTTTGGGAAGGGGTAGGATAGGTTTATTCTCTACCAATGCACCTCGAATCGGGTCAGAAAGGGCTTTTTGCTGCGATGATTTGGGATTAATAAATTATTCAATCGATTGCAAATTTATTATAACGGAAATTCGAGGGATGATTGAGAAACAGAACGGACAGGCGCGCTAGCGAGCAATCAACTACAAGGCGCGGACGGCTTAGGCTGGCAGTCAGTTCACATAGATAGTGCCAGAACCCCCTTTTCCCCCATTTATTCCCCGCCAGGTGGGCTATGTTATAATCTTAGTGCCGAAGGTGGGAATTGAACCCACACTCCTTAAAGGAACACGATTTTGAGTCGTGCGCGTCTGCCAATTCCGCCACTCCGGCATGTGTTTCTAGAGTATATCGAATTTCTTTAGAAGGGTCAAGGTATTCAGACATGCGCCTTGGAATTATTGGCCTTCCTCAATCCGGCAAGACCACATTATTCAATGCATTAACACGCGCCACCCAACCCACCGGCGCAATAACCGGAAAAATTGAAGTTCATACCGCCGTTGTGGATGTTCCAGATCCACGGGTCGACCGCCTTTCAGAGATGTTTCACCCGAAAAAAACGATTTATGCCAAGGTGACCTATGCCGATATTGCCGGTCTGGATGGCAGCGCCGGACGAACCGGCATCTCCGGCACCCTGCTGAATCAGCTTACTCAGATGGATGGCTTTATCCATGTAGTGCGCTGCTTTGAGGATGAAAACGTCCCCCACCCGTCCGGCAGTATCGATCCTCGCCGCGATTTAGCCAGTATGGACTCGGAATTCATCCTGAACGATCTGATAGCCGTAGAGCGAAAACTGGAGCGGCTCGATGAAGAACGTCATAAAGGCGGCGGGCGGGAAAAAGCCATTATCGAACGCGAAACAGAACTGTTTAACCGCTTTCATAATGCTCTTTCGGAAGAACACCCTTTACGTGACCTGGAAATTAGTTCCGAAGAGGAAAAAACTCTGGCAGGTTTCGGTTTCCTCAGCCGTAAACCGAACCTGATCGTTCTTAACCTGGCGGAAGGTCAGGCTGCGCCAGAAATTACCTATACCCATAAACATAGTCTGGTTGTCCCTTTGCAATGCCGTCTTGAAATGGATATTGCCCAACTTCCCCCGGATGAAGCCGAAGTATTTCTAAAGGAATACGGTATTGAAGAACCGAGTTTAAATCGCATGATACGTCTGTCGTATGATCTGCTTGGGCTACAATCTTTCTTTACGGTGGGACCGGACGAAGTTCGAGCCTGGACTGTCCGTCGTGGCGCCACTGCTCCCGAAGCTGCTGGAGAAATTCACACCGACCTGCAAAAAGGTTTTATCCGGGCTGAAGTAGTGGCTTATAACGACCTGGTTACGCTGGGCGGTATGAATGAGGCGAAAGCCAAAGGTAAGTTGCGCCTGGAAGGGAAAGAGTATATTGTCCTGGATGGCGATGTTTTGAATATCCGTTTCAATATCTGATTCCATCTAAAATAAAGAAACCGGGTAACTTTGAGGAATATTCCGTCAAGTTGGCCCGGTTTTTTGACCTGTAAACAAGATTAATTGCGCAACAGCTTATCTAACTCATCAAAATTAACCCGAGATGTCAAATCAATACTTAAGGGTGTTACCGAGACTTTGCGATTAACATGGATAACATTAATATCGCTATCGCTCGGACTGATCTCAGGATGTATCTCTAAACGGAAATCTAATTTGGATTTCCCATTCCCATCTTCTCTCATATATGGAACATAATAACGCTGGCGATCCTGCCGGCTAATTTGCCATTCGGTAGCCGGTGTGGCGTCAAAGGGTACCTCAATTTTAAGCACATCCACATCAGCCGGCATACGTTTTTCCAGCATCAGCCTGGCAAAATATTGGACGAAATGAGCAGCCGTTGAAAAATTAACAGCAGTCGAATACGAAAGGAATTCCCGACCATCCGTTAACTGGAGCGAAGCCGCGATTGCAGGGATACCCATGCTGGCCGCCTCTAGCGCTGCTCCGATCGTGCCGGAAATCGTGACACTGGTGCCCAGGTTCTCCCCATAATTAATCCCGGAAACAACCAGGTCAGGCCGGACAGGCATGATTTCAAAAATTGAATGGACCACGACTTGTGCCGGGGTGCCGCCCACTGCATAGACATCCCAATCCTGACTGCCGATCTGCATTTTGTTTATTGTAATTTTGCCGTCAGATGAGAGCGGTTGGCTTCTGCCGGTGCTGGAGGCTTGATCACGCGGCGCAGCGACAGTCACATAACCCAGCTCAGATAAGGTTTCGGCAGCAGCCCACAGCCCTGGGGATTTAATTCCATCATCATTTGTTAAAAGGATTTGATAGCGCTTATTTTCCATTTTTTTTCACCAAAAAATGACGAAGGTCAATTCTTCGCCATTTTTGAAAGTGCCCCAGGCAGAAGTCGAATCTGCAACCTTTTGCTCCGCAAGCAAACGCTCTGTCCAATTGCGCTACTGGGGCATAACCGATCTATCTGCTTATATGAAAGCGATACTAATATACCGCGCACCGAATGAAACGTCAAGGATGCTATAATCAATTTCAAAATGAACGTTTTATCGACTTATGGTCATCTAAAAGAGTGATTTCCAATGGGAGATTGCTATGAGGCTGTCTATTGGTCTTGAAAATGGTTTTGAAGGTCATTCAATCGCCTGGGCCCTAGATTATCCCGGCTGCTTTTCCTACGGCAAAGATGGCAGCGAAGCAATTATCGCTATACCCCTGGCTCTGTTGTCCTATAAGACCTGGATGGAATCACACACTTCTCAATCCTGGCTAAAAGACCTGGGCGATTTCGATGTAAATCTGGTCGAGACCTGGCAGTTTTATGAAGTTGATGAGAACTTCAATCTGGTAGAACACGGTAAAGGTGTCAATGCCTGGTTTCGTCATGATTGGAAACCGCTTACAGCCCTGGATGCCCGGCGAGGGGTCGAGTTGCTGGGTTGGGGACGTGAAGATTTACTGGCTCTTCTAGCTGAAATACCCATCCAAAAACTCGATGAGCCTGTACCGGGCGAACGCTGGACGCGCCGGGGTATTTTAGCACATGTCGCTACTATCCAGTGGTGGCTGTTAGATCGTCTCGACCAAGCCAGCCTTTCCAGAGCACAATTGCCCAAAGACCCATTTGAACGCTTGCAAGTAACATCCAAGAACATGGACCAGGTCATTAACGATCTGGCTGGCGAAGAGCTGGTTTTAGGGAAAGAAGGGGAGTTTTGGAGTCCTCGTAAACTGCTGAGGCGAGCCGCCTGGCATATACGCGATCATATTGAGCATATTCGTAAATTAGGCTAATTCTTTTTATAAAAAAGCTCCCTCTTCGTTTGGCAGGAAGAAGGGAGCATAAAAATACATTTCCTCTTTTTAAGCATAAAAAGAGAATTTGACCGGGCCCGGTTAACGAAAGAATGAAATTAGCACCGGCCTTTATCTAAAAACACCGTTTTCTTTGCTAAATACCATGCCGAAATCACTTGTGCTGTGACGCGGAACCGAACACGGTCAAAACAAAGAACATCAAACAAACCAATGAAATTACAATATACACAATAATTGCCATTCTACACCTCCTCCTTGAGCTTACCGCAGCAGGTCGGCGTTTGATTCTGCCAGCGGATTTCGGGGGGCTTACTTAATAGTTATAACCCTCTGTATAGTAAAAAGTTTTTACCAAACAGCGGGTTGGACCTGTTCATATTTATGCTCTTTCTGCGGCGAAACTGGTTGGGCGACCAGGTGATGTTCGGCCCGTTATTAAGCCCCCGTGCTGTGTTGCTGATCAAAGCAACATCTACAATAAGTATAGAACTGATTTATTAAAATAGTGTAATCATTTTTGTTAGGAATTTAGGGTTATTTCCTAAAGCCATAAAATAGCCTGTCTGGCTATGCTATAATCCAATTGGCTCATTGCTAGCTGGCATTGATAATAATCTCCCGATGAAGACATGGATTTTCAGGAAACAGGAAGCTGGTTTAAGGCCAGCCAGGTGGCTGGTAACGGTTTCATGCCTGCTGCTGGCCGCCTGTAGCAACTTTCCATTGACTGCCCCAGGCCCAACTCCAGCAACACCCAGCCCAACGCCAACCCAAACCCCCACCTTTACACAAACCCCCATTCTTCTTACCCCAACATATGATCCAAATTTGCCAGTCTGGCAGAACTTTCCAGCCCCTCGTTTCACCCCAGTTACTCCTATTCCAAGGCCGCTGACCGGGTTGAATATTCCTGATGAAGTGCAGGTAGGTGTATTGCTTGGAAATGACGTAGATTCTCCATTTATTGGTCGTATGGACGCCATCGTGCTGGTGTTTTATCACACACGCTTCGGGCGCGCCAGCTTGCTCTCTTTACCCCCTGACTTGTTCGTTTATATCCCAGGATATTCCATGCAGCGCCTGCAAATTTCGTATGCCCTGGGCGGGATCCGCCAGCTCGACAACACGCTGGAATACAATTTGGGTGTCAAACCTCAGCAGTGGGCTATGATCAATACCAATGATTTCGTTAAATTTGTCGATGAAATGGGCGGGTTAAACGTACCCGTATTGACGGGATACCCGGATCAATGCGGGGGCATTAACGCGGGTACAGATCACTTGGATGGCAGCCAGGTGCTCTGTTACATCCGCTTGCGTGAGGGGTCAAACGAAACCGATCGCAATATACGACAACAAGAAGTGGTTAGTTTGCTATTGGACCGGATGGTCAGTGCAGGCCATCTGGCAGAATTACCAACATTATTTAATGAATATAAGGACAGTATCCAAACCAGTCTGTCAATTCAGGATTTTTCAAATTACATTCCGCTGGCGTTGAAGTTGGGGGATCCAAAACGGATTGGATTTTTCCACCTCGATCAAAGTGATCTTAACACCTGGCAAGTACCAAACACTTCGAATACCAGTGTTTTCCTACCCAAACGTAAAAACTTGCTATCCATAGTCCAACAAGCCATCAATTTCGTATTGACGCCAGCGCCGCTTTCTGAGATTGTCATCACTTTACAATATGAGCTGACTGTCTCACCAACGCCAGGGTTCACACCAAAGCCGGGCAGCAAACAAAATCCAAGAAGCACGCCTCTTCCAGCACAGACCAAAATACCTACTGCCGTTTTTCAACCCATCCCTTCGAATACACCTTAATCATTTTTATAAAAATCAGAAAGGAACACACTTAAGTCCTGATGTCTAGATCTGCCACCCTGTTTGCATTGCTTACCATTTCTCTTTGGAGCTTTCTGGCCTACCTGGCCTCGCGCCTGAGTCATTTACCCCCATTTCTGGTTGTAGGCATTGCCTTATGCATCGGTGGCATGGTAGGAATCTACCAGATTCGTAATTGGCGGGTACCTATAAGGACATTTTTAGTTGGGTTGGTCGGCTTATTCGGCTACCATTTTCTTCTTTTTACTGCCTTCCAATATGCGCCTACGGTTGAGGCAAACAGCATCAATTACTTATGGCCGTTATTAATTGTTCTGCTTTCGCCGGTCTATTTGCCTGGATACAAATTGAAGCCCCACCATATTTTCGGCGCATTGATCGGGTTGGCAGGAGCAGGTCTGGTGCTCAGCGGCGGACATTTAAGCCTTGACATGGCCAATCTGAAGGGCTATCTGCTGGCAGCTGCTGCAGCGTTGGTGTGGGCCAGCTATTCCCTACTTACCAAGCGATTGCCACCCTTTCCAACGGCTGCGGTGGGCGGTTTCTGCCTATCCTCGGGAATAATCTCATTAGGCCTATATGGCCTGGGCAATCTGGGCTCTGCACGACTTCCGGCCTCATTAAGCCTGCAGGATTGGATATTTTTGATACTGATCGGTATCGGCCCAATGGGGATAGCGTTCTTCACCTGGGATGCCGCCCTCAAACGGGGCGACCCGCGCATCATTGGCTCTCTAACATATATAACCCCATTTTGTTCGACCCTGGTGCTGGTATTATTAGGTGGACGCAGTTTGTCCTGGGTTTCTGGTATCGCCATTCTGTTAATTGTTGGTGGAGCTGTGGTAGGTTCATGGGATACCATCCGGGTTAAAGACAGGTTGCCGGCTACTTTGTAAACTTTACCACCAAGCTTTGTGTGGATTTGTATCAGCAGGTGTCAAATGGCTGGCTATTCCAAAAAATCATTGATCGAAAAACTGGGGATCAAGCCAGGTTTCCAAATTTTGATCCTGAACCCGCCCGAACAATATAACCTCATTCTGGGGACATTGCCTCCGGATGTTAACGATCATCCTTCTTTGGAGATACCTCTAAACTTTATTCACTTCTTCAGCAAAAATCTGGCAGAACTCAATCAAGAATTCCCCGGCTTGAAAAAACGATTGAGGCCGGATGGGATGTTGTGGATATCCTGGCCGAAAGGCTCGTCTGGTTTGAAAACAGATCTCAACGAGAATCTTATTAGAGAAATTGGATTAAAGAACGGCCTGGTAGATGTGAAGATTTGCGCAATCGATGAAAATTGGTCCGCACTAAAATTTGTTTACCGGATTGTCGATCGCAAGGTCTAACAAACAACCAGTTTGCAAAATTGTAGCGCCTTTTATATTGGAATATTTAATCCAATATGTTAAACTAATAAAGATCCAATTTGAACGATTACAAAAATAAAGAAGGGGAAAAGCCACATCCAAAAACCAGGGGTAAAGATGCGTTTAAACAGGCGGTTAATCATAACGGCAGGATATATAACCATTATCATTTGCCTGTTACTCCTACTCGGCAGACAGGTAGTACCTGCGCGAGCCGATGATACTATTCCTACGCCGACTCCCACCAGCCCTACCCCTGCCCGTCAAGCAAATCTCTTTATTGATTACACAGTCTATGAATGGTGGCTGCTCAGTTGGCAGACCAACCAGGCCATGTGCCAAATCTTCATCGAACATCCCGGTCTCCCAACCAATGATGAAATATATACTTTCTGCGGAGGGGATCTGTTTAACCAATGGATCAGCACCAAACCCTGCGCAGAGTCCGATATGGGGAAAGACTCGAGCCAATGCGATGGCATGTACCTCCACGCAGTTGCTAAAACCCCAGGCAAAAGAAAAATGGTGGTTAATCTGCCGGTGCCGGAGGTGTGGGTATCTCTGACCGACTGCAATCCGGTTCCTCCGGATAATCGTTGTTCCAGCATACCAGGTCTTATTTTAACGGGTGAAGAGCCTCTCCCCAATGAGGCGATCATACGACTGCAAGGGATTATAGGGAGTGAAACATTTAGCTGCCCAGGCGACCAGTGCGTCATCCCTCTCCAGCCAACCGGAAACCAGGGTCAATCGATCTCTTTTTGGGCCGATTCGAGCTACGGCGATGAAAGTGAGCATTTCACTGCTCTGGTGAGGGTAATGCCCTGGGGCGACTTTATGGATCCGGAAAAGGGCAATAATGAACAGCCCCAATGGTATGTCGATGTGCTCAGCAGCCAGTGGCGTGGTGAAAAACCAGCCAGTTGTGCGGATGTCTGGCAAGTCTTTCCCAATATTGGTGGCCCACCGACCTGGTTGACGACGCCCAAAAAAGTCGAGAACTTAAAATCCCAGGTATCTTATAACTACCTTACAAAGGCATTGATCCAGAACGGCGTGGTAGAAGTGAACAATTGCGGGAATGGTGGGGGATCGGATAACCAATGCGGCGTCAAAGGCGCACTGGCTTCAGTCATAGACTGGCAAAATCGTTTCGATAATGAAATCATGAAAGTCGCAGCTCAGACCGGTGTTCCGGCTCAATTGATGAAGAATGTATTTGCACGTGAAAGCCAGTTATGGCCTGGCATTTATACTACCTACAAGGAAGCTGGCCTAGGACAGCTCACTGAAAACGGAGCTGATACGATTCTGTTATGGAACCCTGATTTCTTCAGCCAATTCTGCCCATTAGTGTTAAATAAAGACGTCTGTTCGATTGGCTTTGGCAATCTAAATGCAGACCAGCAATCCACGCTGCGCGGCGCTCTTGTCAGAAATGTGAACGCCTCTTGTTCGGATTGCCAGGGAGGCATTGACCTGACCCAGGCCAATTTCAGCGTCAGAGTATTTGCAGAGGGTCTCGAAGCGAACTGCCAGCAAGTCGGCCGCATCCTTTCCAATACAACCCTGGTTCAGCCTGGACAAACAACCTCCTATGAAGACCTTTGGCGTTTTACTCTGGTCAACTACAACGCCGGAGCGGGTTGTCTGGCCAATGCAATCCAAACAACCTACGGGAATAGCGAACCTTTAGATTGGGAACATGTTTCGAGCCACCTAGAACCAGCCTGCCAGGGCGCCATTGATTATGTGAATACCATTACCATGGCCGGAAGTCCAACGCCAACCGCTACACCCAAACGAGTCTTGCCAACCAGAACGCCGTTGCCCTTGACAACCGAGGCACCCGGAAGTCCTACTCCAACCTCGCAAATTACAGTTGGGCCAAGCTCTACCCCAAATTCAAATCCGTATCCGGCCGAAACGCTAACCTCCACACCTGAATCCAATCCTTACCCCGGCGTGGAGCCAAGTTCGACAGCGGTATCTTATCCATAACAATATAATCCGGATAGCTGGCAGCATAACTAAACGGATTTTTCTTCGCTCAAAAGAGCGAATTTGATTATACGCCGGCTCGTCTGGGCATACCCCAACCGCCAAGTTGAACGCTTTCTGGGTGGTCTGTCCATACCCCTGGGATGTGTGTCCCGCACTTTGGACAGGCGCCTTGGGCCGTAATTTTATAATCCTGGATCACGTACCCGCGTCGCTGGATCAAACGTGTCTGGCATTTTGGGCAAAATGTATCCTCGTAGCTCTTCACACGGCCCGGAATATTGCCAGCATAGACATAATTCAGACCGGCTTCCTGTCCAATCTCAGCCGCTTCAAGCAACTTTTGGACTGAAGTCGGCGGCTCATCTGTCATCTTATAGTCGGGGTGAAAGGCAGTCACATGCCAGGGGATATTGGGTGACACCGAAGCAATAAAGCGAGCTGCTTCCCACAACTCTTTTGAACTGTCATTAAATCCCGGCACGATCAGGGTTACAATTTCGAGCCACACCCCCAACTCGTAGACCATCTGAATGCTGTCCAGCACATTTTTCAAAACACCGCCCAAGGAACGATATTGGCGGTCTTGCATGCTCTTTAAGTCAATTTTGTAGGCCGCTAGAAATGGTCGCAAAACCTGCAGCGCTTCCGGAGTGGCATTTCCATTGGAGATATAAACGCATTTCAAACCGGCCTGACTGGCCTGGCGAAATATTTCTACAGCCCATTCGGTTGTAATTAAAGGCTCATTATAAGAAGAACCGATCACCGTTGCACCCGAGTTTTTAGCACTGGCGATCAATTTCGCCGGTGTTGTTTTATTAATATAATCTGGGCCGGCGGCCGGGTCACGGACTGCCTGTGAGGTTATCCAATTCTGGCAGTAACCGCAGTGAAAATCACATCCAAGCATTCCAAAAGTCAGTACGTCACTGCCTGGCATGACATGATTAAAGGGTTTCTTTTCAATCGGATCAATTTGGGCTGCCGCGACATATCCCCACGGGATTCTTAATTCCCCATTTTGATTGTAGCGAACCTGGCAAATTCCACGCCGTCCCGGCCGGATTAAACAACGATGCCCACATGCATAACACCGCACTGAGCCGTCTTCCAACCGGTCGTAAAGCTGGCCAGGAACTGTCAATTTATCTAATTCTTCTACAAGTGTCGACATATCAAACCATACCTTTCGTGCTAGCAGATTTATTATAATCAAATCTAACTGAATTGGTGGGATTTTTAAATTTATCAAAAGTAGGGTAATTGCCCACTTGACATTCCCCCCAGGGGAAGGTGTATCCTATAATCATAGCCAACATCTACCGCATAGATGGCCTAAATCGGGAAAGTTGCTAGCAGTTTCCGGATAATGGCTACCCGGACCCCTCGGTCTATAACAGCCAGATCATTGCAAATCTATATGTATTTGTATCCGAGATTCAGTTTCCGCTAGAAAAGACTAATTAAACAAGGCGGGAGCGCCGAATGGAAAAAATTGACCTCAAAAAAGAATTGAAAGCCCTGTATACCCCCTCGAAACGGGAACCATCATTCTTGGAAGTACCCACTTTGAAGTATCTAATGATAGACGGCCATGGAGATCCAAATAATTCTCCCGAATATCAGGAAGCGGTTAGCGCCCTTTATACGCTGGCCTACACGATTAAATTCAAAGTTAAAAAGGGTCCACAAGCGATCGATTTTGGCGTCAATGCCCTGGAAGGATTGTGGTGGGTAGCGGATATGCGCGATTTTAGTACAGAGGATAAAAGCAATTGGGATTGGACTATGATGATCCTGCAACCTGAGCTGGTCACAACTGAGTTGTTTAAAGATGCCCGTCAGGAAGCAATAAAAAAGAAACCTTTGGCCGCTATTTCGAAGATCCGCTTGGATATATACCATGAAGGTCTCTCGGCGCAGATCATGCATGTTGGACCTTATGCTGCTGAAGGCCCAACTATCGCTAGGCTACACAGTTATATCAGCGAGTGTGGTTACAAACTGCGCGGCAAGCACCATGAGATTTATCTCAAAGATCCTACCCGCACTGATCCAGATAAACTATTAACAATAATCCGGCAGCCTGTCGAAAAATAAATTGCAGGGTTCTTCACATTGGCAGTTCCGCCAGCTATAAACTGGTGAAAGAATTATTTTAAACTACAACCATTTAGCCCCATTCATTACTCAGGTTCAGGATTATAATTCAACAGAAGATAACAATTAATTCAAATTATGTTTTATTGAGCATATTCACATTTCTAACTTTACTGTTAAATCTTTAGAAGGTATTCATATTATGAAAGATGATGCGGACCTGACCAAAATCCTGTTGGACTGGTCAGCAATGTTTATGCGTAAGTCAATGCAGGATTTTGTTCAATATTCTCGTAGTCATGGGCTTTCGCTGGCCCAATTGAACGTATTGATCCTAGTATATTACCGGGGTCCACTCGAAGTTACCCAATTCGTGGAACTTCTGCAAATTTCACCTCCGGCTGCCAGCCAAATCATTGAACGCCTGGTAAATTCAAACCTGGTAATGCGCACAGAATCGCCCAATGATCGTCGCATCCGCCTGGTCAGTCTAACTGAAACAGGCCGCTCAATAGTAGAAGAAAGTGTCTCCACGCGCCAGCAATGGCTGGAAGGCTTGATGACTTCGCTGAGTGATCAGCAGAAACGAGCCATTGCAGAAACGTTGAAAACTTTGACGGAAAACGCTCTCGCACAAGATGCTAGTCTCAGCCGGAACCACCCTGGCCGGATTTAAATTCCGAGATGACCGACCATTAGCGATTTTCCAGCTCCTTTTGACTTTGTTCTCTGGCCAGAAGTGTTTGTTTGCGTTCCAGGCCCCAGCGATAGCCACCTAATCCGCCATCGCTACGTACAACTCGGTGGCAGGGTGTGACCAAAGCAGCCGGGTTGGTTGCACAGGCATGTCCTACCGCCCTGACAGCACTGGGTTGACCGATAGCATGTGCTACCTGGGCATAGGTACGTGTCTCTCCATAAGGGATGCGTCGCAGTTCTTCCCATACGCGTAGCTGAAAAGCAGTCGCCTGTACATCCAATGGCAGGTCGAGATGTGGCTGAGAACCGTCCAAATAAGCCAGGATGGCGTTCACCCACCTTTTGAGAAGAATGTCATCCCGCTGAATATCAGCAGCCGGGTACTCTGATTTTATTAAGGCCGTCAGTCTGGCATCCTCATCCGCAAAGCTAACGGCGCAAATACCAAGAGCGGTGGCTGCAACCAATAAGCGCCCCAGACTGCTGTCTACAATTGTGTAATTGATTTGCATCCCTGAGCCTCCACGCCGGTAAGATGCTGGCGTCATACCTAACTGCCCTGCGGCGGTCTCATATAAACGGCTGTTCGAGCTGTAACCTGCCTCGAGCATAGCTGTTACGAGATCATTACCTGCTTTGATTTGAGATTTAAATTCTTTAACACGGTTTGCGGCAGCATATTGGTGCGGCGTTACACCAGTCACCGATTTGAACAAACGGTGTAAGTGATAAGGAGATACGGCCAATTGGCGCGCCAGTTCATTCAAAGTCAAAGTCTCACCCGGATTCATCTCAATTAATCGACATACCCGGGTTACCAGTTCAACCGGATTGTCCGGATCGAGCGTCTGACGTGGTTTACAGCGCTTGCAGGGCCTGTAGCCGGCTTGCTCAGCCTTTTCATAGGAGGGGAAGAATTCTACTTGCTCGCGTTTCGGGCGGCGGGAGCGACAAGTAGGCCGACAATAAATACCGGTCGAGCGAACACCGTAATACACCAACCCGTTGTAACGCTCATCTCGCATTTGGACTGCTTCCCAGCAGCTTTGTTCATCCAGTAATTTTTCTTTTGAAATCATTTGTTGTACCATAAAGCCATCATACCTGATATCTTATAAAAATTCTATCCGGATCTTGCTTTCAATATCGTACTAAATATTGAATACGTTGCAGTACAACTCAGGTTTCTCTTGCAATTGTACCCATGGTAAGGCTTCCAATCACAGCCCATTTTTTAGATTTTAAAAGTTGTTACAAGACGGGTTATAATATTGGTAAATTTGCTTCCCGGTGGGTCTATTCAAATCCCATCCAATTTCATTTGATTTTTCATCGGATATTCCATAAAAGCTCAATGGACTTCAATAACAATTTATCAATTTATTTACTGATCTATAGAACAGGCTATTCATCCCAGTACAGGACTTCAGAAATGGAGCAAGAATGAGCTTCCTCCAAAAGCTTTGGAATCAACTGAGATGGTCGACGATCATAACATTTTTCATTTGCGCCATCTTGATTGGGGTCGTTTTTGTTTTTACACACTCATCCAAAGCATTTCCAGGACTGATTGAGACTACTCCAACCAATCTGTCTGCCACTCAACCCCCAGCCACAGATGTACCTCCTACACCTTTACCGATCTCACCGGCCAACCTGTCGCTTTCCTCTCTGCTGGATGGCATCCGGCGCGACACCGTTCCCCACACCTCGATTCCGTCACGCCCGCGCTTCACAATCATCCAATATACAGTGGTTTCCGGAGACACCATCACCGGAATAGCCAGTAAATTTAACCTCAAACCATCCACCATCTTGTTTGCAAATTACAATGTCTTAGGGGATGACCCCGAAAATCTGAGGCCCGGCCAGGTACTTAAAATTTTGCCGGTGGATGGCACGTATTATCAGTGGCATGACAATGACAGTCTGGCAGGAGTTGCCAAGTTTTATGGAGTAACCCCGGATGACATAGTCGATTTTCTCGGGAACCACCTTAATGACAACCTGGACAAGGCTATTTCTCAGATAACCGTCCAGCCCGGCACCTGGTTGATCGTCCCGGGCGGCTATCGCCAATTTATCAGCGCTTCAGCCCCGACCATCACCCGTAACAACCCGGCGGTAGCCAGCCAGATGGGCCCGGGTTTCTGTGGAAAGGTGATGGGGGGTGCCATCGGCACCGGCTCGTTTGTCTGGCCAACAACCGAGCACTGGGTCTCGGGCTACGATTACGAGCCCGCTATCAACCACTATGCCATTGATATTGCCGGAAATTTGGGAAATCCGGTTTACGCCTCAGATAGCGGCGTGGTGGTTTATGCCGGTTGGAACAACACCGGTTACGGCAATCTAACCATTATCGATCATGGCGACGGCTGGCAAACCCTTTACGCCCACCAGAGCGCCATCGACGTCAGTTGTGGTGAAAGTGTCGCAAGAGGCGTACAGATTGGTAACGTAGGCGCCACCGGCAACGCCACCGGACCCCATTTGCATTTTGAAATGAGTTATGAGGGCAGCAGGGTCAACCCGCACCTATATTTGCCTCCTCCTTAATTAACTTTATTGCGAAAGAGCGCAGCGGAAACCGCGGTTTTCCCCGGCAGAACCAGGAAAATGGGTCAGACGTGAAACAACCTGGCTGAAAATACTCGGATCATTCCAGGATGCACCTCGCAACACCTTCAACTGACCTTTAGCCGGCCCAGTTGGATTAACAGCAGGCTCATGTTTGTAAGTGGGACTGTACCAGTCAAATACCCATTCACGCACATCACCGCCCATATCCAACACGCCAAATGGACTGGCTCCAGCCGGATGGCTGCCAACTTTAGTGGTAGTATGGTAAAAATGATTAACATTGGCAAGATCTGGAGCAGGGTTTTTATTTCCCCATGGATAAGTCCTGCGGCCGTTATCACTGGCTGCTTTTTCCCATTGGGCTTCGGTTGGCAAACCGCCCCCTACCCATGCGCAATATTTTTGGGCGTCAAACCAGGTGACATAAACCACCGGATGATTTGCAAAAGCGCTCTCATAATAATGTGGGTTGATTGATTTCCGAATTGGGTTATTACAGCCGCCGGCATGTACACACCTGGCATACATGGCATTTGTAACCGGCGTCCGGTTCATCCAAAAAGCATCCAGAGTTACGTTATGCCGTGGTCCATTGTTACGATTAGTATCGCTTTGCCCCATTTTGAAGGTGCCGGCCGGGATGTATACGCTGACCATATTGTCGATCGGTGACACCCTGGTAGCCCCTCGTTTTGGCGCATCCGTTGGCGTTGGAGATTCAGTTGCTGTAGAGGTCGGGCTGGGTGAAGATGTAAAAGTTGGAGTGGGTGTGGGCGCTTGACCCGTTTGCGCACCACTAAAGCCGTTATTAAGTTTCTTTTTGGGAGATTCAATGGTTTCGGTCACCTGCGGACCGCCAACCACCGGATTATTGACTGGCGTCGGATTTAGCTCAACTGTGGATAACCTGTTTGCCAGTATCCAAAAAAAATGGATTGAAATTAAAATCAAAACGATGGCAGTCAACCACAAAACAATCTGCCGGCCTGAGACCTTGTGCTGAGGGGTTGTGTCTGCCATGTCCTTTTGAAGTTCCTTCAATTGATTACCTGGGAATTATCGGGGAGATGCAACAAAAATGCCAAGTTTTTAGACCCATTGAAAAATGTGGGGGCTTTCAAAAATATATAGATTGACAATAATTCCCAATAGTTATTTTATATGCATATAAAATCAACAATATCAATTTCCATATTGTCATTTTTAATTTATTGATGTATTATAGAGATATGACGGAGGTAACAATGCTTAAATTATTTGATAAATGCCCTGCCTGTGGCGGGCCAATTATTATCAGCGAATGCAAATGCGAAAATTGCAATCTGGTTATGCGGGCTGAATTTCAACCAGGTCCATTCTCGATCCTTTCGGCCGATCAATTAACCTTTGTTCGGGTTTTCTTACGCGCTCGCGGGAATCTCAGCGAAGTGGAAAAGGTTCTGGGAGTGTCCTATCCGACTATCCGCAACAAACTGGATGAGATCAATTCGACATTGGATCGGGTAGAAATGGCGCCTGAAACAAATACTTCAAAAAGCGCTGGCACTTCAGCCAGCGCAGGAACCTCTGCGAACGAACTTCGCAGGGCAATTTTACAGCAGGTCTCGGCCGGCAGCCTTTCCTTGACGGATGCGCTGCAGCAGCTCAAGGGTCTGCAAGGAGGAAAATGATGAACACGATAGAACGTACCTGGCCGGCTGATGCATTTGATGCCATCAGCATATGGGCGCCGGGTATCCAATTGACAATAAAAAGTACCGAAGGGGAAGAGGTCCGCTTAGAAAGCCAGGTTGGCGGCCAGGTATTGCGAGAATTCAAACTGGAGCCCGTTGAACGCTGTCTACAGGTGCATATGTGGGACGAATATGTCAGCCAGACTCCTTTTATCCTTTATTTACCGGAGAAAAAGAACTGGGTAGTTGATTGTTCTGCTGCCAGGGGAAAAATCGAAGTCAGCGACATCCAGGCACGATTGCAGCTAACTTTGCAGAAGGGTGATATCCGTTTGACGAACTGCCGGGGTATTTTTGCGATTACCTGTGGTGATGGTCATGTTGAATTAAAACATTGCAGTGAAGCAGACATGCCGGAACGCCCCTCTATCTCCCAGACCAGACCAGATTTTCAAACATCTACGGTTGGAGATAGCAATATGAGCTCCAGATTCTTCCGAAATTGGAGATACTGGGCTGCTGAAGATTGGGCCGATTGGGGAATGGAATTCAGTGAGAAAGCCCGAGCCTGGGGGCAGCAATTCGGCCAATTCCTGGATCATATGGGTTGGACGCCGCACAAAACGGGCGTAAGCATGCAAATGAGCAAAGGCGATCTTCGCCTGGAAGATATTCAGGCCAGCGCCTGTCTCATCAAACTTTCTAAAGGAAACGCTGTTCTTGAGCAAGGTCGGATTACAGAGCTAGATATCTTCCTTTCTCACGGCAACCTGGATTGTAAATCCATTCTTCCGGCGGGGAATTGGATCATTGAAGCCAGCCACGGCGATATCCATTTATCCCTGCCATCCGATAGCCAGGCTCGCCTGGATGTAGCTACCCGCCAGGGTGATATCCACTCGAAAATCCCACTGGTGCGTGTAGCTCGGCCCGGGCCAGAAGCCAGGTTCGGCGGCCGTATGGTTGGAACGATCGGTGAAATGGAAAACATTTCCTCTCAACTCAGCCTGGCCGCTTCCCATGGAAATATTGACATCGAAGTTGAGCAGGCCAAAAGCCAATACCCAAACAATGCATCTCAACAGCAGACCTCTCAGAAAGATGAGGCGCTTTCAAACCAAACACCGGTCGATAATCCGGTTACAAATGAGCCAGTCGATGCTAGTGACCAATCTATAAAAGAAAAAGACAATATTAGCTCTGAAATTCCGCAACCTGAGGTCGATCCACGCCTGGCGATTTTGCAGGCTCTGCACGACGGCGCTATCAGCATAGAGGAAGCGGAACAGCTCCTCATAAAATTGGAAGCATAGATTTGCTCCAATACAACAAATCAGTTTAATACAATTCCTGCCGGACTGGCAAAACGCCAGTCCGGCAGATAAAAGTTCCAGCCTACTTCCTGGTGATCGCATGATGCCGGGCTGTATACCTTGTTGCCAATTTCAAAAAACATTCACAATCGATAAAAAGGAGACCATTATGCAAGCCATAAATCGTATTTTTCGCGATGCTTATTCCCCGCTACAAAATCATAACCTGGCCCTTTACCTGGGCAGCCAGACCATTTCTTTTATCGGTACCTTTATGCAAGCCACAGCACAGTCCTGGGTGGTATGGCAAATTAGCCACTCGACCAGTGACCTGGGCCTGGTAGCCATGCTGGGTTCGATACCCATGTTGCTTTTCGGCGCCTTTGCCGGTATGTGGGCTGACCGCCTGGACCGGCGTAAAGTGTTAATCGCTACCCAGATCACTTCCATGCTGTTAGCTTTCCTTTTTGCAGTTTTGCTTCAAACCCAATCAATACAACTCTGGCATATCTACGTGCTCTCTTTTGCGCTGGGCTGTGTGACAGCATTGGACATGCCCACGGCCTCCGCTTTTGTCAGTGATCTTTCGGGAATCGACCAGGTGCGGAAAGCAGTTGTCCTCAATAATATGATCGTGCAAATCAGTCGCATGATTGGGCCGGCTCTGGCCGGCTGGCTATTGAGCAGACTTGGTATTACCTCGGCCTTCTGGCTTAATGGCGCCAGCTTCCTTGCAGTAATCGGTTGTTTGATGGTAATTCGCTCCCAGCAGGTGAATAAACCTGCCGTGGAAAAGAAACAAGGTGATATGGGCGAGGCTTTGCGGTTTGTAGCTAGAAAACAACGCATCCAGGAACTATCAATCTTGTGCTTCTTAATTACCTTTTTTGGATATTCTAGCGGCCAGCTTTTTCCGGCCATCGTGACCGATTATCTACATGGCTGGCCAGAACTGCTGGGAATTATCCTGGGCGCCTCAGGAGCGGGTGCTTTAGCGAGCGCTATTTTGGTTCTGCCTTTCATTCAACGCTTCAAGCGACCGGGTTGGATCATTTCCGCAGCTCTGTTTTGGACTGGCCTTTGTTATATCTCGGCGGTATTTGCAAATTCAAGCTGGATGTGGGTGGTTGGGGCGTTCTTAGGCAGCCTGTCTGGGCCAATTATCATGACCAGCTCGAATGGGCTCATCCAGCAGATGGCTCCACCAGACATGAAAGCCCGCATGATTACCATTTGGATTATGATCAGCTTCGGAATGCAACCCTTTGGGTTTTTGCTGGTCGGCTATTCGGGTCGCTTGCTTGGCGCCGCTCATGCAATTTTATTTAATGGATTAGCCATGATCCTGGGGGCGCTGGCTATCTTATTGCTGCGATCCGGGTTTGTCCGGTGGCAGCCGGCTCTACCTGAAGGCGATATTTCTTTTCTCCAGTATAAATCCGAAGAACAACCCTCGTAAGAAGCTCAAGAATCAATCCCAAGTTCCTAATCGAGTCGTTCGGGAAAGGCTGGGGATTAGTATTTAACTCTCCGGCACTAGCAAATGATTTTCTGCCAGCCATTCTTTGCCAGGTCCAGCCCAAGCATATTGTGTAAGATCAATGCGTTGGCAAGTATCGAATATCACCCCCTCGGATTCCAATAATTTACGCTGCTGCTCAGCACCCTGGCGTGGGCTGATCTTGCCTTGAGCGTTGACCACCCGCTGCCAGGGCACATCCGCCGGACAACCCGCCATGGCACGCCCAACCCATTGAGCTCTGAAGGCCCGATAATCTTCAGATGATACCCCGGCAGGTTTTGGAATAAAAGCAGCGATCTGACCATAACTATTAACTTTACCAGCCGGTATCCGCCTTACTACCTTCCATACCAAGTTATTGAAGGCGGCCTGTTCGCTGAACGGCAGTTCATGCTCATTCATCGATCACCTCATCAATTCATTCAAAAAACATCAATTATTTCAAATTTATTTCAT
>DATFYI010000151.1:0-5325 GCA_035315125.1 Anaerolineaceae bacterium | reverse complement strand
AATTGGGCTGCTGGTCTGGCTTGTGATAAGCAAGGCATCCAGCCGAGGTGAAAACGGGTGCATCCTTAAGGCTAAAGAGCTGTTAAGCTCACTGGAGTCCGAACCGCCATTGATCAAAATCTCCTGTCCAGTAGGGGCCTGGATTAGCATGGCTGGTCCATCCGTCATTGGCAGGACGGTCAAATGGAGCAGCCCATCCGGAGCGCAAAACGCAATTCGCCAAACCACAGTTGCAGCCAGGCCTAAAGATATCAGGACTACGGCAGGTTTGAACCAGGCTCTCAACCAGGCCAGCCGGTTCCACCCTAAAGCGATCCCGATAAAAAAGAAATATGTGATCCCGATAATGGCAGGGCTGGTCTGGCCCAGAACCAAAACCCCGTGTGGCAAACCTGCCAACAGAATTACGACCCGGTTAGTATAGGCTACTACCGGCCAGGCAAACAAGGCCAACAACTTACCCAATGGTAGGTAAATCATGCCCCCGATCAGAGCGATTCCGCCCAAGATTTCCACCAACGGTTGAGGAGGCAATGCCAATGGGTTTGCCAGCACTGCGCTGAGGGAGACACGTTGAAAGTCGGCCAGCATAACCGGCAGTGTGGTGATCTGGGCAGCCAGCGTGATCAAGAAATATTCACCCACTGGATCAGCAATACGGCGGGCTGTCTCAGAGGACAACCATTTTTCGGCCAATTGGATAAAGCCATTTTGCAACGGGTCAGCAAAAAGAACCAGACCCAGGGTCGCGCCGAAGGTCAACTGAAAACTGGCATCCCATGGCAGCCAGGGGTCAAGCACGCACATCACCGCCGCGGTGAATGCCAGACTGTTAAGGCCGGTCTGCCTCCGTCCAAGCTGCGCTCCGATCAGACTCAAGCCGCCCATAATTGCCGCCCTTACGACGGACGGCGAGGCTCCCACCAGCACAGTATATGCCGTAATTGCCAGGATTGCCAACAGCGGCGCCCAACGGCGCCTCACCAGCCTGGTAAACAAGGTGGCAAAAATACCCGCTAAAATTGAAATGTTAAATCCTGAGATTGCTATGATATGCGCTGTACCAGTCGCTTTGAAGGCATCGCTCAAAGATTGTGGGATATCCTGATCCAGACCCAATAAAATGCCATTGAGCAAGGCCGCCTCTGGCTGAGGAAAAAGCTGGTTGTCAGTCTGGTAAGCAAATTGCTGAAAATGGTAAACCGCCGACATGAAAGGACTGCCTGCCCCACTTTTGATGCGAACAATCTGTGGAAGCTCCATGGTACTGAGGATACCCTGCCGGGCCAGATAATCGCGGTAAGTAGAATCCTGTTCAGTCGCTGGCGTTACCAGCAGCCCGGTTAGCTTCAAAACATCTCCATAGTTCCAGGCGCTGCCCGAGGCACCATTTGCCAACACGGTACCATGCACAGGAATAGCAACTGCGGTCGAGGTGGTGCCATCTAATAACGTCAGATCGGTTACATCTACACGCAGGCGGATCGCGCCGTTTGCCTGTTCGGGTTGAACCGCCACCATACCCGTCAGACTTACCTTGCCCTTATCGTTGTACCAGGCCAAATCGCCTGGTGATAACACCGGTTGTTTATATTGAAACCAGGCTGCACCGGCAAAGAGAGCCGCTAAAATAATCCCGCTGGGAAGACGGATCTCTTTCCGCCAGTTCGACAAAAATGGAAAAAAGCGCTGCAAAGGTCGATCCAACAGCCCAATCAGGATCGAAAGCCCGCACAAACCTAACCAGACCGGCCAATGTTGTGGCTGCCAGGCTCCTAATACAATACCTGTGAGAAGTGCTGCGGAAAGCCAAAAAAGGGGCATGGAGGGTGGTGGAGGGTTAGGAAATTTTAGCGGCGATTAATAGACAATCCTGGAATTAACATTGGAGTCAATTTGCGGTAATTCGAATAGCTTTCGCCAAACTCAGCCAATAGTTTAAGCTCTTCAAATTGGATACCGATGATGATATAGAGGCTAGCGGAAAGATTAAAAGCCAGCAAATTCAAGCTCATGGTGGGAGAAAGCCAGATAAATAGTAACCCACAGGTATAAAGCGGGTGGCGCACCCAGTGGTACAAACCATTAACAACCAGATGGGCCGGCGCTGCGGAGTTCTCCTGTTGGAAAATTTGAGTAAACCCCAGGAAAGACAAAGCCCCGGTCTGAAGGACGCCCACCAACAATCCCAGGACTGCCAGAACTTGCAATGCGCCCGTCAAAAAAATCCAGGGGAGTTGGATTGTATACAGGACCTTATTCGGCAGGACCTGCACCAACCAGAGCACCGGCAGCAATGTCAGAAAAACAATAAAGTTAAAAAGTAAACGGTAAAAACGGGTACTTGATGAGCCAAACCAGCGCGCTGCCAGGAGCTTGGCCGATCTGGAAGCCAGCCCGGAATGAATTCCCCCGTAAAGTGCCATCGCCAATACAATCCAAGGAAAGCTCGTGGTCAGGTTAGTCTCCGTTGTTATGGTATGATTCTAGTATAGAACATTAATCGGTATCGAGTTAATGCAAATATATGCAAAAATCTATATTGGTTTATATCTGGGATATCTATCTATTTAGGAGGCATTGAAGGCATATGTTGAGGTCAAAACCCATCCAATCGTTGATGGTGGGACTGAAAGCCCCGGATTTTACCCTGAATGATTTGGAGAATAAAGCTCACAGCCTTTCCGATTATATCCAGCCGGTGGTGGTGATTAATTTTTGGTCTGCCGAATGTCCCTGGGCTGAGCGGGGCGATCATCTCATTTTAGAATGGATGAAAGATTGGCAGGAAAAGGTAGTTCTACTGACGGTGGCATCCAATATTAATGAACCGCCAGACTTATTAAAAAAAGTTGCCGAACAGCGCGGTTTGCCGTTCGTGCTGCGTGATATCAATCATCAGGTCGCTGATCTCTACTGCGCTGAGACCACTCCACATGTGTATGTTTTGGATGAGCACAGGCTGGTCCGTTATATGGGCGGGCTGGATGACGTCACCTTTCGTAAGCACACTGCCAGCCAGTATTATTTACGCCTGGCGGTTGAGGCGCTGCTGGACAATCGTCAACCCGACATCAGCCAAACCGATCCATTCGGCTGCACGATCGTTCGCTTTTCTGTCTAATTTAAGCTCTGCGCCAAAAGTTCTTTCAAGCGCGGATGATTAGCGTAAAAACCCCAATATTGCGGTGGTAATAAAGCTGCGATCCGACACATCACCTCATCTGTGGCCCACTGCAAAGCTTCATCGCGATTTTCGCGATCCAGAGGAGGCAGCCTATAAGCGGGTCCAAAGCAAACATGAATGTTAGGGCGCTTAAATGAAAGAATCTCATTGAAGGCATGTTCCGAACCGTAGATACCCACCGGAACTATCGGAACTTCAGCTTTAATGGCCAGCAATACCGTCCCAGGTTTGCCTTCTAGCAATTGAGCCGTCTCGCTGCGTGTCCCTTCCGGTGCAATGCCAAGCGCCTGACCCTTTTTTAACACATCGATAGCCGCTCGAAAAGCGCCGAAATCTGCCTTTGTCCGGTCAATCCAAATGCCACCCCCAGTATTAATAATCCATTTAAAGAAAATGTATTTCTGGTATTTATCGGTAACCAGAGCAGTTATGTCGGGTCGGACCGGGTTAATAAATAATGTGATCGAATCCAACTGACTCATGTGATTGGTAGTAACAATTACACCTCCTTGTGGAGGAAGGTGTTCTGTACCACTAAATTCCAACTGCGCCAGACCATTTAATAGATAACGAAAGATAGATTGCAATGTGGCGCGTTTCATTAAATACTGATCTCCACTAAACCGGCCTTACGAGTTCACTCAATCTCTACCAGCGGGCTTGTTTTTATTTTACGATTACGCAGATATTCCACAACGGCTGGGATAATTGAGATGATCACAATGGCAATTACCACCAGGGAGAAGTTGTTTTTCACAAACTGGACATTTCCAAAGAAGTAACCACCAAATGTAAAAAGTGCCGTCCAGAAGATTCCGCCAAAGATATTATAGGATATGAAATATCCATAACGCATGTTCCCAATCCCCGCCACGAATGGGACAAAGGTGCGAATGATCGGAACAAAGCGGCCCAAGAAAATAGCCTTGCCACCATATTTATCGTAAAATGCCTGGGTTCGATCCAGATATTCCTTTTTTAACCAGCGACTTTCATCGGTAAACACTCTGGGCCCAATGTAATGGCCGATCCAATAATTCACGGTATCGCCCAAAACGGCAGCGATAGCAACAGTGACGTATAACACAAATACATTGATTGTAAATCCTGTGCCATTGGATCCGTTGCCCAAAGCCGAAATTGCACCGGCAGCAAACAACAAGGAATCACCTGGCAGGAAGGGTGTCACCACCAAACCGGTCTCGATGAAGATCACAAAGAACATAACCAGATATGTCCAACCGCCCACGCTTGCAATGATCAGGCTGAGATATTTATCCATGTGCAGGACAAAATCAATCGCAAGTTTTATATAATTCATGAAACCTTTCCTTTAACTTCCCAGTTTATTAACACCACCCCTTAATCAAAGATGCTCTTTGGCAGACGGGGGCGGATTTGCCTCAAAATTCTGAGCAGCAACCAAAAGATCCGAGGACCTTAAGCGCCGGTTGCTGTTTATCAGGATTAAGAATAATACCACGAATAATATCCCTAATGCTAGAGGCCCAATTTGTCCAATGCGGTTAAAAACTTCAAGGTTTTGAGCAACTGGCGCCGGGCTAAAGAATGACGCCAACCCACTTAATAACGCAAGAACATTCCACAATCCGTGCAAAGCCACTGCCGCCAGATAGCTAAGCAGCAGTCTCAAATAGCCTTTATCATGCCAGGCAGACGCCAGGCCCCAGCCAACCAGACCAGCAGATACCATGTGCAGCAAACCGGTTCCCGTGCGACCCAGCACAAAAATAATCCAACTGCTACCGCTGATAGAAGACAGGTTGCCAAGGCTTTCGATCAGCCCGAAGGAGCTACCACAAATCAAACCGGCTACAAACCCATCTGCTGGCGTCAGGCTGCGCCAAACCAGGATCCAAACCGCCAGTGGTTTTAAAAGTTCTTCCAGAAGCGGGATAAGGCCAGCCTCAATCACTAAAAGTGAGATAATAAATACCGGCTGTTGAAGGTATGGCAGCAAAATGCGCTGGATCGCTTCTGGATTCATCTGAGAATTAGATAATTGCCGCATTAGTCGATTGATTTGCTCGAGTATGCCAGGTTGGGTGTACAACCATAACAACCCCACGATCCCCAGCACGATAAGCAAGATGACCTCAAGAATAATCGTAACGGTT
>DATFYI010000150.1:0-5392 GCA_035315125.1 Anaerolineaceae bacterium | reverse complement strand
TGGATCGCGATTGGGATGCCCTGATGGATGCAGTCATGATGCGCAACCTGTTTATCCTGCCAATCGGCGAAGATCAGCTTTTTTTGCGCTATCACCATCTATTTAGGGATTTCTTACAAAACCGTATCCAGCACAACCGTCCTAAGGAAGCCGAGCTGATACAAATGCGGTTGGCAGAAGTGTACGCCAACCGGCGGGATTGGGAACGAGCATACAGTGTCTATCAACGGCTGGGTCAGATGGAAGCCATTGCCAACATGATCGAGCAGGCCGGGGCGCCGCTGATATCAGGAGGTAAACTGGTCATGCTCAATGATTGGATGGGCGCACTGCCAGCAGAGCTATTGACCAGCCGGCCGGCCTTATTATCACTGGAGGGCGTGCTGGTGATGATGCACAGTGACATAAACAAAGGGCTGGATTTGCTTAACCAGGCTATTTCAGCGCTTGAGCCAGGCCAGGCGCCTTTCCAGATGGCATTGACGCTGTCACGCCGATCAGTGGCTTACCGTTTGCTGGGCGATTACCAGCGTTCCCTGGCTGACGCCGAGCGGGCGCTGGTATTGTGTGATGGGCAGACGGTGAAAAGTTTGCAGGTTCAAGCTGAAGCTTACCGGGCAAAAGCAATGTGCCTGTACCATCAAGGCCTGATGAAAGCATCGTTGACCTGGTTCGATCGCTCGCTAAAGGCATTTCAGGCCATAGAAGACGACCAATCCGTCGCCCGGTTGTTGATTGAAATGGGGATGGTGCTGGAGATTCTGGGCAGATACGAGGAAGCCGAACTGACTTATACCCGTTCGTTGGAGTATTGGCAGTCCAAAGACAACTTCGTCTGGATGTCCAATTTGCTTAACAACCTGGGTCTTCTACAGCACATCCGTGGTAATTTTGAAGAAGCAGCCTCTACCTTTGAAAAGGCTATCCAATACGCCCGGGCCGGATCTTACCCCCGGCTGGAGGGATATACCCTGGCCAGTATCGGTGAGCTCTATCGGGATATGGATGCGACTGAAGAGGCACGTGAGGCCTACCGCCAGGCTCGCCTGATTGCCGATAACGTCAAAGAACGAGTGCTGTCCTTCTACCTCGACCTGGACGAAGCAGCTCTGGCCCGACAGCACGCGCATTACCGTCATGCAGCCGATCTTCTGCAGGCGGCCAGTGAGCGTTTGCAAGATGGCGGCTCGCCCTTTGAGAAAAACCTGCTACAGCTGGAATGGGGCGCTTTGTATACTATTAAAAAAGCTTGTGCGGAGGCGCTGCCAGTTTTAAAAGAAGCGGCGGAGTATTTCTCTGTCGAAGATTACAAAATCGAAGCAGCCCGTGCCCACATCTTCTTAACAGCAGTCAGCTTTGTTAATGGTCAGAAGGCTGAAGCAATCGCTCATCTTAAGGCGATCTTTGCCCTGGCGCCAATCCAGAACAACCGGGTGGCGTTATCCGTAACAGCTCGTGAGGTTTATCAAACGCTTGAGCAAATGCAGCACGATAATGACTATAACCCACTGGTAGGTGATTTGGTCAAGTTAATTCTACAGTACGAGCAAGAGCTGCCTTCATTAAGACGTCATCTGCGGAGGCAGGCTTCAAGTGTTCCGTTTGCACCACCTCGTCTATTCGTACAGGCGCTCGGGCGTTTACAGGTCAAGACCGGAGATCACATCTTGACCAGTACGGATTGGCAGGCACAGGAAGCCTGTGATCTATTCTTTTATTTGCTTACTCATCCAGAGGGCCTCACCAAAGAGCAGATTGGACTGGCATTCTGGCCCGAGTCCTCTCCGGCCGAATTGAAGTTGCGTTTTAAAAATAATATGTACCGGCTGCGCCATGCTGCCGGTAAAGATATTGTTTTGTTTAAGGACGAAACTTATTACTTCAACCATTATCTGGATTATGAGTATGATGTAGAAACCTTTTTAAGGGAGATAAACGAAGCTCAACAGTCAGATAACCTGGATAAAAAGGCCAGCCACCTGCGGGCCGCTTTAAAAACCTACAAGGGCTCTTATCTGCCAGAAGTGGATGAGACCTGGGTGGTGTTAGAGCGCCAGAGACTGCACCAAATCTACATCGACGCACTGTTGGAATTGACCGGCTTGTATCTTGAAAAACGACAGTACGAGACTGCTCTAAAGTACTGCCAACACGCCCTCGAGCAGGATCACTGCCTGGAAGCTGCTCACCGCCTGGCCATGCGCATTCATGCCGCAATGGGTAACCGGGCGGCAGTGGAGCGACAATACGATCTATGCCGGCGAACACTTCAAGACGAGTTCAATCTCCAGCCATCCCCACAAACGGAAACATTATATCAAACACTGACGCGCTAGGAAATAAAGAAACCATCATTTTCTCGCTGATTTTTGTCGAGGTAGGGTATAAAACAGCGAGAAGAATGACACTGTAGTCGAACAAACGCCCTTGCTCTCCACCTTGCAAAACCGTAAGGTGGTTTTAGCGTTAAAAAGCCCCAAAAAGCCATTTTTGCGAAAAATTGGTCAGGAATGCTTTTGATAACTATCGGTTTTGGAGCCTACTTTGGAGCCTACCCCCTGTCATAATAATTCTATAAGAAACTGAAATTAAACAATTTTTGAGGAGATTGAGCTATGAAAAACAAAATGCATGATTTATCCCAGACATCCCCACACGCAGGCGGCGGCGCTGGCGGCTAAAGATCATCTTTGACGCAAACCCGGTGGGCCGCAAAGACCGGGTGGATGCGGACAGGAAATAGGCGGCCCTATCAATCTTATATTCTCAAGCATTTATTCGTTTTGTTGATTGCATTTCTTTCTAATGGATTGAATTTAAATTAAAGGTATTGGTTAATATGGTTAAAAATCAGTGGGCTCTTTCAGCACTGATTGCCTCGCAAGACTTGTTCGTGGTTTTTTTGAATGGTGGGCTGATGCCGATCAGTCCGGAGACAGGAAACCGTCTCATGTCCATTCCAGCGCCAGGTAACTGGCGTATGGGGGAGAGGTTAGGCAGAGGTAAGGCAATCGTCTTACCCCATTACACCACCAGATGGTCTTTTTGGCATACACAATTTCATAACAATGATTCTTCCCGTACCGGGTGTTTTCAGCCCCGGTGACGTTATCATCGCACTCGGAGTTTTTAGCTATTCATCGGAAGATATAAAGCCAAAAACTCACAAGGTCAAGCTTATAAAGGAGAAAATACAATGAATGGAAAAAGAAATACAGGTTCGTACGGTCCGGCATCTGCCACACCCAAACCACACCAGGAAATCAGCCGGTTGCTTACTGCTGCTGTAGTTAACATCCATTTCCGGCAGATGTTATTGGCAAATCCCGGCAAAGCCATCGCAAACGGTTATGCAGGCGAGGCCTTCCGGATCACCAGCGACGAAAAGAGACGTCTTAGCTCTATTCGAGCAACTTCCCTTGCAGATTTTGCCAGTCAGGCGGTCCAAATCTCTACGGGTATGACAGCTGGCGATTAATCAAGCGGCTCAAAGGTAAGATTTATCTTCTGGTTACCGGATGACGGAGTAAACGGATGTCGATCTCTGGCTCTTTCAGATCAGCCCAACACAGCCCTATGGAAGGGGAATACGATTCTATGAATTCAGGCAAAAGGCCAGGGGGGGCGGCATTTCAGAATACTTTTCCCGGTTCAGGGAAAGTCGCTCTCGAAAAAATGGAGAGCCTTTATGCCTTGAACCACCAACTAGTTGCAACGAATAGTATAGAGTCTTTATTAGAAAGTATAGTCCGGCATGCCGTTGACATTATCCAGGTATCTTATTGCCGCGTGTTGACCCTTGAAGCGGATAGTTCATTTATCTGCCAGGCAGCTTACCCTGCGGGCAGGATAAATTCGGGTCATACAATTGGCCGGCGTGAACCACGTCAGGCCGAACACATTTACAGACGTGTATTGATGGGTGAAGTACCCATTTTATTTGATAGGTTTGATGAACGTTTGACCGCAGCAGAGCGCGTTGCGCTTCGGTTGAATTCTGGTTCTTCAATTTGTCTGGTGCCTCTGCTGGTTGATTCAGAGGCATTGGGCATCCTCGTTCTGGGAAAAGAACGCGGGATTGCACGCGAACCTTTCCACGAAGAAAATATGCGCCTGGCTATGTTAATTGCCGACCAAACCGCTAGCGCAATATCCCGTGCACGCCTCAATAACCAGCTTGCCGCTAGTTACCTGGATACTGTATTGGCGCTGGCCAAAACTCTGGAAGCGCGTGATCCCTATACTGGTAACCATAGTCAAAGGATGACTGACCTGGCAGAAGCACTTGGACGCAAGCTGGGATTAACTGAGGATGAAATTAAAGCAATCCGTTGGGCAGCTTTGCTGCACGATATCGGTAAAATTGCCATTCCGGATGATATTCTGCGCCGTCCCGGGCCATTAACAAAAGAGGAATGGGTCGTTGTCCGAAAACATCCTGAAATTGGGGCAGAGATTTTGATGATGGTGCCCGATCTTGCAAATGTGGCCGAATTGGTAAAACGTCACCATGAGCGAATAAACGGTACGGGATATCCGAGCGGGATGAAAGGGGATGAAATACCATTGGGGTCGCGCATTTTGGCTGTGCTGGATGCTTATTGTGCTATGACTGATGGACGCGCCTATCGCCCTGCCCGGTCCCAGGAAGACGCCCAGGTTGAACTGGCGCGTTGCGCCGGAAGTGAATTTGACCCATTAGTGGTGAATGCTTTTTTAAGTCTATTCACTGCTGCGGATGAACAACAAAAAGAGTAATAAATTCGGATCCAATCCTCCTTCCCTCCAAATTTAACGGTTTTTCCAGAGTAAGTCAGAAATGCGGCACAATGGTTGTGCCGCATTTCTGATATCAAAAGGATCTTTGTTACCCGGAATTAATTACATGAATATTATAAATATTCTTCTTAAGGTCATAATTTGCGGGTATAATGCCTGAAAACTCTTGAGCATAGAAAGCAGGTGGATGATCAGTCATGAATTAAATATTCAAAGGAAAGCATTTACCTGTCTGATTTCGCGGAGCAAATATGAATTTCAGTCTCTTAACAAATTTTCCTGATGACCTGGAAACAGAATGGAATGATTTACTGGCTGAATCGGTCACTCACGTACCCTTTCTGCGTTACGAATATCTGCGCATCTGGTGGGAAACCCGCGGCGGCGGTGAATGGCCTGATGCGCAACTGGCCTTGATCACTGCTCGGCAAGACGGCCGATTGGTTGGTGGTATTCCGCTATTTTTTACTCCGGATCACCAGGGCCGTCCCAGCCTGTTATTGGTGGGAAGTATCGAAATATCAGATTATCTAGATGTGTTGGTGCGTCCAGGGGATCTGCAGCAATTCTTAAATAATCTGCTGCCCTGCCTGGATACGCTGCCACTGCCGCA
>DATFYI010000149.1:0-37710 GCA_035315125.1 Anaerolineaceae bacterium | reverse complement strand
GTCAAACTGTCAAGTTGAACAACTTCGACGAAATTCATGTATCCTCATCGCCATTCTCTTCTTCGTTGTCCTCATCCCGTGAAACCAGCACTTCCCTTTCGCGTCCGCCAACCTGGGCCGGACCAACTACACCCAAACCCTCCAACTCATCGATCAAACGAGCCGCCCGCGGATAGCCGATCCGCAATCTGCGCTGCAATAAAGAGGCGCTGGCATGTTGGCCGCCTTTAACAATCTCGATGGCCTGCTGAAGCAACTCGTCACTGCTGTCGCCGGTTTCACCGACCATTTCTTCCCAGGGCGGTGGCAATTGTTCAGCCGGTGACATCTTTTGCCAGTATTGTATTACTCCCTCGATCTCCTGATCGGAGACCATAACCCCTTGCGACCGGATGGGTGCGCCTTGTTCGGGATTTAAGAATAGCATATCGCCGCGACCTAACAACGTCTCGGCGCCATTGGTATCCAAAATCACACGCGAATCGATCGAAGAGGCCACTGTAAAGGAAACACGTGCCGGAAAATTGGCTTTGATCAAACCGGTCACGACGTCGGTACTGGGACGTTGTGTGGCAACAATCAAATGGATCCCGGTTGCCCGTGCCAATTGCGCAAGCCTGACCAGACTGTGCTCGGTCTGATCGGGTGCTGTCATCATCAAGTCAGCCAGCTCGTCAATAATGATCACGATGCGTGGAAGAGTCTCCTGCTTGTGGCGTGCCATTTTTTTATTATAGGCATCCAGGTCACGTGCTCGATATTGTTCTAATAGCCTGTATCGACGATCCATTTCTGCTATGGCCCAATTCAGCACACCCAGCATCCGCTCGGTTTTGGTTTCGACTCTACCCATTAAGTGTGGTAATCCATTAAAACGTACCAGCTCAACCATTTTCGGATCAAGCATGGCCAGGCGCAGTTCACCGGGTGTGTTATTCATCACCAGGCTGACGGTAATCGCCGCAATACAGACAGACTTACCCGAACCGGTCGTTCCGGCAATCAGCATATGGGGCATCTTGACCAGATCAGCCACTACCGGGTGTCCGGAAACATCCCTGCCCAGTACAATTGCCAGCGCGCCAAGTTTTTGGAATGATTCAGTTTCAAGCAGCGGCCGGAGACGCACAATGGTGCTATGCTGGTTTGGCACCTCGATTCCAACAAAGGACTGGCCGGGTACCGGCGCTTCGATGCGCAGTCGCTCTGCTGAAAGCGCCAGCGCCAGGTCACGTGCCAGTGCAGAGATTTGTGAGACGCGCACTTTTTGATGCTGAAGCTCGCCATCCGGGCTGACCCTTTCGATAAATCCTGGCTCTACTGCATATTGGGTGACAGTTGGACCCATTCGAAAACCCGCCACATGAGCCGGAACGCCAAACTCTGCCAGCGTTTTTTCGATCAAGGTAGCATTCTCTTTGATGCTCTCCTCGTCTGGACTCACCGTTTGTTCCTGCATTAGCAAATTTAATGGAGGCAGTCTTTCGTCCCGTTTCATTGGAACCGCCGGCCTGGTAGACCCGCTTTCTTTTATAGGAAAACGGGGACGCTCTTGTTTACCGCTCCGGGCAGGTGAGGCTGACGGAGTTTTTTCAACAGGCGTTTCGCTTCGTCCAATCATATCGAGAGGCTTTTCTGGCGTAGACCTTGTCTCATTTACGGAAACATACCTCTCCAAGAGATATAAAACCAATGGGAAAACACCAAAACCAATAAACGTAAATAAAACTAGAACTGTTGCAACCAGAACCGTTCCCCAAAATGTAGGTAGATGGGTCTGAATTATCTCAGCTAATCCCCAACCCACAATCCCTCCATCAAGACCGCCTTCAGCCCGGTCCAACGATGTCCCACCAACCATTGCCAGTAGAGTTAGCAGGGCAAAAACCCAGCCTTCCAGAGCAATGATGCGATTCAGGTTAATCCTTGGAAAACCTGGAATATGACGGCGCAACGCCAATAAGCCAAACAATCCCAGCACAAAACAGGCGACCAGGCTGCCCCAGCCTAAATATCGCCTCAATAACAAAACCCAGGGTGAGATAAAAACACCCTGAGTCAGACCAATCAAGGCCAATAGTAAAACAACCGCGGCTGCCAAAAAGATAACCCCAATGGCATCCCAACCAAACCGGTCAAATTTACGTAAAAAAAACACCCATTTATCCGGCTGGTTTTCAGTCGATTGGGAAACAGGCTGCGGGGATGTTTTGACCGGCTTATTCTGATGTCGGGGTGAAGCTTTGGAACGTCGGTTCATTCAAGCGTAACCAGGCCCAATCCGAGTCGCCGGCGTTCTGATTCAATATGAAGGATCTTTACCTGAACTTCCTGGCCGGGATGGAGCACGGAATCAAGATCTTTTTGGTCGGATGGTAGGGTTATTGTAGAGATATGGATCAGCCCTTCCACACCTTCTTCCAGGCGAGCAAACGCCCCGAACCGCATGATGGCTGTAATGGTAGCTGGAACAATATCACCCGGATTATAACGTTTTACCAGGGTTTCCCAAGGATTGCTGTGCAGTCGTTTTACACTCAAGGCCACTCGCGAGTTTTCTTCCGAGATCTGCAACACTAAAGCCTGGACATCTTGACCAACGCTTAGAATTTCCTGGGGATGCTGTACCCTGCCCCATGAAAGTTCAGAAACATGGATCAGACCCTCAACTCCACCTAAATCTACGAACACACCAAATTCAGTAACGTTTGTAACCGTACCGTGTACTCTTTCGCCAATTTTTAAAGATTGAAATAATTGTTTACGGCGACCTTCGCCTGCTTGGGCAGCCCGTTCCGAAAGGACTATCCGCTCGAGAGCCGACTCGCATTCAATCACTTTAAGATTCAATTGTTGGCCAACGTAGGCCGCCAGGCGTCGCCGGCGCTCTTCTTCATCGATACCATTCGGCATATCCAATAAATGAGAGACTGGGACAAATCCCTGGATTCCTTCGCCTTGCACCAACAAACCGCCCCGATTATAACCTTGCACGGGTAACTGGATAATTTCATCCTGGTCATAAATCTCTTGGACCCGGTCCCAGTTTACGGTTGCCGGGTTGGAAGCAGGAGTGACTGGTTTGGGTGTTGTCTCTTTTTTAGAAGACTGATAAGCATCTTCGTCTGCTAATACAGCCGACCACCAGCCTTCATCAACGTATTCCGGTGCATCTCCTTCTAAGTTTGACCCCGCTCGCTTCGAAAGCATTCCCTCACCTCCCCAATCTAATAACCAAGTTCTGATCTATACAATTAATTAGGTATAGCACGATTATACCTTATAGCAAGATTAAAGTTTCTAATTTAATGGTTCAGATCTGGGTTCTGCTTCTTGAACCCTCGCCAACGCTTCCTTATCCAGGATGGCTTTCGAAACAGCCTCTATCGCGATCCGTTGCTTCCTATAAAGATCCGCTTCGGAAAGCGCCAGTCGCAAAGCAACCTCGCGTACTTTCCTTCCTTCCAGAAACTTCATATCCAGGATGTTATATAAGATCCATTCTCCGGTAAACCGACGTTCACCTTCCGGGCGGACCTGGTCAATCGCGTTACGTAGAATCGCCCGTAGCGCATTTGGGTAATTCCCTTCGTGGTTCTTCACCTCGTCCTGTACTACCTGGAGTCGCATCAGCGGGCTTTCAGTGAGCTTCGGGCCGCCCCAGTAGTGCGTCAATGCCTCTTTCACCCATTGAACGACCTCTTCAGGGGCCGATTGAGTTTCATTTCCCGGCAGTTCACCGGCATCGTATCGGCCTGTGGCCCGCATTCGCTGGATTAGATCCATCTGGGGCGTCAATGTTTGAATGGACTGGAATATTTTATTTTGAATGCGCCGGTCGTGTAATGCGAGCGCAGTTCTATGCGCCATGACACTCAGAGCCTGCAATTGCTCTTCGTCCAGTTCTTGTTTTCCCACGCCCGAAATACCCAGCAGACCCAAAAGTTCTTTTCCTTGAAGATGCCCATCTTTACTTTCCTCCTGAGCGCCATTTTCAATCCCATTGAGCAGTGGCAGCAGATAATCATCTCCCCATTGAAAAAGATCTGGTAAATCCTCGTGCTGAGAGACCATTCTGAACAATTCCGAAGAAAGATCAGGGTCATTAAAACGAGTTTTGCCTATACTCACCACCAGCTCCAGATCTTTCACGTTCAAGGCCGCCACATACGCGCCGGGCGCCTGGAGCCTGTCACAAACGGCTGCCAGGATCGTTTCAAGAAATTGGCGCAAGTCGTTTTGTGTCAGAACGCGATCCTCCAGCGAATGGAGTAGCTCCAAATCTTTACGGTCCTTTCCGTAAAATAACACTTTCTCCCACAATGGGCTAAAAAGAGAAATCATGTGTTCAGCCACCAAAATAGCGGCAACCATCGTAATCGGAACAAGGGCGGTATAGGTTTGGCCAAATACAACACCGGTTCTCCGGACAATCGTAGTTAACCCCAGAGCAAAACTGGCCGTTACAGGGCCGCGCATAATCCATTTAAATAGCCGGCTTTTAACTACACGATCAGGCCAGGATACACCGAAGAATGCCACTGCATAAGCCATCAAAATCATCAGCCCACCTATAAATAGGTTGGCTACAACTGCAATTGTCCAGAAAATTAATGAATGCTGGCTGGCAAAGGTAGAGCTATACAACAGATAAGGGAAAGAACCCAGGGCCGGGGCCAGTGCGCCGGTTATTAAATAAGTCAAACGACGGCGGCTGGTCGGGGTAATTGTGCGCCGTAAGGCCCTGTAAAAATTAAACCAGGAAAGGCACATGATGAATACATAATAGACGACAAATAAATCGGCCAGCAAGGTTGATTCGAGGTGAGGGGCCGGCGGTTGGTCCATGATAACCGGACCAAGCAGCAGGGAGGTCGGCAGCAGAATTATACCCGCCAGGGAAATCAAATAAGTACACCGCACAGCCCAACGGCGCTTACCGCGACTGGGACGGCCGGTCGTTGCTAACAACGCATCCGAAAAATGCAAATAGGCCGCCGGTAAAAACAGGATGCCAACCCACTGTAAACGCAGCCAGAAATTTACTTCGGACGCCACTGTATCCGAACCGGCGATCGCTTCGGCAGTAAATCCAATCGCCACACACGCCAGAATCACTGCAAATGAACGAGCCACACGGTCGCGCAGATTAAAGGTTAGAGCATAAATTAGCAAAGAAAATGCATTAATGGCGATGCCCGCCGTCAGAATTTGACTGACGGTTCGCATAAAGACTACCACTCCTGATTCCCAATCACCCACTCAGTCTCACACTTTCAAACCCTGCGACATTTTAACGGAGAAAACCCGCAAAGAAAAGTGCAATATCCTGGTTAGCATAATAATGATCATTGTACCCACAAAACTCATATCCTAACTTTAAAGCCAGCTTGATCGCAGGATAATTCTTGGACTGCATCTCAATGATGATTCTGCGCATGCCGTGCTGAGCAGCCCAGGCCTGGGCAGCCAACACCAATGCGCTGCCAATTCCTTTCCGGCGATTATTTTCACCCACAACCAGGTCTGTTACCCATAAAGCATTTGGAACTGACTGCTCCTTTAAAGCAATATAGCCCACCTGGCCACCTGCCATGAATGCCACCAACATCTCAGACAAGGTTTTCCAATTTTCAACCAATTTTTCCGGAGAATGTGGGTATACAACTCGCACCGGGCGCGGCAAGCGTACCTCACGGAAATTAATGATGACTGATCCCTCTTCAGAGGCACGATCCATCTGCCAGACGTAAGGGGTCTGGTAAGAATGCTCCAATGAAACCAATCGGGTAAAATCTGCAAGAACTGCTGGACGAATTTCTATTTCTGGCATTCAATACTCCTGATTATGGAGATACCACTTGAACATTCACCTGGCAGGCCGAAAGGATCTGGTTCTGGCTGTCTGAAACTACCAGACGCAGAAAATAATCCCCCTGGGGTAACTGCCCGGTATTCCAAGTCCCTATATGGTTTTTATTATTCTTATCATTCACAATGGTATTCCCGGCTGCAATAATAGTCCAGGTTGAGCTGCCGGGCTGGCTGTATTCGTACTTATAAAAACCCATGTTCGGTACATCTACAATTCCTTGCAAATCTACTGCACCACTAACCTGTTCTCCAGACGATGGAGAAATCCATTCAATTTGCCCTTTGATGCAACCCTGTGAAGCAGTTACAAATTGTGCAGTCGGGGCAATACCGGCCGGGGTGGGTAAACTACTACCAGGGGCCGCGTTTGTTCCCGTTCCAGCAGCCAAAGTGGCGGTTGGAGTTGCTAATAGATCCAGCGTCGGTGTTGCCAGGGTTGTCAGTTCCGGGATTGAGGGCGCTACGAACGAAACTATTCCAAATTCAGCCAATGCAATAAGTCCTAACAAAATCAAAACCGTTAGAGCCATTCCAAGACGGCGTTGAGCATTTTCACGTTCCAGACCAAAAAGTGCACCCCTCCATTCTTGCCAGGCCACAATTACCTTTTGTAAATAGATCAAACTTACTGCCCCCGTCAGTAAATAAACCCACAATTCATTTGTCTCTAAAAACCGTAACAGGTCTTTCATAGATGTAGCATGCCGAGGGCCATTCGATAAACAACTCCTGGGGGACAAGGCCTATGTTCAAAGCGAAGTATCGACCTTATAACCTGTCTAAAATATTCAATATCATGGTCTTAAGTTTGGGCACGATCATTGTTCCTGCTGCCAGCACTTCTTCGTGTGTGGTTATCGTGCTTCCGTCCAAATTAGCTTTATTACTGATCCCTGAAAAACCCACTACTCTCATTTTTCCATGATGGGCCACAATCACTTCAGGTACCGTGGACATACCTACTGCATCTGCTCCAATGATCTGCAAGAAGCGTAAATCAGCCGGAGTTTCAAAAGATGGACCGGAAAGGCAAACGTAAACGCCTTCACGAAGCATTAGGTCTTGTTCTGACGCCACTGTGCGAGCCAGATCCAGAAGTTCACGATCATAAGCCCGGCTCATATCCGGGAAGCGCTCACCCAATTCATCCAGATTTGGGCCTCTCAGCGGGTTTAAACCTGCCATGGCTACCAAACTGATATGATCGGTGATCAGCATAATATCGCCAGGCAAGAAGGCCGGGTTGATGGCTCCAGCCGCATTGGTCACAACCAATACTTCTACACCCATCCGCTGCATTACCCGCACCGGGAATGTCACCTGAGCCATGCTGTAGCCTTCATAATAATGAACCCGCCCCTGTAGCACCATAACCGGGACGCCTTCTAGCAGGCCAAAAACAAGCTGGCCTTTATGGCCTAAAACTGTTGAAATCGGCCAGTATGGAATTTCACCTGACGGTATGACAGTTGGATCTGCAATCATATTGGCCAGGTCGCCCAAGCCAGAACCCAAAATCATGCCTACGCGTGGATTTATTGAAATCCTTTTCCGAATTTCATCTGCCGCTTGATCAATTTGTTGTAAAGTAAGGAAACCTTCCAAAGATAACCTCCATCGGCTCTTTTTCTCAATTCCAGGCTGGCCGCTGCCCGAAAATCAGAATATCTTCCAACCAAAAATGGCCCGATCTCCAATTTAAGTCTGGTCCAAGATAATTTCGCATGTCTATAATCCTACCAAACCAATCAGGCGCTTTTTCCGTCATAGATTGAGGGCTTTGGTTAAGTTTGCCTGTAAAAAATGATTTCCCCTCAATTGGTATGAGAAAACGTTAGGTTGGATCGGATAGATTAATGTTAAATTATAGCAGCTTTGCAGTAATAAAGCCTCTCCAGCAAACACAGGAATCGGACTTTTTTACAGAATTTGCCGTAAACCATGGATTGTCCGCTCAATCCCTTCATCATCAATCCAATAATGGGTTACCATTCGAAAACGGCGCTGGCCAATTGTGCCAACTTTGACCTTGTGTTCAGCTAACAAACGAGCTGCAACTTGTTGAGATGTCATCGAAACTTCATCGGATAGCTGCGCAAAGACCATATTCGTTGCAGGCACTGGTGTCTCCAGCTTCAAGCCAGGGATTAATACCAGTCCTCGTGCCAGGAGTTTTGCCCGATGGTGATCTTCTGCCAAGCGATCAACCATTTGATCCAGCGCTACGATCCCGGCAGCCGCCAGGATACCTGCCTGACGCATACCGCCCCCTAATTGTTTTCGCATGCGACGGGCACGTCGGATAAAATCGGCAGATCCGCATAATACTGACCCAACCGGAGCGCACAATCCCTTACTAAGACAAAAAGTAATCGAGTCTGCTGGTCCTGCTAGCTCTTGTGCCGGTAAACCCAAGGCAACCGCCGCGTTAAATATTCTAGCACCATCAATATGGAGCAATAATCCATTGGTGCGGGCCAATTCGCCAACTTTGCGGGTATATTCAGGCGAAATGGATACACCCCCGCAACGATTATGAGTATTTTCCAGTATGATCAATCGAGAGATCGGGCAATGGGGATCATTTGGGTCACGAACTGCCGTCTGAATGGCCTCTAATTGCAAGGTACCGTCCGGCTGATTGGGCAACTCGTATGGATGTACGCCTCCTAAAGCTGCAATTCCACCTCCTTCAAATAGGAAGGTATGTCCCAGGTTTCCAACAATAGCCTCATCTCCACGGTTGCAATGGGCAAGAATGGCAATAAGATTGCCCATCGTGCCTGAGGCTACAAATAAAGCTGCCTCTTTACCCATTCGCTCTGCCGACATTTTTTCAAGACGCAAAATGGTGGGGTCCTCGCCCATCACATCATCACCAACTTCTGCTTCTGCCATAGCTGCTCGCATGGCCGGCGTTGGCTGAGTGACTGTATCCGAACGCAAATCAACAAATTCCATAAATGCCTCCATTAGGATCCAATTGGGATGTGTTGCTGGCGTAAAATGTTCAGCACATGCTGCAAATCTGCCGGCAAAGGCGCTTCAAAGGTACGCGGTTTCTTTTCACCAGGCAAAACCAATGTTAAGCGTGCTGCATGCAGAAACTGCCGGTCAATCGGCAGAGTTGGATGTTTATGGCCGTACAACCGGTCTCCCACAATCGGGCATCCCAAGAAGGCCAGGTGCAGACGAATTTGATGTGTCCTTCCTGTGAGTGGATGAGCTTCAATATAGGTGTGCTGCAAGAAACTGTCCAGCGTAAAATATTCGGTTACGGCTTCACGGCCTCTGGCAATTGGCACGACTGCCATCTGTTTGCGATGAGAAGGATCGCGTCCAATTGGCGCTTCAATTCGCCCTTGTGGGGTGGGCGGATGACCGTCCACCAGGGCCAGGTAGACCTTGATTACCTTGCGCATCCGAAATTGATCTTGCAACCAGCGTTGGGCGCGATCATTTTTAGCCAGCAAGATTAAACCGGAAGTATCTTTATCAAGCCTGTGAACCACGCCAGGTCGTTCTTCGCCATTGATCCCTTCCATTTCCGGGGCGTGCGCCAGGGCAGCATGCACCAGGGTGCCGCTATCGTGACCTGCCGCAGGATGAACTACCATACCAGCTGGTTTATTGACGACCATCAAGTCATTATTCTCGAATACAATTTCCAATGGAATCGATTCAGGCACTAGATCGGTTGGAACCGCTGGCGGTAGTCGAACCTCAATGGACTGACCTTTCTCAATTGTCTGACCACTTTTTTCGGCCGGCGTTCCATCAATCAGCACAAAACCATCCCGGATTAAGCCTTGAATCCGGGAACGGGAAAGTTCTGGTAAACAGATAACCAGAAACTTATCCAGGCGCTGATCTTCATCCTCCTGGCAGATAAACTTATACAGGCTGTCACTCACTGTTGGTCTTCTTTAATATTGACGTCTTGATGAATCGTTTCTTTTATAGACGACGGAGCTATTGTAGCTTGTGACGGTTTTTTGCGATCTTGGATCCAGATTCCCAGCAAAAGCACCATTACTCCAACCGTGATACTGGCATCTGCCACATTAAATACTGGGAAGTTTCCCACTGAAATAAAATCTGTCACCTGTCCGACGTTGAAAATACGATCAAACAGATTGCCCATGGCGCCGCCCAATTGCAGCCCCATCGCTATCCGTAGAGTCCAATCATTGGCCGGTACCCGTGGAAAATAGTAAATAATTGCTACTGCAACCAGAACAGCCAGTATGGCAAAAAGCTGGCTTTTGCCTTGAAAAAGGCCAAAGGCGACGCCCGTATTGTACCAGTGCACGATACGCGCATAAGGCAACAGCCAGGGCCAGGGCGCCCAGGCAGCTCCTAATGCCAAGTTATTACGAACGTAGGCTTTTGACCACTGGTCTAAAAAAACTATCACCCCTGCCATTAACGCTAATAAAAGATAATCTCGAACTATCCGCTTCAATCGATCCTCCAACGAACTAAATCACTTCATTTTACCTTATTTTCTATCATTATCCAGGGCCGCCAGCTTTGCGTAGCTTAGTTGTCGGACCTCCTCAACTGATAGGTTTTGCAGGACGAACCGAACCTGCTCCAATCGTATACCATTTGCCAGAGAAATCAGGTGGGCCGGGCAACCATTTTGGCAGTCACTCGCTCCAAAGCCAGCAACCGGGATTCTGGAGCTAGGCAGATGTGCCAATGCTTTACTCCAACGACATCCTAATCGTTCTTCAGCCAAAACAAAATATCCTTGAATAATTCTGGCATAGGGACGCAGCCAGTCTAAATGCCAGTGTGGGCTTATCGCTAGGCGTAAATGGTGGTTCAAACGAGCGCTCACTCCGCCCGGGCCTTGTGCACTACCTGCATAAAAATAAATCCCAGGCCAAAAATAAAAAACGCCTGCCTTCCCAACCCGAATTTGTCTGGCTTGCTCAATCAATAAGCACAGTGCATACGAGCCGGGGCCTGTTTCAATACTCAACCAACGCTCCAAGCTGATATTTAGCTCAGATTACCGGCCAATTCGGTTTAATAACCAGGCCAGCCCGTTGCATTACCTGCATTGCCCTTTGGCGTGCATCAGCAACGATTGCTTCTTCGTCCAAAGTTTGAACTTTGCGATTTTGCATCAAAATGGTACCGTCCACTACCACGGTATCGACGTCGCTACCATGCGCAGCATAAACAATGCTGGAGACAGGATCGAAACATGGAGTGAGATGAGGTTTGTCCATATCAATCACGATGAAATCCGCACGCTTGCCAACCTCAACTGAACCGATCTGATCTTCCAACCCCATAGCGCGCGCGCCGCGGATGGTTGCCATTTCTAGAATATTTTCGGCCGGCACGACGGTCGGATCTTTTTCCCGCAGACAGGCCAGGTAGCTCGCCATACGTAAATCGCGGATCATGTCGTAGGTGTTATTGCTCGGCCCACCGTCACAGCCCATTGTAACATTCACCCCTGCCTGCAACATACCGTAAACCGGGGCAATACCGGTGGCAGTCTTTGAATTGGATGCTGGATTGTGCGAGACGTGTGTTCCGGTTTCAGCCAACATCTTCCAATCGGATGGATCCGACCAGACAAAATGTGCAATCACGGTACGCGCTCCTAGCAGACCATGCGCCGCAGCAAATTCGGTTGGGGTTCTGAAACCCTGGGAAACGGCATAATCAATATCCTCTTTGACTTCGGATAAGTGGATCGTGATACCCATCCCGCGTTCGACTGCAAGTTTGCTGATCCAGTCATAGATGCTGGCAGTCATGCCGCCGGGCGAGCGAGCACCAAACCAGACTTGAATCCGTCCATCACCTTTGCCATTCCAACGGTCGAAAGCTGCCAGAGTATTTTGGACGCTTTGTTCGCCATCTTCTATCATACCCGGATACATGACGTCCTGAGATTTGCCATACGAAGGTCGATCCATGACGATCTTCCCAATGGCTGCGCGCATTCCAGATTGAACAATCGTCTCGATCACACCATCAATCCCATATCGTTCCGCCAGTAAACTTTCGATAAAGGCGGTGGTCCCGGATTTAATCATCTCTAAAGCACACAAGGCCGTACTGGCGCGCCCGTCAGCAGCAGTGTAATTCCCTTGCAGTACCCAGACACGCTTGGTTAGCCAGTCCAGCAGACTGAGATCATCAGCACAACCGCGAATCATAGCCTGTGCCAGATGAACGTGAGTGTCAATCAGACCCGGTAGCAGCACATTTCCATTGCAGTTAATTCGTCTTTCTTGTGGAAAGCGATCGATGAACTCTTTTCTTTTCCCTACGGCGGTAATTTCTTTTCCTATTACTACGACTGCCCCATCGGTGATAATCTGACGGTTAGCATTCATCGTAAGGATAGTGGCATTTTCGAAGATCATGGCATTCGCACCTTTCGTTTGTAATCTCAAAACTAAAAAACCGGTAGACATCGACGGCCTACCGGTTTTTCCTGTCTATCTTCTTATTTTGATTTTTCGATCGCTATGGTAATCTCTTCACCATCAAAGGCATCACTGGCTGTGGGCAAACCGGTTGGCAACTGATTGGCTATAAGCTCGACGGAGAGTGTTTCGCCCATAATATATTCACGGTATTTTACAATGGATTCGGCTAATTTTGGGCTGGCCTGGTAATACAGGATAATCCGGTCAGCTATATCGAACTCGGCTTGCTTACGCAAATCCTGTACCCGTCGCACCAACTCACGAGCCAGGCCTTCTTGCTCCAGCTCAGGTGTCAACTCGGTGACCAAAGCTGCCAGATAGGCTCCTTCTGAGGCAACTGCATAGCCAGCGCGTGCCTGGGCGCGCACCTCTACCTCTTCGGGCAAAATTTCAACCGGCTCCCCATCAACCCGCAAAGAGAGAGATTGGTCATTAAGCAAGATTGGTGCAATTTCCTCAGGTTTTAACCCCAGGATGGTCCGGCGGATAGCCGGGAAGCGGCTACCGTATTTTTGCCCCAGTTGCTTGGGTAGCGGATTTAAGCTGTAGGCCACCGCTTCACCAGCGGTATCCAATACTCGCACGTGTTTTACATTCAGCTCATCCTCCAACAAATCTACATATTGAGCTATCACACCACGCTCCTCTGCGCTGCCAACTGAGAAAGCTGCTTCAGCCAGCGGCTGGCGAACTTTACGGTTAGCTTTATTGCGAGCTGCATGACCCAAAGAGGCCAATTTCATCACCAACGCCATCGACCGGTTTAGTTTCTCGTCGATCAATACCGGATTAAATGCAGGCCATTCGGCCAGGTGAACCGACATGGGCGCATCCGTATCAGCCGCACGTACCAGATTCTGATAAAGCTCTTCCGCTATAAAAGGCATGGCGGGAGCCAGTAGTTTGCTCAAGGTAACCAGCGCTTCATACAGCGTCGCATAAGCTGCCTGTTTATCCGAATCCGATTCACTTTTCCAAAAACGACGGCGGGAGCGGCGCAGAAACCAGGTGGAGAGTTGGTCCACAAATGCTTCGATCGGACGGGTAGCGTTAAGCACATCATAGCTCTCATAGGCAGCAGTCACATCTCTGACCAGGGCGTTCAACGAGGAAAGTACCCATTTATCCAGATCACTATACTGAATTTGCGTATTTGGGGCCGGTTTCCAACCATCCAGGTTTGCATAAGTCACAAAGAACGAATAGATGTTCCACAGAGTCAACGTGAAAGTACGCACGACATCTGCCACCAGTTCTTTTGAGAAACGGCGCTCCTGACCAGGAGGACTGGCAGTATATAAATACCAGCGCATGGCATCGGCGCCATGCTGGTTGATAACCTGCCATGGATCGACCACATTGCCGCGCGTCTTTGACATCTTCTGGCCTTCACCATCCAGAAGAAGGCCAAGACAAATCACATTTCGGAAGCATGCCTCGCCAAACAATAAAGTGCTGATAGCGTGCAGCGAATAGAACCAACCGCGGGTCTGGTCAACTGCTTCGCAGATGTAATCGGCTGGAAATTGTTTCATGAACATATCTTCATTTTCAAAAGGATAATGCCACTGTGCGACCGGCATAGAACCAGAATCGAACCAGACATCGATCAGTTCTGGAACTCGCTTCATTGTCCCGCCACATTCCTGGCAAGGAATGCGGATTTCATCAACATATGGGCGGTGCAGATCCAGGTTTGAAAGATCACGTCCGGCTAGATCAGACAACTCTGCTATTGAGCCAACACAGGTCTGCTGTTTGCATTGCTCGCATTCCCATACCGGTAAAGGCGTGCCCCAATACCGCTCACGCCCCAGCGCCCAATCAACGTTGTTTTCCAACCAGTTTCCAAAACGGCCATTTTTTATATGACCGGGATACCAGTTGATCGTATTATTAAGCTCGACCAGTTTGTCTTTGTACTGGCTGGTGCGGATATACCAGGTTTGGCGGGCAAAGTATAACAGCGGCGTGCCGCAGCGCCAGCAAAACGGATAAGTATGCGTCATCGTGCCGGCACGAAACATCAATCCACGTTCTTCCAAATCTTGGATAATGAATGGATCGGCAGATTTAAAGAACATGCCGCTCCAGGGACGCACCTCAGGAATAAACGTCCCATCCGCTGCGATAGTCATCAAGATCGGCAAGTTTAGCTCCAACGCTGCATCCATATCCTCGGCGCCAAAGGCCGGGGCAATATGAACCAGACCACTACCATCTTCGATTGTCACAAAATCGCCCAGGATAACGTAATAAGCTGGCTTGTCAGGGGGTAAAAAAGTAAACAGTGGTTTGTAACGCTTGCCTTTTAGCTGTTTGCCCTTCATATGTTCGACTATTTTTACTTGCTCTTCGCCAAAAACGGCTGGCACTAACGCCTCAGCCAAAATCAGGCGCTCTTTCCCACCTTCAGGCAGATCGCGTTCCACTGTAACATAATCAACGTCTGGAGCAGCCGCCACTGCTACATTGGCAGGCAAGGTCCAGGGTGTCGTCGTCCAGACCAGCAAAGAAGTTCCGGGAGTATCGACCAGCGGCATGCGCACGAAGACAGACGGATCAACGGTCTCCTCATAACCCAGGGCAACTTCATGGTCCGATAAGGGCGTGCCGCAACGCGGACAATAAGGCACAACTTTAAAACCCTGGTAAAGTAACCCTTTATCCCAGAAATTCTTGAGGATCCACCAGACCGATTCAATGTACGGATTCTTATAAGTAACATAGGCAGTGTTAAGGTCTGTCCAATAAGCGATGCGATCGGTCAGTTTTTCCCAATCCTGGATATACGTAAAAGCCGATTCACGGCACAACTCATTAAATTTATCAATCCCATAAGCCTCGATCTGCTGTTTGTTCTTAAAACCTAGCTTGCGCTCGACTTCAATCTCAACCGGCAGGCCGTGGGTATCCCAACCACCCCGTCTTAGAACGTGGTAGCCACGCATCGTCTTGTAGCGCGGGAACATATCTTTGAAGGAGCGCGCCAGTACGTGATGAACGCCCGGGCGTCCATTGGCTGTCGGCGGGCCTTCATAAATCACATATTCTGGGCCCTGCGCGCGGCTAGTGACCGTTTGTTGGAAAACATTGTGAGACTTCCAAAATCGTAAGACCCCTTCTTCCATCAAGGTCACGTTGAGTTTCGGCGAAACTGGCTTGAACATCCGACCTCCTGCAAAATTAAATAAAAATCTCCCATCCCGGGACAGGGACGAGAGCAACTCTCGCGGTACCACCCTGTTTCTCATCTTACGATGAGCACTTTTTTCAAGTTCATCCTTTTGCGGACGAACCTGCGCCGGTATAACGACTGGCGTGGACGGTGCACCTACTAGCAGGCAAAAACCTGCATTCAGATTACAGCTCCGGAAGGATTTTCGGTCTACGCTGCCCGCCCGGCTTCCACCCAACCCCAGGCTCGCTGATGGCGCCCTGCAGACCTACTCGTTTCCATCATCGCCTTTAAAAGATAGTTTCGATTATGCCACAAATGACATAAAAGGTCAATTGAAGTGAGAAATAATCAGCTTCGTAATTTTTTGACACAACTTGCGCCCGGATTCTTTCGTAAAAATCCTGGATTGGCTAATTTTTAACCTGATCCAGGCAAAATTGCTAAATAATTGTGCGGATTTACGTGATCTCCGTCATACCACATCTCGAAATGCAGGTGAGGCCCAGACGAATTACCGGTGCTACCCATGTTGCCGATCAGGTCACCTTTATAAACGCTTTCTCCACACTGAACACGGATCTGGCTCTGGTGACCATACAGGGTCTGGAAACCATTGCCGTGGTCGATAACGGTTACATTACCATAGCCCCAATCATTCCAGCCGGCGTAGACCACCACGCCGTTATCGGCGGCGTAAATAGCATTCCCCATCGTCCCGGCAAAATCGACGGCCGGATGGTTAGCCTCGGGTGTGTAATCATATCCCGATAGCCAGTGATCCACTGTCGGAAATGTAAAAGTCCCGGTGCCGACTGCCCCATCCACCGGTTTGGAACAGGCGCCTGGGCCGTATAGCCGAGCAGAACCAGGACTGAAGCGAGAGATGGTCGGTGCACTCCAGGTTATGAAGTTGCGAGAACCGCCCGGCACGATCAGCCAGGTACCCACCTTGATATTGGGGTTTGAGTAATTGCCGATCGTTTGGGCATCGAGATGGTTGCCAGGAAAATTGACGATATCTTCAGGTTTTACACCCAGCCCTTTAGCAACCCCGTTCAACCCATCGCCGGCCTGCCACTGATAATAAACGCCATCTACCGGCAAGATATTCAAGACCTGGTTGGGTGTAATCATTTCCGGATTGTCCCCCAGCTTGGTTAGATTGCCCCACAACAAAGTCGATGGCTTCAAGTTGAATTTTTTTGCAATGTCAAAAATCGTATCTCCCGGCTGGACAGTATACTGGGTAATCTGGAAGCGCGCCGGATCAGGAAGGATCGTGTGTAATTGGGTCAACCGGGTAATGCCGCCTTCCAATAAGATAACGGGGGGCCCGGCTTGAGAAGCTGATCCTGTATGGGCCGATACCGCCGGGAGCGCCGCCAGCACAACTCCTGATCGAGATTGGCCGGATGCAGATGTGTTAGCCGCTCCGAGGGAGGAATCTTTTATGATTAACAACATACCCAATAAAGACAGGCAAATCAAGGCAGTGCTCAAAATCTGTGCCAATTTTTCGTGATCGGGGCGGTTAAGCCACTGCCAGATTTTATTTATTCGCTTTAACAAATTTAATTTAAGCTCCAATATTTTCTTATCTGCCAAGCATTCATCCATCAATGAATAAGATAAGCATCTCAGGTATTACATTTAATCAAAAATCCTGGGTTTGACTGCTAAATCTGAATAATATCGTGGGATTTGACACATTATACCACGCCATCTTTATGGGTTTTCTCACGCTGGCCCACGAAAAATAGAAGGGCCTGGACATTATGGAGCTGAGACTTCCTCTGCCCGTAAACTTTCAATTTCACCCGCATGCAATGCTCTGACCGTATAGTAGTATTTTGTCCCCATTAACACGCTACAATCCAGGTAGGTCTACTGAGTTATCTGCGCCAGAAGTAATAACTGAGTCCCGTCAGTATATCGTTCTTTTTTGGTAGGCTTATTTTTAATCACCAAACCGGCGAACAAACCAGGTTTTTACCACCTGGGTCAAAGCGATGTAACTGAGTAACATTGCCAGCAAGTACAGCCAATAGGACGGCGGCAGCGCAGTAAAACCCAATAAACTTGCCAGAGGTGAAAATGGTAAATATGCTCCAATGCTTACGATCAACAATGAGGTTAAAAGCAGTGGCCAACTGGCCCGGCTTTGTATAAAAGGAATCTTATTGGTACGTATGACATGAATGATCAACGTCTGGGTAAAGAGTGATTCGACAAACCAGCCTGTCTGAAACAAAGTTGGGTTCGCCCAACAGTTGAAAACATACAACATCAAAAAAAAGGTGCAGTAATCGAAGATTGAGCTGATCGGCCCGATAAAAACGATAAAGCGTCGCAACTCGCCTATGGTCCATTTGCGCGGTTTGGCCAGCCACTCAGGGTCTACATCATCAGTCGGGATGGAAGTTTGCGAAAAATCATACAACAGGTTGTTGGTTAACACTTGCAAGGGCAGCATGGGTAGAAACGGCAGAAAGGCGCTGGCTCCAACTACGCTAAACATATTGCCAAAATTTGAGCTGGCAGCCATTTTAATGTATTTAATGATGTTGCCAAACACCTTTCGACCTTCCACCACACCCTGCTCCAAAACCAGCAGGCTGTTTTCCAATAGAATGATGTCTGATGACTCCTTGGCGATATCTACTGCCGTGTTAACTGATATCCCCACATCCGCCGCCTTGAGAGCTGGGGCATCATTAATTCCGTCACCCATGAAGCCAACAACATGACCAGCTTTTTGCAGAGCCCGGATAATACGCTCCTTGTGCGCAGGTGAGAGCTTGGCAAACACGCTGGTTTTTTCAGCCGCCTGAGCTAATTCTGCTTCGCTCATCGCTTCGATATCCGAACCCAGCAGGATGTTCTCAACACAGAGACCGACTTGCTGGCAAATGGTAGTGGTAACCAGATCGTTATCGCCTGTCAGTATCTTAACCTGGACGTTATATTGGTTGAGCTTGCTCAATGCCTCCGGCGCGCTATCCTTGGGTGGATCCAGAAATGCCAGGAACCCTTTTAAGATCATGTCACTCTCATCTAAAACCGAATAGGCGACCTCCCCATGGCCAGGCAAGGGTTTGTAGGCTACGGCAATTACCCTGAAACCTTGCGCATTGAGCTGATCGACCAGCGCCTTTCGCTTAAGGTCGTATTCAGGCAGGCGCGCAAGCACTTCCCCACGTACTTCCACGCGTGTGCTGATATTAAAGAGCTCTTCTACTGCACCTTTTGTAATCAGCACGCGATTGCCTTCGTCGTCTTCCACAACAACCGACATGCGCCTGCGGTGGAAATCGAAGGGGATTTCATCGATCTTGTGATAACGGTCATCCACCATCGCCCGCCGTTCCAGTTGAACATGCTCGAGCACGGCCACATCCATTAAATTCTTCAAACCGGTCTGATAGTAACTGTTCAGGTAAGCCTGATAGAGGATCTCATCATTCTCGTGCCCCGAAACATCCAGGTGTTTCTCAAGAACAATTCGTCCCTCGGTAATTGTACCGGTCTTATCCGTGCAGAGCACATCCATCGCCCCAAAGTTTTGAATTGAATTAAGTCGTTTGACGATAACCTTTTTATGCGACATGGCGATGGCGCCTTTTGACAGGTTTACCGTCACGATCATTGGCAGCATCTCGGGCGTCAAACCCACTGCCACTGCCAGTGCAAACAGGAAGGCTTCTAACCAATTCCCTTTGCTGATTCCATTGATCACGAAGACCGCCGGAACCATCACCAGCATAAAGCTGATCATCAGCCAGGTAAATTTGTTAACCCCCTTGTCAAAGCTGGTTAACTGGCGCTGCCCGGTAATACTATTGGCTAACGACCCAAAATAAGTTTCGCTACCGGTCAAAACAACAACGGCGTTAGCTGTCCCGCTTTCAACGTTGGAGCCCAGAAAACCAATATTCGTTATTTCCAACGCATTAGATACTTTTAAATCATGAAAAGTGGATATTTTCTCGACCGGCAGCGATTCACCGGTTAAAGCTGCCTGGTTGATAAACAGGTCTTTGGCATTTAGAATTCGCACATCCGCCGGGATCATATCCCCGGCTGAAAGCTGCACGATATCACCTGGAACTAACTCGTGCAAAGGAACTTCCTGGCGGTTGCCATTTCGTAGTACAGAAGCGGTCGTGTTGACCATAGCCTTGAGTTTTTCTGCGGCATTATCAGCGCGTTGTTCCTGGAAAAAGCGCAGCACCAGGCCCAAAAGAACTATTATTGCAATTACAATGGCTCCGCTCACATCCGCAGTGAAATATGAAATTAAACCCAGTGCGGACAATAAGATGACCAGCGGGTTCTTTATATTATCCAACAGCCTCAGCATGGGAGATTGCCGTTTCTCGCGCGCAACCACGTTAGGACCAAATTGTTCCAGCCGGGCTTCGTATTCTTCCTGGCTGAGACCTGCCAGTGAGGTATTCAATTGGTTGAGAAGGATTGTGGATTCCAGATGAGCGCTGTCTAATAATTTATTAGAAACGTGAACAGTGTTTGTCCGGTTTGGTTCTATGCCGTGTAATGGCCGTGTGAGAATTGTTGACAAAAAACCCATAATATACCTCCATTGCTTTAACTAAATTCCTGAAATTACTCTTTTCTGCGGCTGGCTCGGAAGATAGTATTTCGGAAATTCCAGCCTTTAAGCAAGCAATTTAATTGGAGGTATGTGTCTCGGCACGTGGCCACGTGGTCTAAATAAGATTAAGTTTTTCTGGCGCATTCATGCCTGCCTTTCACGAGACTTATAAAAAAACCCCACTCCAGAATGGATGTGGGGCAGGCATGAAAATAGGGCTATTATCGCTTTACGCTAATAGCAACTGCTCTTCCATCCATCCATTGGAAGCCTTTAGCGACTTCTTTAGAAGGTGTATTTGATTATAAGAACTACTACTACTTCCATCGTCCATTTTATTTAAGCTTTCTCCAAAGCAAAAGTACTATACTTCACAGAATCGGGTTTGTCAATAGGGCATTTTTAAGAAATTACATCATAAATCAACGGCAGCGCTGGACAGGGCTCATCGCTCCATTGGTGGGCTGCCAACACTCTTTGGCTTGCCTGCTGCAGCTTTTCCGGGGCGCTGGCATGAATAGTGAAAAGTGGCTCCCCAATCTTCACCTGGTCGCCCACCTTGTGATGTACCACAATCCCTACGGCATGGTCAATAGGATCTTCTTTGCGGGCACGCCCGGCCCCTAAATCGACAGATGCTTCTCCAATTTCACGCGCCTGGATCTCTTTTAGATAGCCAGAACGTGGCGCAACCGTCGTCTCCACCAGAGGGGCTTTTGCCAGCCGCTCAGGCTCGTCCACAAATCGAACATCGCCGCCCTGCGCCTGAACCAGCATCCTGAAGCGTTCCCAGGCCTGCCCGCTTTGCAAAGCATCTTCGGCGATTCGGCGAGCCTCGTCCAGATTGGCGGCGTGCTTGCCCAGCACCAACATATGACTGCTGACAACTAAACAATGTTCGCAGAAATCTGCGGGACCCTGACCGTGAAGGGTATCAATCGCTTCACGGACTTCGAGCGCATTTCCAACCGCATGACCCAGAGGTTGGTTCATATCTGAGAGCAAAGCTACCACCTTACGGTTGCTCATCTCTCCAATCGCCAACATCAAGCGTGCCAGTTTTCGAGCGTCATCCAGGGTTTCCATAAAGGCGCCGCAGCCAGTTTTTACATCCAATAAAATCGCCTCTGCCCCCCCAGCGATTTTCTTACTCATCACGGATGAAGCGATTAGTGGAATCGAAGGCACCGTGCCGGTTACATCTCGTAGAGCATACAGCTTTCCATCCGCCGGGGCCAGATCCTTAGTTTGACCACTCAATACGATCCCAATCCGCTTCAATTGATCTATAAACTCTTTTTCAGACAGGTGCGTGTTGTAACCCGGTATGGATTCCATTTTATCCAAAGTGCCGCCGCTAAAACCCAGCCCATGACCTGACATTTTCCCAACCGGCAGTCCGCAGGCTGCTACGGTGGGTTCAACCACCAGAGTTGTCTTGTCGCCAACACCCCCGGTGGAATGTTTGTCGACTACAATCGACATGATCCCCGAAAGATCGAGGGTATCGCCGGAATGGACCATCGCCAGGGTGAGATCGGTAGTTTCACGATCAGTCATGCCCTTCAGCAACACCGCCATGGCCCAGGCTGATGCCTGATAATCCGGTATTTCTCCGCGTGAATATCCATCGATAAAGAAATCGATTTCCTCACGGCTCAAATCATTACCATCACGTTTTTTAATTATTATATCGATGGCACGCATTTTTTATCACCCTTTTTAATCCCGCTCAATATACATCTTTCTTTCAACAATTCCCGCCAGCAAAGACAACCAAAATGGGCCTTTTTAAGCAACAAAGCGCTTCTTTCGGAAACCCCGCCAAAAGAAACGCCCGAACAGATAATTTTCAACCCGATGTTTATTTCTTGGGGTTGATAGTTACCTTACGATTTGGTTCCTCACCGATGCTTTCAGTGGTAACTTCGGTGTGATCACGCAGCTCGATGTGGATCAGGCGCCGTTCATTGGCAGGCATTGGCTCGAGCACTTGACGGCGCCCGGTGTGTAAAGCCTGATCTGCCATGCGGCGGGCAAGCTGCCGCAATTGGCGCTCCCGGCGAGTACGGTATCCCTGCACATCAATCATCAACGAAACCCAGTGACCAGCCTGTTTTCCAACGATCAAACTGGCAATATATTGCAAAGCATTCAATGTTTCAGAACGCCTGCCAATTAAAATACTCAGATCGTCTCCTTGAATGTCCACCAGCACGGATTGCGGTTCGCTCGGATCTTCCGAATCGATATATTTCACCGTCAGCGTAGCTTTGACCTTCATTTTTTCCAACAAATCTCGCACCACTGCCGCCGACATTCGCAGTGTGGGATCGTTCTCCTCTGATTGGTCCAATTCAGCTTTTGGGTTAACTGGCGCTGGAGTTTCCTCAATTGTTGCCGATGATATTACAGCATGGTTTTCCTGCGCCGCTTTTACAACCCGTGAGATCGGGTTGGGTTTTTTTTCTTTTTCTGATGCAGTTACAGCCGACCGGATGCTCAAACGCACGCGCGCCTGTCGACTACCCAATCCAAATAATCCTCGGCTGCCCTGGTCGAGAACTTCTACATCCACTGTATCAAGGGATAACCCCAACTGTCCTAATCCTCTGGTGATAGCCTCATCAACCGTCGGTGCGATGATTTCCAACGTGGTTTTTTCCTGACCCATAGATTCCCTCAAAAACAATCAAATCGTACTATTTTGCTTTCGCTTTTGCTTTATTCACCGTAGTTGGAGCTGTACTGTTACTAGGTTTTAATGATGGCAGTACATTTTTCCAATTTAATCTGCCCAGCAGAGCATATTGTCCGATTCCAATAATATTCGATGTTAAGAAGTACAGCGCCAGACCCGACGCCAGTGTATAGGCCAGATATCCCATCAACAAAGGCATATAGACATTCATCATATTCGTCATCATAGCAGATTGATCACCCGGGTTAGCTGGCGGTGACATCAGTTTAGTTTGAAGGTACGTAGTAGCAACCACCAAAATCGCCAGAACTGGTATGCCAAATCCTATGCCGGGGATATAGACGCGCTCAGGCTGACCCAGGTTCATCCAGAGGAAAGTGCTGTTGAGCGGGAACAAAGCTGAGACATTCAGCAGCCCGGCATAGACATGGCGGGTCAGGTTCATCAATTCAATTGGGGTACTCGCCATAGCCTGAATTACACTCTGATAAAGAGCGATAATAATCGGGAACTGGATCAGGGTAGGCAGGCAGGAAGCGAAAGGGTTGATTTTCATTTCCTGATAAAGCTTCATTTGCTCTTGTGAAAGCTTTTCTTTATCGTTCTTATATTTGGCCTGGATATCGAGCCAGCGCTTATCTTTCTGTAAGTCCTGCATTGCCGCAGCACCCTTGAGCTGCTGTACTGTTAAGGGATGGGTTACCAAACGTATCAGAATGGTAAACAATATTATGGCAATGCCAAAATTTCCGACATTTTGGTAAATGAAAAGTAAAATATTAATAAATAGCCCAACAAACGCATCCCAAACATTCATATTATTTTCCTACCTTTACTTGGGAACTGCAAACGACCATGTTTCATTCCCTTTCGGATCTAACACCGTCAACAAATTGTCGCCGGAAGTTATACCAATCAAAATCTTATCGCCGGTTATAACCGGACTGGTATAAAGTTTACCATTAATTGTATGAGTCCACAGTTTTTGACCATTAGCGAAACTCAGGTCATATACTTGCCCGCCTTCAGTGCAATAAATGACACCGTCCTGAGCAATCGCACCGGAGCCTATCACATTACTGCCAACATCCGCTTTCCAAATGGATTGTCCTGTTTTTGCATCCACTGCATAAACGGTATTGCTGCGGTCGCCAACGTAAACCACATCCTTATTGTAAACTGGTGATCCCCAGATTTCCCCACTTGTGCTAAAACGCCACTGCGCCTTACCTGTCGCAGTATCCAGCGCTAACAGTTGTCCTCCGAGCGTTCCTACGTATAGAACGCTGTTATCCTGATTTAGAGCAGGACTATTCAGTATCGAACCACCCACATCCGTTGACCAGATTTTCTGGCCATTTTCAAATTGAATCGCATACACATGATGATCAGTCGAAGATATGTATATGGTCTTACCATCCGTAACCGGCTGGGACCACAATGCATGGCTGGATTGGCTGAATTTCCATTGAAGGCTGCCATTGAAATTCAATGCATACAGGTTGTTATCACCATTCGGCACCAAAATGAGATTATTAGCAATCAGAGCTCCACCAATCCAACGCCCTGTCGCCCCGGTGAAGGCCCATTTCATGGCCCCGGTGTTTGCATCCAAACCGTATAGATTGTTGGCGTAATCGCCGGCAATGATCAGGTTACCCGCAATCGCTGGGGGTGCAAAGAATTGTTTTGTGTTATCGGCTTTATCCGGATAACGCCAGGCCATGTTGCCGTTACTGAGCTGGATTGCAAATACGCCCGGTGTATAAGATACATAAGCAGTGTCCTGGCTGGCAATCACTCCCGGCCAACTGGACGCACTTAAAGCCCCGCTACACGAGCTAAGCAAAATGCCTGTGAGCAAAAGAACCAGAGAGAGAAATGTTCGAATGGGTTTCATTGAGCTTGTTTCCAATCAAAAAGTCGTTATTTTCATATAATTACCCGGCTGTTTTAGATCCCACAGCATAGATCAAAAAGGTTATATGTCTGTTCAAGGAACAGGATCGTACCCACCTGGATTAAAAGGGTTGCAGCGCAGTATTCGCCAGGCTGCCATGACACTGCCCTTGATAGGACCGTATTTGTAAATCGCCTGATAGCCATAATGAGAACAAGAAGGATAAAAGCGACAGGTATCCGGGGGTAAAGCCGGAGAAATTACCGCCTGATAAGCCCGAATCAATGCCAGCAACGGAATACGCGGCAGTGTTTTTATATTCACGGGTAAATCCCGTAAGCGCGGTTCACTGGGATAATCCTGGTTTGAGGTCATCAACAACCCTTTCAGCTCTCATCAACAAACCAGCCCGTTGAAGCACATTCTTCAATGCAAAATGGATCTCCCTAAAATTCGCCTCAGCAATTGGCTGGCGGGCCAGAACAATCATATCCCAACCGCCCGCCAATGCTGGCATAATCTCATTCAGACAGGCTCTGATTTGTCGCTTGGCCCGATTGCGTTGGACTGCTTTGCCAACCGTCACACCTGCCACCACACCCACTCGCACTACTTGCTCTGGATTTGGTGAGGTTATCAACACAATAAGCGGGTGGGCATATGATTTTCCCAAACGCCTCACCCGCTTGATATCGGTTGATCGTGTCAGGCGAAACCTTCGTTTCACCCTATTACCTGCCTGCTCACCCTCGTTTGAGGAATTACCATGAAATAAACTCTGTTCAGGTGCTAACAACCATTCCCGCCGGATTAAATCTTCCGCTCTACCAGCGGATGCGTTTAACGTGGTTGTTCATACTGACTGTCAGCTTATGGCGTCCCTTTAGACGCCGGCGCTTTAAGACCTCACGCCCGTCTGCGGTTGACATACGCGTTCGAAATCCATGTACACGCAGTCGACGATGAATTCTTGGCTGATAAGTTCTCTTCGGCATTTGTTTCCCTTTCGTTCTAATCTTATTGTATTCAGTGCATTAATGATCCTAGATTATACCGCAACGCATTGAAGCGGTCAAACATCCTCATCAGTAGTATTAGGATATTTCACTTTAAATCCCGGCGGACTGAGCATGTCTGCCAACTGCCGGGCGCCATCTGGGTCAGTCACGGCTAAAATCTCATCCCCCGCTTCAAAGGTGGCAACTCCACGGGGGATCATCACTTCCCCTTTCCGGATGATAGCCGCCACAACGCAGTGATCCGGCAAACCCAGTTCGCGGATGGGTATTCCGATGGCTCGAGCTGCCTCAGGTACTTTTTCTTCTACCAGGGCATAATTACCGCGGCGCAGCTTGAGCAATGTCATCATATCCCCCATAGCCATTTCTTCCTCGATCAAGCGCGCCAGGATCTCGGCCTGGTTAACCGCATAGCTAACGTGAAATTTATCATCAAACAGCCAGGCGTTGCGCGGGTTGTTTACCCTGGCAATGGTACGAGGCACGTGGTATCGAGATTTAGCCATATAACATATTACCAGGTTGTTCTCGTCTATCGTAGTTGTAGCGGCCAGGACATCCGCTTGCTTAATCCCGGCTTGCTCCAGCATCCCTGGATTGAGTGGATTTCCTTCGTGTATGTTCTCAGTCGGTAATTCACGATGTATCCTGGATAATACCTCTTTACGATCCTCAACCAGGTGGACATCATGGTTCTGTTTCAGCATCAACCGGGCCAGCTGAGCTCCAGTGCGACCACCGCCTGCAACGATTACGTACATGTTAGTGCTCCTCTTGGCTTACTTTTAGCAAATTTTGGATTAACTCGAAACCTTTAAACGTGGCACTGACATGCATCAAATCTCCAATTTCTAATCGTGTCTCAGAATCTGGGATAAAGGCCTTTCCTGCTCGAGTTATCGAGACAACCACCACGCCGGCTTGATTGAAAATCTCGCCAATACTTTTGGCAGCCCATTGATCTGGAACGCAAAACTCGTATACTTCCACTTCTCCATTGCCGGTTGATAGGACTGACTGTATATTCGATTCATAAATCATTTCAAGTACACGTTGAGCACCCCAACTGGTGGCACTGACTACTTGCAGCCCAAAGGCTTCAAACAATGGCCTATATTCCGGGCTATAGTTGCGCACCACCACATTTGGCACCTGGAAAACAGTCCGGGCGACATGCCCAACCACGATATTAAGTGGATCTGAGCTGGTTACAACCGCAACCGCATCGGCTGTCTCAATCCCCGCCCGGTGCAGCACATCATAATTCATGGCATCCCCTTCACACAGCCGGCCTGCATAATCTGGAGGAAGGACGTCGAAAGCCGCCGGAACAATATCCACAACGGCTACGTCGTGCCCCTCCAGGTACAGGCGATACGCCAATTCGGCTCCCAGGCGCCCACAACCAACCACGATTACTTTCATACAATTCTCTCCATCACAAAAGCAGCTTTATTCCACCTGATAGGGGACTTCTGTAATCACAATTTCCTTGTGTTCAAACAACACCTTACGCAGCGTGTCCGCGGTACGGGAATGCAGGAACCTGCTCCACCAGTGCTTTGGTATAAATTGCGGCACTACAATCGTGATGACTTCATTGGGCTGCCGTTTCTTATCGATCTCTTCAATATATTCAAGTAATGGCTCGATAAACAACCGGTAAGGCGATTCGAGAATCACCAGCCGTATTCCATCCCCCCAGGTTTCCCACTTTTTCTGGATCCTGTCCGTCTCCGCCGCGTCGGTCGAAACGTGCACAGCAGTGATATCATCCGCCAGGGTACGGGCATAGCGCAAAGCAGCCAGGGTACCGCGATGAACCCCACCCACGGTCAGGATAACCCGGTGGCGTAAAATTCGTGGTGGTGGACCATAATGTTCCAATGAAAGGTGTTTTGCCAGGCTCTTATAATGATGATGGATCGAGAAGAAAATCGCTACCAGGGTTGGCGTCAGTGCAACAACGATCCAGGCGCCATCCACAAACTTGGTGGTAGCAAACACAACCATGACCACGGCTGTACAAACCGAGCCAAAACCGTTGATGATCATTTTGATGATCCAGTTATCTTCGTAACGTAAAGTTGAGCCCTGTTCGCGCACCTCTACACCAGGTTTCAAATGCCCAACCTTCCACCAACGGCGCGCCATGCCGGCCTGGGATAATGTAAATGAAAGAAATACACCGATTGCATAAAGCGGGATCAGGCGGTTGACACTGGCCTGGAAAAGAATGATCAGACCGCTGGCAATCAATGCCAACGTTACAATTCCGCTCGAATAAACTAACCGGCTGCCCCGGTAGGTCAATTGGCGTGGCAAAAAGCCATCACCGGCATGCAGGGCGCCCAGCCGGGGAAAATCCGCAAAGGCAGTATTGGCAGCCATCATCAAGATAATCGTCGTAGAAGCAATGGTTGCCAGATATAATATCCCGCGCCCATCGTAGACGGTTCGGGTGAATTGGGAAATGATCGTCTCATCTTCAGATGGAATCGCCCCGATATGGCGTGACAAAAAAGTGATGGCCAACAACAGCGAACCCAGGATAAATGCCATCCAGATCAGGGTCAATCCGGCATTCTTACTGCGCGGTTCTTTAAAAGCGGTAATGCCGTTCGAGATCGCTTCTACACCGGTTAACGAAGTTGTTCCACTGGCGAATGCCCGCAAGATCAAGAACAAGCTGATCGGAACCGTCGCTTTGACTGCTTCTATTACCGGTGGATTTGTAACAACACCCAGGGTGCCAGTTAGGTAGTGAAAAAGACCGACCAGCACAGTGAGATAAATCATAAAGAGGAAAAAATAAGTCGGGAAAGCAAAAGTGATGCCCGATTCTTTAACACCCCGAAGATTGATCAACATGATAAACAACACCATTCCGACCGATATCCATACGCGGTATGGGAAAAGAACCGGATAAGCCGAAACGAGCTGGGCCACCCCGGAAGATATAGAGACCGCTACGGTCAGAACATAATCCGTCAAAAGAGCTGCACCGGCCGTTTGAGCCGGCAGCTCACCCAGGTTGTCACGCGCCACGATATAAGCGCCGCCACCGCCAGGGTAGGAATGTATGGTCTGTTGGTAGGATACAGTTAGTATGGCCAAAAGGACGACAATGGCTATGATCACCGGCATGGAATAAGAAAAAGCAGCCGTCCCAGCCGCCACCAGCACAATTAATACTTCCTGAGGCCCATAGGCCACAGACGAAAGTGCATCCGAGGAAAATACGGCTAACCCGATAAATTTTCCAATGGTCTGGTGGGGGGCATCCGCAGTCGACAGCGGGCGGCCGATCAACCAGCTGCGCAGGGAACGCGGAGGTTTATAATCCGTTGTTCGCCGCAGAACGGTCGTGCCATTTCTTTCTTCAATATTCATATGTACTGCCTGACGAAAAATTCATTGTTCCAATTAAATATTTAACAATGAAGAATAACTATGTCCATAAGGTAAGTGATTATAAGTTACTAACAGTGGGTCGTCAAGAAATTGTCAAGAATTTTTAGGTAAAGTCTAATTACACCTAGGATTGTCTCATTCAGATACCTCCAAAGGCTGACTGGCAATGTAAGGAACTATCCTTTAGGGTCTTTGCATACAAGCGAAGAAAATCAGCACTTTTTTTAGTGGCCGCCCCTTAAATTAAATCTTGGAAATCTCTACCTGGCTAGAGATTGCAAAGATCATAGAAAGCATTTATTATTAGGTAACTTGAGTGATAATATCTCTTTTTCGATTTTGGAGGATTGATCATGCCTCAAAAGATTTACCAACCTGTACGAGTTGCAGTCGTAGGCGTCGGCAACGTTGGAGCAACCTTTGCATACACACTCCTGCTGAGTGGCTTGGCCAGCGAAATCGTAATGATTGATGCAAATCTAGCCCGGGCGGAAGGGGAAGCCATGGATCTCAACCACGCCGTACCCATGGCACACCCAACCCGCATTTGGGCCGGCGGGTATGAAGATTGTGCCGGAGCGATGATCACTGTCATCTCGGCTGGTAGCGCCCAAAAACCCGGAGAAACCCGCCTGGACTTGCTCCAGCGCAATGTAAGCATCTTTCGACAAATTATCCCCCAGGTAGTCGAACATAATCCAGATGGTATCTTACTGATCGCTACAAATCCGGTTGATATCCTCTCCTATGCCAGCTGGAAAATTTCCGGCTTGCCATTCAAGCGGGTGATTGGCTCGGGCACCATCCTGGATACCGCGCGCTTCCGTTACCTGCTAAGCCAGCATTATGGCGTAGATGCTCGCAGCGTCCACGCATACATCATCGGAGAACACGGCGATAGCGAGGTGCCAGCCTGGTCTCTGGCAAACATCGCCGGCATGCGGCTGCCAGATTTTTGTGCCGCCAATGGCTATCCCTGTAATGACAGTGTTCTGCAAGAAATTTTCCGCAATACTCGCGATGCCGCTTATCAAATTATCGAGCGAAAAGGGGCTACCTATTATGCCGTGGCAGCCGGCTTACTGCGCATTGTAGAAGCGATCTTGCGTAATCAAAGTACAGTGCTTTCCTTATCCAGCTACATCCAGGATTTTTATGAGATCAAGGATGTCTATCTGAGTCTGCCCAGCGTCGTAGATCAGGGCGGTATCGAGCGTGTCCTGAACCTCGAGTTGGAGCCCGGCGAAGTACAGGGATTGCAAGCCTCGGCCAACATGCTGAAAGGCTTGATCGGACAGTTGAATTTATAGTTTGATTGGATTCGAAAAAAATCCCGCACTGGCAGAATGGCCGGAGCGGGCCTGTTTATGTTGGATGGAGACTTTTACGTTCTACATCTCATCCATTTTGAATTGTGATCCGTTTGCCTTGGGAAACAGTGGCTTTCTTGGGTAGAACCACAGTTAATACCCCTTTTGTAAAGGTCGCCGTTTCTTTGTCTTCATCAACCTCAGCCGGAAGCTGAATGTCTCTCCGGAAAGAGCCATATGAACGCTCAATGCGGTGAGAGCGGCTATCTTTGTCTTCTTTTTCAACCTCTTTCTGGCCGCTGATCGTCAGGATATTATTCTCCAACGTCACCTGGATATCCTTATCGTCCAGGCCAGGGACTTCCGCGCTTACTTTAATTTCCTTGTCGGTCTCACGGACATCAATCCGAGGTGTAAAGCTCCCAGAAGGTTCAAAACCAGCGAAGGGCGCCAGGCTGAATGGGTTTGTGAAAAAATCATCAAAAAGGAGGTTCATTTGACTTTGAAGATCCAAATAAGGATTAACATTGCGCCGCTCAATCTCTACCTTTGATCCTTCTTTTTTCCAGGGTAGCAAATCATTAATAGCCATAGGAATTTACCTCCATCATTTTTTGTAACAACAATTCTGATCCAATTATTCTGACTTCACGGTGATCTTCTGAGCTTTGACCGGACCGGCTTTAGGTAAACGCAGAGATAGTACTCCATTCTTGACACTGGCCTGGATATTCTCCCGATCAATTTGATCAGAAAGTGTAAAACTGCGTTGATAATCACCCACACCATATTCGGCGTAAACAAGACTTAATTTTTCAGGTATTTCATACACAGGAGAAGCATGTATGGACAAAACATTCTTCTCCAAAGTAATCTCGGTGGATTTTTCATCTGCGCCAGGGATATCTGCCACCACAAAAATGGCTTCATCATCTTCATAAATGTCTGTGCGTGGTAAATAAACTCTTTGTTCGCGTTTTTGTCCTGACTTTTGAGAAGGAACAGCTTCTTTTTTTTGAGCCGCCATTATCTTGGTATTATCTAACATTGTTACACCTCCACATTTTTCCAAAGAAACAATCATTTATTCGATGCTATTAACGGATATCGTCTTCGGTTTATCGGATTCAGCCCGAGGCAAAGAGATCATCAGAATACCCTTTTCCAATGAAGCTTCTATCTTGTCGGATTCAACCGGAAAAGGCAATTGAATGCTGCGGTTGAATTTGCCGTAATCACGCTCCTGGCGGTGGTAACGAACTTTATCGCCTGACGCTTCTGGTTCGCGTGAACCGGAAAGCATCAGAGTGTCTCCAGCTATGCGGATATCGAGATCCTTGACATCCACGCCGGTCAGCTCAGCAGTAATTAAGGCATGATTATCGTCGGCATATAAGTTCATCGCCGGAAAATTCGTTACAGAAAAATAACGCTCCGGGCTGTAAAGGTCGAACAAACGATTCATCTCATTTTGGAAATTTTCAATTTCGTTTCTTAGAGTAGGTACATAATTTCTTCCGTAAAACATAATTTACCTCCTTTTGAATAAATTAGAAGTTAATATTGTTCTGATCAACTTCTCGTTTGAATTTAGAGTACAGCTATAAGCTAATAATTTAATAAAAGAAATCTCAGAAAAATGTTAACACGGATTGATATAATGCGAAATTTGGAAGAAAACGATAGATAAGGAGAACTTTACAGGTCATTAACCGTTTGTGAAAAATCTGTTAATTTTCGGGGGTTATGCTTAAAAAGATTTAAAATGAATTGACGATAAAAAATGTTGAATATCAATCTTATTGGTAAAAAGATTGGAAGGTAGCACATGGACGTCTCGTCATTTATCGAAACTGACCTACCGGTCAGTTTACCAATTACTCCAAATACAAAGAGCCGCCAGATTGCCCGCTGGGTCTCGAGAGTTGGCAGTCCCCCACTGCTGGCGACGGTCGGCACATTAATCTCGGCCAGAGCAGTCGCTTTACCGTCTGCCTGGTATTGGGCTGGATTCGCAATCCTGACCAGTATCGGTTTTCCGTTGCTGTACATCTTATGGCTTTTACGCCGGGGTAAGATTAGCGATTTTGATATTTATTACCGCAGCCAGCGATTGAAACCATACTTCTTGGTCATGGCTTGCTGCGGATTAAGCTTATTGGTGATGCAGATCAGTTTGGCTCCTCATTTGTTACGGATTATGACTGGGGCCAGCCTGACCCAGACCCTGCTGATGTCGGTCATCAATTTGCGCTGGAAAATCAGCGCTCATGCCGCTGCCATGGCCGGCTTTGCCGTACTGTGTTTTTATCTGGGGGGTGTGCTGGCTGGTTTGTTCCTGTTGGGAATTCCACTGATGATCTGGTCGCGGGTTATTCTGCATCGCCACACGCTTGGACAAACTATCGCCGGCTCGCTGTTAGGCGCCGGTATTTTCACCGTTTTTTTGCTATTTTTATAAAACCTTGTAAGCCATCTTTACACCATAATTCTGGCCAGCAAGGCCCCTGTCAGCCTTGCCAGGATGACCTTTACTCGTCCGGCCTGATGCGGGATATAAAACTCGCAGCCGGGATCGAGCCAGCCCTGCCGGATCCAATAGCGCGTATCCACCGTATCCTGATCAGACCGCCTGCTCCAGGACCATTGCTGAATTTTAAACATCATCAATGACAGGAAGGATGGATAAGCAAAATCCCGCTGTTGGATGGCCTGATAAAATTTTCGAGCGATCTCCTCAGTCTTTTTTTGATAACTTGCCTGGATTTCATCCGATTTCATCAAGGCTCCGGTCTTAAATCCACTCAACCCAACGATATGGTACCCCCAGGTGCTCAAGGCGGTTCTTAAAGTTTTCAAGGTATTACCGGTGGGCGTGCTGCCGACCGTGGCAATCAAATAAGCGCTTTTTCCTGCAAATTCCGGCCGGTGGCAAATATGGGCCAAACGGTCGATCCAGTTCTTTACCGTTCCGCTGACATCGTCTACATAAACAGGTGTTGCTACCAATACGCCATCGGCCTGTTTCATTTTTGACTTAACCAACAGCAAGTCATCTTTCAGAGGGCATTTCTCTTCGCCCTGGTCAAAACAGACGCGGCATCCCCGACACAATCCAATCTGCTGGTGACCCAAATAAATCGTCTCGATTTCCATTATTTCATTGCCAGAAGCCGCCATTTTTTGCAAATGAACCCGGATCCAATCGGCAATTTGGGCAGTATTCCCGTTTTTTCGATAACTCCCCACGCATACCAGAATTTTCATAGCAACCATCCTGAACTATGCATCAACTATCCTTTTTAAGCGCCTGCAGGACAAATCGCGCCACCTCTATTGGGTCCAGCCAGGGCCTGCCGTTTTGATCCAGTTGAGAACTGGTACCCAGGTAAATTGTCATCAATAACGCGGCGGTACGCCTTACATCCGTGACCTGGAAACAGCCTTGGGACACCCCCACTGCTAATATCTCATCACTGACCAGTTGGAACATCGACTGGTACGCGCGAAACATCGCCAGCTTAAACTCTTCCTCAGCACTATTAAGTGTCGTGATGAGAAAACGGGCCTGCAACGGCTCTTTTTCCACGTAATTAAACCCGGCCGTGTAGAAACATTCCAGACGCCGGATCGCATCTGTTTCCCCCAGCACCTGACCTGTAATATAGCTGAGGTGATCCGCACCAATTTCATTGATGAGTGTCAGCAACAAAGCTTGTTTGCTGGGAAAATAATTATAGACAGTCCCTTTGGCCAGACCGGCTGCCTCAGAGATACGGTTAATATTTGCGCTGGCGTATCCTTTTTGGCCAAATTCTTCCATTGCCGCCAATAGCAAGTGCTGGCGAGTTTCCGAAACACTTTTTTCTCTATCGATCTGGCGGTAGCGAGCCAATTCATTTTCCTCACAATAATATGGGTGACCGGTCACCCATATTATTACGCAAACCATCGATCTTGTCAAGCCCCAACCGAACGAATAAGGTTGAAAATTCAATCAACCGGCAAGCATTGAAATATGCTATAGTAAATGTGTAAAATCAGGATAGCATCAATACACCCTGATAAACTTTCTGGACGGTTATAAGCCAAAATACCAGGGCGGAAATCATCTTTGGAAACCGTTGATTCCTGCGACAGCTTTTTGTAATTGACTGGATAGAACAGTCAAGGAGGTAGGTTATGGCTGTCATCACAGTTTCGCGCCAATACGGCAGTGGTGGAGACGAGATTTCTGCACTGGTTTGCCAGCAGTTAGGCTATCATCAATTTGATCGGCGTCAGATTGCCAGAGCGGCATTTGAAGCGGGTTTTTCAGAACAGGAGATTATCAATTATTCAGAATATTCTGAAGAGAACACTAAACTAAAGAAATTCGTCGACTATCTCCTGCGACGGCGCTCAAAGCCTTCGATAAAATCTGTGGACCGGCTTGAATCAATCGCCAGGTCGTTTACTGCAGAAGACCATCTGTACAACGAAGCTTCCGCCCTGGCCCTGGTCCAAAAGGCGATAAAGGCAGCTTATCAACACGGCAACATGCTGGTCATCGGACGGGGTGGTCAAATGATCTTAAGGGATTATCCATGTGTCTTGCATATCCGCATTGAGGCCCCTTTGGAATATCGCATTCAGCGTGTAAACAGCCAACTAAAAGAGGAACAGCAAGCTTATTATCCTCAGATTGAAATCCGCCGGACTGCCCAGGATCTGATTGCGGAACGCGACGCCGACTCGGCCAGCTACATCCAGCGCTTCTATGTAGCCGATTGGGCTGATCCACTCTTGTACCACGCCGTCCTGAACACCGCTAAACTGAGCATCGACCAGGTCGCCAAAATTATTGTGGATATGGTGCACTCGCTGTTTCCGGAATGAGCTTGCCTGCCAGCCCTTCAGCGGTGATGCTCTCCAACCTGACCCGGCTGATTTGGTTCCAGATGCGCTTGGGAGCCTGCGCCTCAACACGCAGATAGTTATCCGTCAATCCTTGCAGTCGCCAGCCCTGCGGACCGAATGAATCGGTTGCTTCCCACAAGACTGGCAGTTCACATCCGACAAATCGCTGGCGGTATGTCTGAGCTGATAATGCCAGCGCTGCCCTCATCTGGATGCTGCGCTGCTTTCGCAAGGCGCCCGCCACTTGATTAGAGAAACGTGCTGCCGGCGTCCCCGGGCGGGCCGAATAGCTAAAGACGTGCCCATTGGCAAAATCCATCTCCTGTACAAAGGCCAGGCTTTCGGTAAATTCCGCCTCACCTTCGCCCGGAAAACCCACAATAATATCGGTTGTGATGGCCATCTCCTCAGAAACTGCCCGCCCCATTTCCACCAACCGGCTAAACAGCGCCGGGCTGGTCTTGCGCCTCATGCGCCGCAGTATTGCCGCTGAACCGGACTGCAGCGGCAAGTGCAGGTGCCGGCACATGCGGTTATCCTGCCAGAGTGTGAAGAACTGTTCGTCCAGGTCCCAGGGCTCAAGCGATGAAAGCCTCAAGCGGGCTGGATTGGTCTGTTCCAAAATCGCTTCGACCAGGCCACGCAAGCTCAGCGGTGTTTCAAAATCCTGGCCCCACGAACCCAGGTGAACGCCGGTCAGAACAATCTCTTGCGCGCCTCCCTCCAACGCCGCTCGGATATCCTTGGTTATATCCGCTATGCTCCGGCTGCGTCCTTTGCCGCGTGCCAGGCGGGTTATACAAAATGTGCAGTGGTTATCACAGCCGTCCTGTACCTTGATAAAAGCACGCGTGCGTAAATGTAAACCCGGCAGGGGTTGGCGGCTCAGCGGCTCACGGTCGAATACCTCTTCAGAGATGTATAAGAGCTCAGAGACCAAGTGATCCTTGGCTTCGTTCGAGACAACCCGTTTTACTCCAGGCAGGGCAGCAGCCTCTTCTGGCGATAGAGTTGACCAGCAGCCGGTCACCACAATCTCAGCCTGGCCAGAGCGGCTGGCCTGGCGAATTTTCTGTCGCGAATCTGAGGCGGCCTCGGCGGTCACCGCGCAGGTATTCACCACCACCAGATCGGCTCCCAGCGGGCTGTCGACTAGCGTGTGCCCGGCTGCCCGAAACTGGCTGCCCATTTTTTCAATTTCACTCTGGTTTAACCGGCACCCAATCGAATCAAGAAAAATCTTCATACCCTTAAGGTTTATAGACTACAAAATGATCGAACCTCACATCCACGCCGGGTGTATTATACGCTCCGGCTGTCAGGCCAATTTCTCCGGACGAAAAATCTGCATCCTGTGCCTCGGCCAGCTTTTGCCCATTGACCGCCAGGGTTAAATTCTGACCGATACATTCGGCCCTCAGATGATTGCTGGCCTGACCTTTCTGAATGGCGTCACTGAATTGCAAACTTGTGCCGCTGATGATGGCATACTTGCCGTCTTTCACTTTTACGATCCCGAAATAACCATCGCTGCTAATCAGAAAGGCGTAATAATTATTTTGATCGCGGTAGCGACACTGGATGCCAAAATCATTGTCATCCGGCCCGGCCAATTTACGAGCGTCCACCTCAGCACGTGAATCGTTGAAATATACCCCGGGACGGCTCCAGTAATCGTATTGTATCTCATTTACCAGGATTCTCAAACCCCCGTCCTGGTAGGCCACCAACGAACCGTTCTGGTTCCAGGTATCCCAACCGCTGCTTGGATTGGAAAAATCATCCTGGTACAGCACCACGCCGGCAGATGTGGTGGTGATCGCATTGGGGGTCAACTGCAACAGTTCTGTGCTGGTACAGGCGAACACGATCATCGCCAGCAGGATTACCACAGCCAGAAAAAGGTAACTTTTTTTCATAAATGAGTCTCCTGGAACCGCCCAAGAAACGTTTTAATCAGGGGGAATTTTAATTGGGGCAGCCGGTATCCTGAAGTCGATGCAACTTTAGTACCAGCTATTTAAAAAAATCGGCTATCTAAAATGTTCAGCAGAATTCTAATGAATCATAGAAATCAGTTGATATACTTAATTTATCGATCGATCTATTTTCAGGGGGGCCAAAATGGGTAAACTTCTATTCAACAAAAGCCTACCTGAACTGCTTGTTGTCATCATGTTGTATTTATTCCTGTGTGCCTGTCAAGTTCAATCGCCCACATTGCCTGCTCTAACGGTAGAAGTTACAACAGAGATCATTCCCCCTGTAACCCCATCACCGACCCCAGCTTGTACACCGCTCAAACCTGGAATGAGCATAACTGTTCACCCGTACTT